>PBLJ01000024.1 GCA_002721705.1 Opitutia bacterium
GAGATGGAGTTCTTGCCATGGTTTAGCGACGAGTTGCAAATCGTCGTGCCTCAGGGGCATCCTTGGATTGAAAGAGGCTGGTTGGACAAAGAGGAAGTGGATTCGCAGAACTTCATTCTGTGCAACAAGAGCAGTTATACTTTCCCTTTGGTCATGGATTACCTGAAGCAAGAGAACTTGAAAATTTCATCGTTCGTTGAAATGAGCAACGTGGATGCCGTAAAGGAATTGATCAAATCCGGTTTTGGCATTGGTATCCTAGCGACTTGGACGGTGCGGAAAGAAGTGCAGGCAAACGAATTGCACACGGTTCGCATCGGTCGCAGGAGACTCTTTCGCACTTGGGGCGTCAGCTCACCTCCGGGACGAAGCCTCAATGCTCCGGAATTGGCTTTTGCCCGGATTGGTGAGGAGGTCGGTTGCAAATGGATGATGAACTGCTAAGAGCTGCTATCCGGGGCCAATATACTTTTCTCTCAAATGAACGTTTAATCCTTTTGGCCCCGCTGCAATTTTGCCAGCCAGTTAATCGAGAAAGTAATCACGGCGCCAATAAGGAAAATGGAGCTAATGTTTAAGATGATGAACGCTTCGATTTCATGAACCGCCGATTGGCTCCTAAGAAGAACGTAAACTCCTGCAAGAAAAGCCAAGCCTGACAAGGCAAACAAAACTATCGCAAATGCAGTGACTAGATGTGACATTAAAGCTCCTTGATTTTGAGATGGCTGGCTAAATTTCTTACAAGAGTAGTTGATTGTTCCTCAGTCCTCAGACTGAGTCAATGCCTGTTGAATTAAAAAGGTTGATGTGGTGCAGCTTTAATCCGGCAGGGTGTCGAGGTATTGCTTGCGAAGCGTTTCCACTTTGTTCCCTTGCGCGTCCACCTTCGTTTTGAATTCGTCGCGGGCCTTGTTTTTCTCGTCGACTTTCGTTTTCGTTTCCTGAGTGACGGTTTCTTTTTCCTGGACGAGTTTTGGGGCCGACGTAGTGAATTGCTTGGTTTGCTCGAGATTGGCTTGGGCCTGCTGGACGTCTGATAGAGCGGTTTGCAGGTTTTCCTTTTGGGAAACGATTCCCGCTTGAGCGTTCCCCAAGTCTTTCTTCAGCAATTCGAGGCTTTCCGCCAATTTCTTGGTGGCGGCCGCCAGTTCTGCGTTTTGCGCATCCCCGGCGGCTTTCGCCTTGGTGGCGGTGGCAATGTTTTGCACTTGGTCGAGAAAGCCTTGTTTTTCCTTCGCCTTCGAATGGGATAGCTCCAGCTTTTTGGTTTCCGTTCCCACAGTGTCTTGCCTCTGGGCAAGCGCTTCCTCGCTCGCCTTTATTTTGGCAGGAACCTCCTCCAAGGCTTTGCGAGCCGCTTCCAACGCGGCGAGGGCTCGATCGTGTACCTTTTTGGCTTCCGATGCGAGATTCGCGAGACCGTTGAACTCTTTTTGCAATTCATGGAGTTTACCAAGTTCAACGTGCCTCATGACGTTGATTTGCTCCGCTTTCCACCTGGAAACTGAATTGCGAGCAACCACCAAGGAGGCCTGCGTGGCTGCAAGTTCTTGCGCCGGGCCCTTTTCCGCTGCCGTTGCCGCCGCTTGCTCTTGGGTTCGCTTTTCCTGCTCGGCAAGGGCCTTTTCGTGAGCGCCGACCTTCGTAGCTCGGTCTGTCTCCGCAACCTTCATCGCGGATTCCTTTTCCAGGCGCGCGGTTTCACTTTGGGCGAGCAGCTTTTCTGCGTTGGCCAAGGCCTTTTCAGCAGCTTGCAGGGCCGTCGCGTATTTCATTTCCAACTTTGCGAATTCCTCGGCTTTGGCCAAATGAGCGGCTGTTTTTCCCCTCGCTTGAGTTAAAGCCTTCTCCATCGCAGTGAGAGCTTCCAGTTGTTTGCCAACGGCTTCCTTCAGGGACGAGTCTTCCGGTAAAGCGTCATGAGCTTGCCTGGCTTTACGGTGCGTTTCTCTCAGCATGCTTATCTGATTGGAACGAAAAGAGGACCGATTGCTCCAATTATCTGCCTGCGTCTTGTTCGAGGTTTGCCCTTTGCGAGCATCGTCCAACTTCTTTTTTTCCTCGTTTCGCTTCCCTTCCAGAGTGGCTTTTTTCTGGGCGGACTGGTTGCGGGCAAGGGTGGCTGCCTCAAGCGCTTTCTTGGCATTGACCAAGGTCGCCTCGGCGGCCTTGCGGGCGGTTTCCGCTGCGCTTGCAACGGCCTTTGCTTCGACAAGTTTCTCGTTCGCGGCGGCCAAGGCTTTTACGAAGGATGCATGCTTCGCCTTCGCTGCCGAGTTTGCCTTTTCACGTTGGACGACTTGTTCCGAGGCTTGGTTCAACCTTGTCGTCAAACTAGGTGGATTTGCCAATAAATCACCTTCTTTCTTTCCGTCCGAGACCTTCCATATACTAACTGCTCCGGTCCAGTCTCCTACTATTACCTGCGACCCATCATGAGAAAAACGAGCCTCGAGCGTCATCTCGGGAAAACCGGAGAGGGTACGAGTGACCCCGCCGTCCGGGTTCCATATTTTCACGGTCTTGTCTCTGCCCGCAGTAACGAAATTCCCTTTTTTGTCCAAGTCGACGGAGAGTGCGCCGCCTCCATGAGCCGTCCAGGTTCGCACTTGTTTCCCATTGAACATTTCCCAAGTGCGGATGCTTCCTTCCTCCGAAGCCGATGCCAGGAGATTGGAGTCGGTTCGCCATGACAGCGAGGTGATCGCTTGCTTGTGCCCATCCAAGGTGTAAAAGAGATTTCCGCTGCGAGCTTCCCATACGTGGAGTCCTCCATTGCGATCCCCCGTGGCCAAGAGCACGCCATCCGGGCTGAAGGCAACTGCCGTGACCCATTCCGAATGTTTCTTTACGTTATGAAGAATTTCACCGGTGGCTAGGTCATAAACCTTGATTCTCTTCGCCGGTCCTCCCAGAGCGACCAAGGTTTGGTCGGAAGAAAGATCGGAGGCCAAGATGGTGTCGTACTCCTCTCCCAAGGTGAGAACTCGTCGCCCGGTCTTTACCTCCCAGGCCGCTATGCGCCCGCTCTTTCCTCCTCTTCCGCCTCCTGCCATCAGCAAGAGGCCGTTGCGACTGAAGACGAGCGACTCGACGAATCCTTCGGGGTAGGGGAGCACACCGAGAATCTCCCGCGAGTCGGTATGGTATAAGGTGACTTGCTTTTGTCCCGACAAGGCGACCAAAGGGGACCATGGATTTACCGCCATGGCGGAAATCGCAGCTGGCCGCGCGGTGACGACGCTTGGCTCCAAGGCCAGTTGTTCGGGCATGGGCGGAGGGCCATCCGGTTTACCTGTGGAAACGGTCCCCAGGGCTAGGTTCAAGCTGGATTTTTTCTTTTGAATTGGTTTGCCCGTGGCTGTGGGCAACAAACCGAGATCGATCCATTTCCTGATCAGGTCGATCTCGGCTTGGGGAAGCTTTTCCTTTTCCCTCGGCATGTAGGGCTTTTCGATCCGGGCGACTAATTTGTAGAGGTAGCTGTTGGGCCCATCGCCGGGAACCACCGCGTCTCCGCTACTTCCTCCCGCGAGAAGCGCGGACATGCTGGTAAGGTCCAATCCACCCTTTGCGTTGTCGGGATTGTGGCACGAGTTGCAGGATTGTTCGAAGAGGGGCAGGACGTCGTCTTGGAAGTTAGGTTTTTCGGGTGTGGCCATAAGGGGGCCACCCGGCAAAAGACAGACCCATGGCATCACCCAAAGGGATGGTGCGCGAAGGCTTTTGGCAATCATCTCTATGCAAAGGACCGGTCTTCGAGCCCTAGTGATTGAAAATGAATTCCTTTGAATTGAGGATGGCCCAGAAGACGTCCTCAAGAGGGACTTTCTTGTCCTCTTCTGCATTGATCGCAGCCAAAAGGTTGGCTTTTTCAGCATCCGTGGGACGGCGAGACAGGGCACGGACGTAGAGGTTTTCCACCACCATGCCTGGGTCCTTGCCTTCATCGAGCATGGTTTTGACCAAGTTGCCCTGTGTAATCCTATTGTTTATGACGTCGCCGTTAAGCAGATGCAGCGCCTGAGACAGGTTGGGCTCCATTTTCACTTCGCAGGAACAAACCGTTTCGCGGGTGGCTCGGCCGAAGGTGGTGAGGAAATAGTTGGAAACCCGGCCATCCGCGATTTGCACGGCCCGGGCACCCAAGGGTAAGCCTTGGAATTTGTTTTTAGTGCCGGTCACTTGCGAGATGGCATCGAGCAGGATTTCTGCTCGCAGGCGCCTCACTTTGGATCGGGCGAAGTTTCGAAGATCGCTTTCATTGCTCGCGTTGGGGCGCGTCGACAATTGGTAGATTCGAGAATTGCAGACGTCGCGAACCAGTTTCTTGAAATCGTAGTTGTAGGCGGTGAAGCGTTTCGCCAACTCATCCAGCAGCTCGGGATTGGAAGCCGGGTTCGAAACTCGTACGTCGTCGACCGGTTCTATGATGCCTTGGCCGAAGAAATGAGCCCACACCAAGTTCGCCAAGTTTCGCGCAAAGAAGGGGTTGTCGGGAGAGGCGATCCATTCGGAAAGAACCACGCGCCTATCTTGCCCCGATTTGATGACGGGAGCTTCGCCGCCAAGGAATTTCGCCGGCATGGGCTTATTGTGGATGGGGTGATTGGCTTCTCCGCTGCGGCGGTTGTATATGATGGATTCACGAGGGTCAGCCGCCCTTTTGCGTCCGACTTGGGTGAAAAAGGAGGCGAATGAATAATAATCGTCCTGAGTCCAGCGGTCGAAAGGATGGTTGTGGCATTGGGCGCATTGTAGACGCATGCCCATAAATACCTGGGCCACGTTTTCGGTGAGCTTGAGGGAATCTCTCTCGATTTGATAAAAGTTGGTGGAAGGATTGGTGAAGGTACCACCGGTCGCCGAAAGTAGTTCGCGCACGATCTGATCCATCGGCACGTTATTGGCGATACGGTCCTTCAACCAGTTGAAATAAAGCAGGGTGGCCTTGTAGCTTACGCCGTTGTTGTCGTTGGTGCGGATTTGCAGAAGCTCGGCGAATTTCATGACCCAAGTTTCAGTGAATTCCTTTCGTTCGAGCAATTCGTCGACCAGCTTCGCTCTTTTGTCGGGAGATTGGTCCATGGTGAAGCGTTGGTGCAATTCCGCGGAGGGGAGAGTCCCGGTGACGTCAAGGGACACGCGCCGCAAGAAAACTTCGTCTGAGCACAGTTCCGACGGCGTGATCCTCAACTTGTGCAACTTGTTGTGGACGAGGGTGTCCACGTAGTTGTTTTCCTTCGTCTTGGGACGTTCGTAGTCCAGGTTCTCGGGGATGACCACGAAGTTGGACCCAACGGTGAACACGTTGAAGCGCGCGATAATGAAAGCTTCCCCTCTCTTACCCGCAGTGACTAAACCGTGCTCGTCGATTGCAGCCGATACGTCGTTGTTTGACTGGAATACGACCAAGGGGGTGACGTCCCTGTCGGTTCCATCCGAATAGCGCGCGATCACCGTCATCTGCTGGGTGGCGCCGGCTCCCTCGAGCAAGGCGTCCTTGGGCAGGATTTCTATCCCAACCGGCTTGGCTACGTCCTTGGAATCCTTGGGGGCGCCGTCACGGAGCCATTGAACCAGGGTTTTCCAGTGTTCGCTGTCTTTCTCAAACAATTTACCACCGGTATGCGGCACGGTCTCCAGAGCTTTTTCGATCAGCATGCTTTCCTCGGGAATGGCCAAGTTGACGCGGCGAGTGCCCAGTTCCCTCGTGATCCGAAAATGATCGCCTTCCGGGTCGTACCCGAAGAGCGAGAGCATGAACCCGTCCTGTCCTCGGGCGGAGCCATGACAGGAGCCCGTGTTGCATCCAGCCCTCATGAAAACTGGCATCACGTCGAGCTTGAAGCTGACGGGGCGCGGTGTATTCGCTCCCTTGACGCGGACTGGCACTTCGACTCTCTTCCCGCGGTGGCTGACCACCAAGGTGGCATTGCCATCCTCGAGTGGTCGCAGAGTGGCGTTCGCAAGATCCGCTTTCTTGGGGTCGGAGAGAGTGAAGGAGGATTCGGCCGTGACGTCCCGAGTGACCTCATCGTCGTACTTGGCTACCACCACGAGCTTGTGAAAATCCTTTTTTGTTTCGAGATTCACCTCCGTTGGGTAGACCGAAAGTTTCACCAAATTTTTCCTTTCGGCTGCTTGACGCATCGACAATTGTTTTTCCGTCAATTCTTGCAGTTCCACTCCTCGTGGCCATTTGGCCCCATCCGCGACCCAGCGTTTTAATAGATCGATTTGCTTCGGTTTCAGCGGGTCGCCCTTGGGAGGCATGACGTCGTCGTCATCCGCTGGTAGAACGATGCGCTCGATCAAGGAACTTTTGGCCCAGTTGCCAGGGGTAATGGCGGCTCCGCCGTCACCGCCCTTGGTTGCGTGAGCCAAGGTGTCCAGGCGTAATTCCCCTTTTTGCTTTTCAGCCCCATGACATTGGATACACGAGACTTCCAGAATGCCTCGAATTTCGCGGTGGAAATCAGGGGGAGCGGCTGGTGGGGCCTTGGGTGCTTCCGTTACCTCGGGTTTGACCTCTGGCTTAGGCGTGGGTTTGACGGGAGTCGCAGGTTTTACCACGGTCGCTTTTTTTTCGGGAACCGTGCTTGGCGCCGGAGCCTGCTTGGTAGAGGGTTGCTCCGCCTTGGCTGCATCCTCTGGCTTTTGCGTTTCCTCGGCGAGAGTCAACCCGTAGGTCAGAAAGAATATAGGTAGCAAGCGTTTCAATTTGATTTCCCCGATATGCCTATTTCGTCCCATCTTCGGCAGCTTCTTTTGCTGCCAAACGAAGTTTTTCCAAGCGACTGAGTGGCTTGGCCGGTTTTGGTTTAGGCTTGGCCGCTACTGCCGGCGCCTCTGGCTTTGGTTTTGCGGCGACCGGTTTCTTGGGAGCGGGTGGTGGGTTGTCCATGCGCAGTTTCCCTCCTTGTCCCAAGCTGTGATTCAGGATGTTTTCTCCAAGCGGGACTTTCACGAAACAAAAGAGATTGCGACTCAGCCCGGCCCTTGCCGTTGGGTCGGTCGTTATGGGAAAGACCACTTGAGTCGCATTTGCGTCGATTTTCTGTGGCGTGGTAGTGACTTTGGCAGGCAACCCATGCAAGGTGACCAAGGCTTCTCCTGCAAAAGCTCTTTTTCGTTCCACTTCACAGATGATTTCACCTTCCTTGCCTCTTTCGATGGCGCTCATGTTGATTTTAATGCCGAGGTAGGGAGGTTCGACCACGAGGTCCACTAGTTTAGTGGAGGCGAGGACTTCCCCATGAGATGTCTTGGCGGCTCCGAGCATGGCGATTTGCCAAGTACCCACGGCGGCTCCTCCATTGGCCGTGATTGGATAAAGGGCTTCGGTCTTGCCCGCTGGAATGGTCACGCTGCTGCTGGCGCCGATTCCCGGAGGGCGTGTCAGCAAGCGCACGTTGATGGCTTCCGTGTAGTTGGCATCCCTCTTGGCTACGACCTTGAGGGCCATGGAACCCGATTGCATGATGGGCGTGGCCGGTTTGACGAGCTGGATGGAAAAAGGAGCTTTCTTCGTTGCGGCTACAGCCAGTCGGTCGAGTGAAGATTCAAGGTAGGTACGGTTGTTCGGCGGACCGTAAACCAAGTCGATTTTTTGACGAAAACCGCCTTCGATCGTTTTGCCCTTTTCTCCGACGTGCCGAACTCGCAGGTCGACTAAAGCCTTGGCCAGAGGAGCGTTTTCCGATGCCTCGAACACGATGGGAACTTGGGTCAGGTTGGAGGCTGCTTTGGGAGCATGCATGACGACGCCTTCCGGTAGCCCCTGGGCGAGGAATGCAAGTTCGCCGCTGAAGTTGCGGCGGGTGACGTTCATGATGGTGGCTACCCTGTTGCCACGGGGAACCGGCATCATCTGTCGGGATTGAGAATCTCTTTGCCGCATGTATGGTATGGAGGCGACGACCTCCGGCAGGAAGGCTTCGGTCTCGATGCGGTAGACGTGACGCGGTCCGCCTTTGCGGAGATGATCGTATACGCTGATGATATATTCTCCATCCGCCGGAATCGTGAAGTTGATCAAACTATCCGGACCATTGTTGGCGTCGTCGTTGCCCTTGAGTGATTTCCCCGCTGCATCCCGGATGTTGAGCACGGGATCCAAGGGAGAGGAAACCGAACGCGCGTTGGCTCTGAAGTTGAACCTTTGTCCCTTCTTTGCCTTGAATTTGAAATAGTCCGTGTCGCCGTCTTCCGCAATGATTCCGTCGAAAGCCAAGGGAAGAGCCAGTTCGGTAGCAGTGGCTTGCTTCCAGTTGTTGTTCGGTTCGACTTCCCGAATCGACGGATAGTCAGTGACCCTGATTTTGTTCGGTGATGGAGCGAAGGTGCCGTTGTTTTCGGGAAAGTACCCGAAATTCGGATCCGCTTGAGCTGGCAACTGCAATGTCTTCTTGATCGGCCCTCCCGGATCACCCATCAACGTAACCTCCAGCTTTTCGCCCGCCTTTCCTCCAGCCGGAAAGGCGATTAGGGGCCTAGGGAAGTGGCCCACGTGAAGTCGATAATAAAAGTTGCTGGATCCGCGATAGGAACTGTCTCTTATCTCGATCCTGTATATGCCGTCCTCGGGGGCGATCACGCTGGCCACGCTGTCCTGCAGCAACAAGGCGGAGTCATCGCAGGCGGCCAGTTCGAAACGCTTGGCGTCGAGGATCGCAACGTAAGGATCGAAAAGCGCACCGGATAACCTGATTGCCTCGACTTCCGCCGAAATCTGCTGCCCCTTCTTTACTTCTATTTCGTAATAGTCCACGTCTTCGTTCAGGATCCTTCCATTGACCGTGGAATTCATGGCCACCTTTTGAGCCTTTTCGAATTCGGAGTTTGGCTCCGTTTCATCGACGTTTGGAAACGGTCCCACCCAAAAGGTTTTCATCGTGCTGATGCCCGATGCGGTGCGAATCCGCATTTCGTGTTGTCCCAATTTCGCATCGGCGGCTATCTTCAGCACTGCCTTGAGGCGTTGGTCGGTGTCGGGAATGATTTTCTCCGCCTCGATCCCGGAGGTGTGAAAGAAGATTTCTTCCGTATCGCTCAAATATGCTCCCGTGATCCGTACTTCCAGTGTGCTTCCTTGTTGTCCGCCCCGTGGAAGAATGTCCCTGAGGGTTGGAGTGGCTGCATCCAAAGCCGTAATGCTCAATAGACTCACCAATAGGAACCAGTATGCCCAAGTTCTTGATTGGAAACTCTTTACACTCAATTCGCTCATCGTTTTTCGTTTTTACGCAAGCCCTCCAAAATCTTGGATTTTGGCATTTTCTCTCTGGGTTATCCCAGGATTAAATCACTAGGTCCTTGACGACCTTGCCCCCATCCACGATTTCAATCGGTCGGTCACCCGGAGCCATCAATTCCTTGTCGGCTACAATTCCGAGACGATCGTAAACGGTGGTGGCGAGGTCTTCCACGCTGAGTGGGTTTTCCTCCGGAGCAGTCGCGAATGCGTCCGATGCCCCGTAGATTTGACCGCGGGTGATTCCACCGCCTGCCAACACCACGCTGAAGACTCTCGGCCAATGATCTCGGCCATCGGTCTTGTTGATCTTCGGGGTGCGTCCAAATTCGGAGGACATCATGACGAG
This sequence comes from Opitutia bacterium, assembly GCA_002721705.1. Taxonomy (GTDB): domain Bacteria; phylum Verrucomicrobiota; class Verrucomicrobiia; order Opitutales; family Seribacteraceae; genus UBA2993. The sequence continues at coordinate 9,609 of PBLJ01000024.1, forward strand.
CGTGCTGTCAAGAAGGCCTCGTTGGTCGAGATCGGAGATCAGCGTTGCGAAGGCCTTGTCCAGTTCGGGTCCTTGTCGCTCGAAGGAACTCTTGATGTTGGCATGGTTGTCCCAACCACCATAGGTCAAGGAGACAAACCGCACGCCTGCTTCCACGAGGCGGCGGGCGAGTAGCATCCGTTGTCCTGCTGCGTTCCGACCATACTGTTCACGCACTTTTTCCTCTTCCTTCTTGATGTCGAATGCTTCCCGAGCTTCCTTCGAACTAATCAGCGAGTAGGCGTCCTGATAGAATTTGTCCATCGCGTCGAGAGCGTCGGATTTTTCCAGGCGACGAAAGTGGTCGTCCACCGTGTCCAGCATGCTCCTCCGTTTCAGGAATCGATCTTCCGCTATACCTCCAGGCAAAGCCAGGTCTCGAACGGAGAAATTGTCCGCGGCAGGGTCGCCGCCGAGGCCAAAGGGGCCATAGGAAGAGCTTAGGTAGCCACTGCCGGCAAATTCATTCGGCACCTTGGGGATGCAAACGTAGGGTGGCAGGTTTTTGCGTGCACCGAATTCATGCGAAATCACCGATCCTAAACTAGGATAACTAAGCGCGGGACTTGGCTTGTAGCCCGTGAACATATTGTGCGTGCCTCTTTCATGGGCTGCTTCACCATGACTCATGGAGCGACAAACAGTGATTTTGTCGGCGATTTTGGCGGATTCCTTGAAATATTCACTGAAACGTTCCCCTGGAATCTTCGTTGGTATGCTTTTCAACGGGCCCCTGTACTCCAGTGGAGCATAGGGCTTCGGATCCCAAGACTCCTGATGAGCCATGCCTCCCGGAAGGTATATGTGGATGATCGATTTGGCCACACCTTCCTTCGATTCATAAAATTTCTGGGCCCCATGAGCTTTCATTCGCAGAAATTCGGGCAGGCTCAAGCCTAGGCCTCCAATAAGGCCTACGTGCATGAATTCCCTACGAGAGAAATGACGCGGCAGGTCACCGCACTGCAGGCCGCTTCGCGAGTTAGCGGATTTCTTCATCTTTGTGTTTCAGGTTGTTTGTTTGGCGAGATCAGTAACGATTTCGTATGCAACTCTATCATTAAATTAATCGTTCGAGCAAGCCGGATTTGGACAAAAAACCATTCTTTTTTAAAGCATCTCGTCACGGTGGTATGCAATTCATTGCAATATAAATATGTTAAATGCAAGATGAAGAAAAGAAAAACAAAATAAACTTGCACTGCAATATCATTGGGGGCAAAGTGCCCCGATTGTCATGGCCAAAGGGAAGACAGTAACCATTCGCGTGCCCGAGGAGACCTTCGAGGAGATACGCGAGGTTTGTTCCGAATTGGGGGGAGCCTACAATTTCAACCAGTTCGTCAATCACAGCTTGGGAGCCATTTTGGAGGTCATCAATCACAAGGGTGAAAAGGTGCCTATTCCCAAGTTCGCCATGATGGCTCGTTGGATGAAGGATTATGAACCGGCCGATTTCGAGGCTAAGAGGAAGGAGCGGGCAGAGTCTTGAGCGAGGAAGGGCGAGTGAGGAAATTTGGTAATTTGCCCGGAGCTCGCTCCTTTGGCAGGCTTTGGGTACCCATCCTTGTTTTTCTGGCATTTCTCACCGCCTTGCTCAGTCGTGAGGAATTGGTCGAGCGTTTCATGAGCAATGCCTCCTTGGTCGCTCGCAATGGGTTTTTCTATGGTGTGCAGATCGGGATGTGGTTATCAGCCGCTTTCCTTGTTCAGCGCATGATTTCCGTTTTTCTCTGGGATGGCTTGATAGCGGGCATTTCGGGACGCCCCGTTCCTCGTTTACCCAAGGACGTTACGGCGATATTGATCTTCTTTTTCGCCACTGTGGGCGTGTTGGCCTCAGTGTTCGATCAATCCGTAACGGGTATTTGGGCAACCTCGGGCATTGTCAGCGTGATCATCGGTTTTGCCCTACGAAACGTGATTCTAGACGTTTTCATTGGACTGGCGATGCACGTCGAGCGTTCCTTTCAGATCGGGGATTGGGTAATGCTGCACCAGAATCGGCTGGAGACGCACATCATCGGTCAAATCATAGAGATTAACTGGCGGACCACGCGCTTGCGCACCACCAGTAACAACATGGTGGTGATTCCCAATAGTCGTCTTGGGGAAACGATCTTGACCAACTACATGCAGCCCAAGCCTCACTTTAGGATAGATCTCGATTTCGTCATCGATTATTCGATTCCGCCCAACCGAGCGATTCGCTTGCTGGAAGCAGGTGTGAAGTCCTTGGTCGATGGAGAACGCATCCTGGACAATCCCGAGCCCGAGATTCGTCTCGAGGAGGCGACCTTGAACGGGCAACGCTATGAAGTGAGATACTTTATCTTGCCGGTCAACGTATCTCCGAACGAGTCCAAGCATATCGTCAACAAGAGTATCGTGGAGCATCTTTCCCGTGCAGGAATCACGCTTTCCGCCGCCCAAAGAGAAGTCTTCGTTGCCCAAGGGAATGAGCGTCTTCGCCTTAATCTCGATGATAAAAAGGACCTTCGTCGAATCCTGGCTGGATCGGAATTATTGCAAGATCTTCCCGAAGAGCAGCGCGACGAATTGGTGGGAGCCATGCGCCCGCGCGAGTTAATGTCTGGGGAGGTGCTTTACCGCCAAGGCGCGGCGGGCGATTCCATGTATCTTTTGGCGGAGGGTCTTCTTACCTCGTTCGTCAACCTTGCCAGTTTCGAGGGAGAGGCCAAGGTCGAACAAATCGAATCCGGGCGTCATTTCGGGGAGGACTCGATTCTCACCGGCAAGAACAGATCATCCACCATGACGGCGGCCACCGATTGCGTGGTCTTCGAGATCCCCAGGGAGGTGGTCCTTGATCTGGCTCGCAAGCGAGGTGATTTCCTCGCCATGTTGAATCGCAACGTGGCCTTGAGCGCTGAACGCATACATCGCAGCAAGATGGCGGCTTCCAAGAAGAAGGCGGTCGCTCCGTCCCAAAAGAAGAAACGCACATCCGGAGTGACGAAGGCCATCCAGACCTTTTTCACGGACCTTTTCCCAAACAACGAAGCCGAAACGCAGACCGATTAGAAACAGCAGGAAGCAACATGACACGAACGAAATCTTATTATTTAAAACTATCGCTTTTCCTTTTTTCGGGAATTTTCTTGGCGAGCAACCTGACGTTCGCCCAAGACGAACCCACGCCGGAGTCGGAAATGATGTCGCGCCGGCTTCGCTTGAGCTACGCCGACCCCGTGCGATGCGTGCAATTACTCAAGCTTTATGGGTTCACCATAGGCTCCGCCGATTCTCCCGTTGACCGCTCCAAGCTCCCGGTGATCGTGTTGTTGCCGGAGACCAAGTTCCATACCATGGTACCAGACAAGCCCGAAGGGTTTCCTCATACGGAAACCGATCCCATCAACGAGTTGCTGATCTTTTACGATGCAGCCGAACCCGGGCAGTTCGGGGCCGTGCAGGACCTTGTTCGGAGACAGATCGATCTTCCCGCGCGCCAAATAATGATAGAGGCGATGGTCATGGAAATTTCATCCACTGCCTTGAACCAGCTCGGGGTTCAATGGGATCTCACTAGCAACCTGAGCTCCGGTAACGTATTTAACAAGAAAGTCGATACCGCGACCAATCCTCTTCGCATCGGGCGGATCGTGACCCCACCGGATGGAGAGGACCAATTGGACCTAACCATTAAAAACGTCTTTCACGAGTTCAACGTACGACTGAAGGCCTTGGTCAAGGATGGCTCGGCCGAGATCATTTCCAGGCCCAGTGTGCTGACCCTCGACAACCGCATGGCTTACATCAACGTTTCCGAGCAAATTCCAGTGGCCAACACCAGTTATACTCCAGGAAACAATTACCAGCGCACCAGCTTTGAGACGAAAAGGGCGGGCATACAGCTCTACGTCAGGCCACGCATAAGCTCCGACGGCGAGGAAATCAGTTTGCAGATCAACGCTTCCGTCACCGCCAAGGTTCCCGATGGCGACATCGAGGTGAAGAATTCATCAGGCACCGTCTTGGCCAGTTCGCCTACCATATCGGAGCGGGAAGTAAAAACCTATGCCCGCATTTCCAATGACACGCCTTTCATCATAGGAGGCCTCATCGCAAAGGATTCAGAGGAAACGAAAAACCGAGTGCCCGTGGTCAGCAAGGTGCCCATTCTCGGGCGCCTCTTTCGCAACCGCTCGGTGACCGGCTTGAAGCGTGAGGTGATCATCGTGATCACCCCCTCCGTCTTGCCCGATGATAAAGTGGTCAACAAGAGCATGCCAAAGGACGAAGATCGTTTCGACAGCTTTGGCAACAACCTGTTTCGCGACGCCTATCGGATTCGCGCAGAGGATACCTTCGACTTGCATTACCTTCGCCGCAATCGCCAATTGAATCGGATGCAGGAGCTGGTCGAGCGCATGCTCGTCGACAACCCGCAACTGGAAAGCCAGCATCCCTTCTTCCGCTTTGCCAAGGGTGCCGTCCCCGGTGAAAGCGTCCTCGTTCGTCGCCAGATCTATGAGGTGCTCAAGCGTCGAGAAATGGTCGACAACCTAGCCATCGAGAACCTTATTTTCTTTGAATCGGACAAAGCTTTGCAGGCTGGTTTCGAGGTTCGTTTCCTGGAAGAATACTTGAAGCGTGAAGCTCCCGCGATCCTTACAAAGAAAGGTGGCAAGCAAGCCTTGGCGATTAGTTTCACCTTGAGGCGATTGAGTGACTCGGCCGCCGATCTCTTGCGTGAACCGGTTCCCGAGATGAGCTTGGTGGAATGCGCCGATTCCTCCACTTGGGCGGAATTGCTTTGGGAGATGAACAAGCCCGATGCCCAGGGGCGTCCTCGTCACACCATCATCTTGAGAAATCGTGGCGATCTCGATCGTCTCAAGCTGGCCATCCTGATGAAGAAAACCATCGAATTGAACACCGAGAGTCGCATCCTCAGCCTGCAAAACTTTACCCGTGGTAGGCTTCTCATGATGCCTACGGTGAGGCAGGAGGACGTCGAGCTACTCGATGCCGAGGTGGCTAATTGTTTCTTTTGTTCCGAATTGTATTACCAAAGTTTGCAAAGTGAGTTGGAACGAGATTTCGCCGCCCTGCGTGAAGCATTGAAGGGCACTCCTTATGAAGCGGAGTTAAAGGAAAACGACTGATGTCGCTCGTCGAGGCGAGCCCTCGCGACTCATTTCTCGAAAATCGTTTCAGGCCGAGAAACCGCCTGCCTAGTAAGCAACCTAGCTACTTGAATCAACTCTTGCCTTGCCTCTGTCCTTGCTCTTTCTTGGGAAAACGACCCAGTTGATAATACCAGCCCGTAACTTGAAATGAAACTTTTACATCGCGAGGACGTCGAGGAGGCCGGCTACGATATGCCGAGTTCTGGTATTTGCGCCAGTATCAGCGAATTCGACTTGGAGGAATTGAAGTACGCCGGTGAATGGATCCAGGCGGACGACGAAGTGGTGGTGGCCGACGGCCATGAGCAACAATACCTCTACGTCGTGATTGCCGGGCAGGTCGACGTCTACAAGCGGAATGACCAGGCTAGTCAACACCAGCATATAGCGAGCATCTCCGAAGGCGATGCCTTCGGGGAAATGGCTTTCCTGAGTGGAGGCGTAGCCTCGGCCGACGTCCAGGCCACTGGACAAGTCGTGCTCTGGCGCATCGATCACGAGCGGCTGCTCGAGTTCGTGGGACAGCATCGCGCAGGGGGGCAGCTTTGCCTCAACGTCGCCAGTATCCTGTCGAACCGTTTGGTCGGCGGTAACCGCAAGTTGGTGGACTTGGGCAAGCAGTTGCAGGATTCGATGCAGCAATTGCAGGTCGCGGTCAAGGCTGACGCCACCAAGGGCAAGGCACTTCGGCAGATGCAAAGCCGCGTCAAGGGAGTAACACACGCTTTTCAGGGCAAGGCGGTTGCGAAAAAAGAAATGGGAGGGCTCGGCATCGCCGCCATGGTAGTGGCTGGCATCAGTTTGGTCGTTGTGGTCATCTTGTTGGCCACGCGCCCCGATGGAGACGCGGAAGAACAACTGGCGGGCATGAAAAAGGAACGCGACGAGGTGGAACAAGAGCTCCTTGAAGTGAAAGGTGAATTCAAGACAACGGAAGATAACCTGGCAGAAGCGAAAAGGCAGAACGCAGGATTGACGAAGTCGAACGATACGCTGACGACCGATGGAGTCGCCGATCGGAAGGAGTTAAATGACGTTAAATCCCGGCTAAGGCAATCGGAGAGAGTCACCAAGGAGTTGATGGATGAGCAGGGAAGTCTTATTAAGCAACTGGAAGACCTCAAGGCCCCTGGGGCGTCGGAGGCAGCGGCGGCGGCGAAGACCAAACTGGATCAAATAGACGGGAAGCGTCCTCCCGATGCGGACCAGGCCAAGATCTTGCAATGGGCTCGCAGTTGGAAAACGTTGGCTTTCCCGCGCCCGATCAAGGCGATGAAAACGTTTTCCCTCAAGACCAAGGGCGGTCAGGCGCAAATTCCCATTTCCGTGGGCAAGGACTTGTTCGCCTTGGGCTTCAATGACGACGGTTTCGTCCAAGTCGGTCTCAAGCATCAACCCCCTCATACCTATTTGCAGTCAGTGCCCGTGCGTTACACTAATTTCATCGAGGCAGTGACTCCTTTCTACGAGTCTCATACAAAGAAACTCGCAGAAAAGGCAGCGAACACGCCGACCAACGCATCGCCTTTCCCCAATGGCGAAACCAAGCCCCCAACCAAGCCCTCGACCAAGCCCCCGACCAAGCCCGTCGATACCAGCGACCACGGAAACTCCTGCGTCTGCAGCGACTGCCGTAAGAAAAAGAAGGGTGGCAGCTTGTTCCCCGACCTGCCCCAATAAGCAGGGCCTTTTACAAGCCTTCCACTTCCCAGCCTTGGCGGTAAGTCTTGCGGATCAGCGAGGTCGCCTTGTCGTTGCCGGCGAAGGCCAGCTTTTCCGATTCCCACTTGAGGGTCTCGTTGGGAAACCTCGTAGCCACGCCGCCGAGCAGTACGGTTTCGGAGAGGGGTCCCGAGTAGTCGAAGTTGGCCGAGGCTTCTCCTTCACCCCGGGCCGCGTCGATGAAGCTGTGCCAGTGGTTCACTGCGGGCACTTTCTCGATCTTGAAATCGGCGAAGTCCTTCTTGGGGAAAAGCTGCGGATGTCCGACGTGCGGGATGAGCATGGTGCCTTTCGTGCCGATCACGATGGATCCTTGGCCGGGTAACCCTTTCCCCTCGAGGAGCGCCTGCACTTTCTTGGGCGGGCGGGCGCCGCCATCGTACCAAGTGACCGGTAGCGTCTTGTCGGCGGAGTAGGTTGTGTTCGGAAAGATATAGTGAATCTTGGCGTCGAATCCCCAGTTGTCCTTGTTGGGTTTGGGTCCCGTTGACTTGAGCGAGATGGGGTAGGTGAGGCCGAGCGACTTGAACACGGGGTCGTAAATGTGACAACCCATGTCGCCGAAGGTTCCCGTGCCATAGTCCAGTCTTTTGCGCCACTGACTGGGATGGTAGTAGCCCTTGATGTAGTCGGTGTAGGGCGCGGGTCCGAGCCAGTGCTCCCAGTTGAACCCGTCCGGGATTGGGTCTTTCTTGTTGGGCTTGGGGTTGGAGTCACCCCAGCGCTTGTTACTGAATGAGTGGGCTTCCTTGACTTTGCCGATCACCCCGTCATGTACCAATTTGACCGCCGTGCGGTATTCCGAGTTGGAGTGGATCTGGATGCCCATCTGGGTCGCGAGGCCCCGCTTCTTGGCGTATTTGGCAAGCACCCGCGACTCGTAGACGTCGTGCGTCAGTGGTTTTTGGCAATAGACGTGCAGGCCATGCAGCATGGCTGACATGGCCATAGGTGCATGCATGTGATCGGGTACCGAGACGTTGGCGGTGTCCAGGTTCTTGGCTTCCTTGTCCAGCATCTCCCGCCAGTCGGCGTAAATGGTGGCGTCCCGAAAACGTTGCTGTATCTTGTTGCGGCGTCCGGGATCGATCTCCACCACCGCGGCCACCGTGACCTTGGGATGCGAGGAAATGGCCCCTACGTCCGCTCCCGCCATGCCGCCACCCCCAAAGCTGACGTGCCGCACGGTCTCGCTGGGAGGTTTTTGGGCCCAAGAGGTCTTGGCCACGAAGGGAAAGGCGAGGCCGACACCGGCCTGCCCCAGAAAGGTTCGTCGGGAGGATTGCTTCATACCGTTATCCTTCACGCGGTTGAATGGTCAGGCAAGCGGAGAATCGCCACTTTCCTCATTTTCTTGAGCCCCTTCGTTTTCCGCTACTTTCTCCTGGGCAAGGTCCAGCTCTTGGGCAAGGGATCGCATGATCTTGGCGGCAGGTTGGTCTTGGCCCCCGATGGCTTCCTCTATGGTATCGTAATCGAGCTGGTAGACCTCGGTGGGTGCCGTTGCCGTGACCGTATTGGGTTGTGGTTTTTCCAGTATTTCGGCGATCAAGCCAAAGCATTCACCCGGGCCCGCCACGTCCACCTCCACCTGCTCACCGTCTTCTTCCCGCGTTATGCTGACGCGGCCGCTCCTCACGACGTGGAAGCGCTCGATTCGCTGGCCTTCCTCCAAGATTACCTCTCCCGGTTCGTAACGAGCCACGGTTTTTCGGATTCTCGCTTCATGCAACTCGGTCCAGAGCCATGCGAATCCCTTTCTCATGATCAGGCCCAAACCTGCTCCTATACACACTCCTGCAGTGTTCGCATAGGCATCCGAAAAGTCTTTCGATCTGGCATTGAGCGGTTGCAGCAACTCGATCAGGTAGCTCAACAGGGCCAAGCAGACCAAGCCGAGGATTGCGCGCCTTGTGGGTAAGCCAACGACAAGGGTGGTGGCCAACAAGCCATAGGCAGAGCAATGGATGACCTTGTCGATGCCAACCGTTCCCGCCTGCTTCCCGACCAAGCTGCCTGCCACCACCAAGACAATGCCGAACACGCCCAGAATAAGCAATGCCCGCGTGATCTTCGGCGGTAAATCAAGACCGCGGCCGGCTCGTAAAGGAAGGTTGCCTTTCATGCTATCCGTGAAAGACGCCCTGCTCAAGCCTACTCGGCCTTGGCCGCTTCTTCCAGTAGCTTAATCCAAGGTCCGACGTAATGGCCGTTGTCGTGAAAAGTGCGTCCACTCACCAAGTTGCCGTCGATTACGCAGGGCTCGTCGACGAAGATGCCGCCACAGACCTCGAGGTCGAACTTGCACTTCGGTACCGTGGCCATGCGCCGTCCCCGGACGCAATCCGCCCGGGCGGCAATTTCCACGCCATGGCAGACACTTGCGATGGGGGCGTTCTTTTCGAAGAAGTGTTTGGTGATACGCAGCAAGTCCTCGTCCTCCCGTATGTACTCGGGCGCCCGGCCGCCTGAGAACAAAATGCCGAGGTAATCCTCGGGTTTGACTGCGGAGAAAGCGATCTCCGCCTGAATGGTGTAACCTTCCCATTCCTTGGTGATGGTCCAGCCGGGCTTCACCTCGTGTAAAACCATTTGGTAAAGACGTTTCTCAGGGGCGGCGACCACGGGATGAAAGCCGGCTTCCTGCAAACGGTAATATGGGTACATCGTGTCCAGCGTCTCGGAGGCGTCGCCTATTATTATGAGTACTTTGCTCATGGTGAACCTAGTTGGTACTATTGCTTTTTGAGGAAACCTGTTATTGTACGGAATCCCTCGAGGTTTTCTTTCAGCACCACCTCAACGTCGCGGTTGGCGACGTGACCGAGTATGCCGATGGGGCCGTGGTAGCCGGAGTCCTGGATGGCCTGCATCATGGCCTGTTCGTTTTGCCCGCGACCCAAGGGTAATATCTTTTGAAACTTTTGTTCCTTGCCCGACATGCCGTTCAGGTTGAGGCAGTGGAGGTAGGGTTTCATGGCGGCGAGGTTTGCGGAGAAATTTCCGACCTGACCGTGACCGTGGTGAAAGTTGTAGACGATGCCGACTTGTTCGTGACCCTGTTTGCGGAGGGCTTGACACACCGCGACCATGTTGGCGGGTTCGCCGCCCCAGCCGCCGTGGTTGTAGAGGCCAAGCTTGAGCCCGAGTGCCTTGGTTTTTGCGGCCAGCGGCAACATGGCCTTGGCCGCGGCGGCTACCTTTTCTTGCTGCGTACCTTTCTTGGGTGAGGATAGGGTGCGCCAGACCTGGGGCTGGATGCCGTGCTTTTTGATGAGTGGCCCAATGGCATCGTGCCAGCTCCAGAATGCAAAGAACTCGATGCCGTGTTTCTTATATTGGAGAATTTCTTCCTCGAAGGTCGCAACGTGTTCGCCGCGCCAGTCGTAGGCGACTTTCTTGATGCCCAGCTGGGCCACCATCTCGGCTCGCTCCGAGGGTCCCCGCTTTTTGGCGTCGAAAGGCACGATGCACCAAGCGACCAAGTTGTCCTGGGCCCAGACCTGCGCCCTTTTCTCTTTGGCGGTGACAGCAGTAATGACCGAGACGGTCAAAATCAAAAGCAGGCAGGCAACAAATCGTTTCATGGGAAGTTTCAACAAAAAGGAACACCTGCCCTAGCGCAAGATCGCAGGTATTGCATTGCGGTTTCTTTTCCCGCAATGTCAATTTCTTCTATATTTTCCCCCATGAAATTTATCCCCTCTTTTCTTTTCCTGTTCGTTGGTTGCATACTTGCCGCCAAGCCCTCCGCCAAGACCAACCTGCTCTTCATCGCGATCGACGACCTCAACGACTGGGTCGGGTGCATGGACGGCCATCCGCAGGCCTTCACGCCGAACATCGATCGTTTGGCCAAGCAAGGGACTCTCTTTCTCAATGCCCATTGCCAAGGACCCATCTGCGGGCCCTCCCGGGCGTCCTTGCTGTCGGGTTACTACCCGCACGCCACGGGCGTCTACCAGCAGCCCACGGGCAAGCCCATGGAGCAGGACAAGACCTACTTTCATGGGCAGATGGTTTCCCATTACTATTCCGACCATGGCTACCGGACCTTGGCCGTCGGGAAAATCACCCACGGGTACTCGGTGCACAAGGCCTTCGACGAATACGGCGGCAAGTTTTCAGGCTCGGGACCCAAGCCGCCGGCTGGTAAGCGGTTCAATTATTTTTTGCCCGACGTCCCTTGGACGGGGACCCAAACCGACTGGGGAGCCTTTCCCGAAAAAGACGACGACATGCCGGATCACAAGGCAGCCGACTGGGCCGTCGAACGCCTCGCCGAAAAGAGCCAGAAACCATTTTTTCTGGCCGTTGGCTTCGTCCGTCCGCACGTCCCGTTTTACGTTCCGCAAAAGTGGTTCGACCTGTTCCCCCTCGACGACGTTCAGCTTCCCCCCGTTCTCTCCGACGACCTTCGCGACGTTCCCGAGATCAGCCGCCGCATCCACGAGCTGCCGAAATATCCCAAGCTGGCCTTCTTGCAAAAGAACGACAACGAGCAGTTTCGCAAATGCGTACAGTCCTATTTGGCTTGCGTGGCCTTCGTCGATCACCAAGTCGGTCGCGTGCTCGATGCTTTGGAAAAAGGCCCCCATGCCAACGATACCGTAGTCGTGTTGTTCAGTGACCATGGGTATCACATCGGGGAGAAGGACCGGGTCAGCAAGCACAGCTTGTGGGAGGAATCCACTCGCGTGCCGTTGGTCGTCGTTCCCGCAAAATCACAAGGCAGGAAATTCGGCAAGCCCAACCAACTTTGTTCCAAGCCCGTCGGCCTGATCGACCTCTATCCCACCATGCTCGAGCTGTGCGGCTTGCCGGCCAAGAAGACCAACCAGGGAGACAGCCTCGTTCCCTTGCTCGAGAATCCAAGCGCGGACTGGCGATACACCACCTTGACCACCTATGCCCGAGGTAACCATACCTTGCGGACCGAGCGCTACCGCTACCTCCGCTTCGAGGATGGCACCGAGGAACTTTACGATCACGAGAAAGACCCCAACGAGTGGACCAACTTGGCCTCCCTTCCCGAACACGACAAGTTGCTCAGGCGCCTGCGAAAGGAATTACCCGCCAAGGAGGCTCCCTATCATCCCGCGATCCGCAAAGGCGCCGTCAACGCATGGTTCGCCGATCATCTTCGACGCAACGGCGTGCACTGAGCCGAGGGTTCAGTCGGTCACCTCGATGACTGCCTTGAGGACCCCCGATTCCGGGTGGATCAGGCTCTCGAAGCGTTCAGGTACGTCATCGAAGGCCACTTGGTGGGTGATCCATGGAGCCGTGTCTATGGTGCCATCCTCGATCAGGCCGATGATGCGAGGGAAGTCGCGGGGTAAAGCGTTGCGGGCACCCAGAAGGTTCATTTCTCGGCGGTGCAGTACGGGGTGGGCGAAGGAAATTTTCTGCGTGGTTATGCCGACGTAAACGAGGGTGCCTGTGTGGGCGACGTATTCCATGGCCCCCGCCATGGAGTGGTTGCTTCCGGTGGCGTCGGTCACGATCTCGAACATGTTGCTGTCAGTGATCGCCTGCAATTGCGCGATCTCCGAGCCATCGCCCTTGAAATGCACCAAGTTCTCGATGCCGTAAGTGGAGCGGCAAAACTCCAGCCTCTCCTCCACCATGTCCATCACCGTAATGGTGGCGCCCGTGAGTCGGGTGAATTCCAAGACTGACAAACCAATGGGGCCTGCGCCGATCAGCAGGACGTGTTGGCCTTCACTTGGGTTGGCGCGGTCGGTCGCATGGCAACCAATGGCCAAGGTCTCGACCAAGGCGAGTTGCTCGTAACCGAGCTTGTTCGAAGGGTGCAACTTGTCCGCTCGAATGAGGGAACGTTCGCAGAGACCACCGTTCATCATTACACCGAACACCTTGAGGTTTTCACAGCAATTTCCTTGTCCCTTTTCGCAGGCATAGCACTGCCCGCAATTAAGGTATGGCTCCACGCTACAGCGGTCGCCCGGTTGGACGTTTTCCACCCCATCGCCGACCGCGAGCACCTCAACGCCCAGCTCGTGTCCGGGTATGCGCGGGTAATCGAAAAAAGGAAATTTTCCGAGGTAGCAACTAACGTCGGTTCCACAGATCCCCATGCGCGAAGTGCGTATGAGCGCCTCGCCCGGCCCGGGTGAGGACGGCTCGTTTATTTCGATCCGCTTGAATTTCTTGGGTGCCGCCAGTTGGATGGCTTTCATAATGTTTTCGCTTCTTGGTTCTACTGATTGGTTTAATCTCTTCAGCCCGCGACCGCTTGGAGCCAAAAATTCGCCATGAGGGCGGCCCCGTATTGACTGGGGTGCACGCCGTCCCCAGCCCAATGGTTGGGCGGCGCTATCTTGACGGCCTCGTCGAACATCGACTGGAAAGGCACGAAAACGGCCCCGTGCTCATCGGAGACCTTGCGGGCGGAGGCTCGGTACTTGTCGAACTCCGGAAACCACTTCTCGTTGACTGCTCCGCACTTCAGCACGAAGGGCTCGCAGACGATGAAATTTACTTTCGGCAAAGCCTTGCGGGTACGCTCCAGCAACTTCATGAAATCGGTTTCATAGGTCTCGACGGTGCCATCGTACCGCCCATTGAGTCCGTGCCAAATATCATTCACCCCGATCAACACGCTGAGCGCGTTTGGCTTGAGTTCGAGACAGTCCTTGTCCCAGCGACCAGCCAACTGGTGCACCTTGTTACCGGATATTCCACGGTTGTGAATGGTCAGCTCGAGTTCAGGGCGATTGACCAGCAGCTGGGAGGCGGCCAACCAAGCGTAGCCGCGACCGAAGGCCTTGTGCTCGTTGGCCACTTGGTTTCTCTTGTCGCGTCCTGCGTCGGTGATGGAGTCGCCTTGAAAAAGTATCACGTCCCCTTTGTTCAATTGGACGCTGGCTGGGTGTTTCTTCGTTTTGTGGTGGTCACCGAGCACGGTGTTGGCGATGGCGGTGGCGGCCAAGGCCAAACCTCCTGTCTTGAAGAGGTCGCGGCGAGAAGGGAGCGATTTTTCATTCATGAGGGAAGCAGAGAAAGCGCTTTCCTGGATCTCGCAACCGTGAAATGGGCTTGAGGCAATGCTTGGATTGTCGACACTGGGCTTTCCTGAACGAAACATAGACCCTTTATTTACCATGACCATTGAAGCCAAACTCGAGGAAATGAATCTCACTTTGCCTCCGCCTCCTCCCCAAGGCGGTGTCTACCAATCCATGCTGCTGGTCGACGGCCATGCCTACTTCTCCGGCCACGTCCCTCTCCTCCCGGATGGATCCATGATGACCGGTCGAGTGGGAGAGGAGGTCGACTTGGAAGGCGCCCAAGCCGCCGCTCGGCAAGTGGGGCTTTGCATCCTGGCCACGGCCAAGGACAAGCTTGGTTCGCTGGATCGCATCAAGCGCGTGGTCAAGCTTCTAGGCATGGTGAATTGCTCTCCCGACTTCACCCAGCACCCTCAGGTAATCAATGGGTGCAGCGAATTCTATCGTGACCTCTGGGGCCCGGACTTGGGGGTGGGAGTACGCAGCGCCGTGGGCGTCGGTTCCCTGCCCGGCAACGTCTCGGTCGAAATCGAGGGTGCGTTCCTGGTCGATTGAGTCGACCAAGGCAGACGCATTTTTCTGCAGCCTAAGATCGCTACTTGTAGTCCTTGCCGTTCAGGCTGTGGATCACGGAGCGTTGCCATGTCAGCATGGCCTTTTGCATGGCGGCGACTTTCTCGGGATGCTGGTCGGCGAGGTTGTTTTTCTCCGTCACGTCCCGGGCGAGGTTGAAGAGTTTCGGCGGACCTTTGTCGACGATTAGTTTCCAGTCGCCGTCTATCCAAGCGGCGGGTCCCGGGAATGAATTTTCAGGGTATTGGCGCTCGACGTGACCTTCCTTGGGGGCGGGCTTTTGCTTGCCCGCTTTTTGTTCCTCTCGCAAGGCTTCCAGCATGGCTCGGGCCCGACGCGAACGTCCCGGCGCCTTGAAATCCCAAAACCCCATCGCCTTCTCCCGCGTCTCGGCCTTGCCGTCGATCAAGGAGACCAAACTGATACCGTCGAGTGGAGGTTGGTTCTTGGGCAATTCGGCTCCCGCCAATTCCAGCAGGGTAGGGTAGAAGTCGGAGGTGTTGCAGGGCACGGCGGTGGTTCGAGGCTTGGGTATGCGGGCAGGCCACTCGAGAATCGCCGGTACTCGGATGCCGCCCTCCAGCAGGTTGCCTTTCTTGCCGGATAGTCCACCCATCGAGTTTGCTTTCAGGCCGCCATTGTCGCTGGTGTACCAAAGAGCGGTGTCATCGTGGATCTTCAGGTTTCGAAGTTCCTTTCGCAAGACACCCATGGCGGCGTCCATGCCAGTGATTTCCGAGTAGAAGTTTTGCAGGCTTTTCGGGTGCTTGGCATAGGGAGCCATGAATTCATCGACCCCGATATGCGGTCCATGGGGGTTGCCGAACCAGATGACGGCGAGGAACGGCTTGTCCTGCTTGGCCATCTTGCGAATCCATCGCAAGGCGATTTCCATGGTCGCAAGCGAGCTTTCCCCTTTCACCTCGATCACTTTGCCATTGTGGCTGAAGAGGGGGTCGTTCTCGTAGAAGTTGGGGGACGACGCCCATTCATCGAATCCATTGGCACCCGGGCAGGCGGCGCTGTCGGCCCTTACCGAACCGAGATGCCATTTTCCGAAGTGACCGGTGGCGTAACCCGCTTTCTTGAGGGCCTCGGCAATCGTGATCTCGCCGGTGCGCATGGGATATCCCCATTTGAAGACACCGAGCCGGTTGGGGTGCCTGCCGGTCAGGCAACTGGCCCGGGTGGGCGAGCAAACTGGGGCGGCCGCGTAGAAACGATCGAACCGCAGGCCGGACTTCGCCATGTCGTCGAAATGGGGCGTCTTTAGGTCCTTGTGTCCTTGGTAACCCATTTCGCCCCAGCCTTGGTCATCCGCCATGGCGAGTATGAAGTTTGGTTTCTTGGCCGCGAATCCCAAGCTGTGGAGGCAGAGGATGGCCCATGTGATGGCAATGATTCTCGTCATACCGAGAATCATTGCGATGGAGGGACGAGGGGCGAGGCTTTTCCAGCCTGACGCAGGTTTTTCCTCAACTGAACAAGCCGGGTATGGGATCGGCCTGACCACCGACGAAGAACGGTCGCCCGCCGGAACCATGGATGCGCTCGTCCAGCGGCAACCCGAGGGCGTAAGCCATGGTGGCATGAAGGTTCTTCGGTTGGTAGGTCTTGCCGGTGGCGCCTTGCCCCTTGGGGTCGGTCGCTCCGATGGCTTGGCCTCCGTTGACGCCGCCGCCGGCGAAAACGCAGGAAAAGGCTCTGGGATGATGATCCCGCCCGCCCGACTGGTTGATCTTCGGGCTGCGACCAAACTCGGTAGCCAATACCACCAAGGTACGCTTCAACATACCACGCGACTGGAGGTCCTTGAGCAATTCGGAAAAGGGTCCGTCCAAAGTGGCGGCTAGATCTTCCACCGCCGTCATGCCGCGATGCATCACGTCCCAGTTCTTTTTGAATTTGACCTCGACGTAACGAACACCGTTCTCGACCAAGCGCCTCGCCAGAAGACAGCCTTGCCCGAAGGGATCGACTCCGTAGCGATCGCGCATGGGGCGAGGTTCCTTGTTGAGGTCGAAGGCCTCGGCGGCTTTCCCGTTGAAGAAGCGGATGGTTTGATCGTAAAAGTCGGAATAGGCTTTCACGTCCTGGTGCGGGAAGTAGTACTCGAAGGACTCGGCGAATTGCCGAGCCAGTTTTACGCGTTTGTTGAAACGATGCTTTGGTATTTTCGGGAGGAGGTCGCGGATTCCCTTGGTCGGGTCGCCGATGGGAAAAGGGCTGTGCTCGGGAGTGAAGAAACCGGGGCCCGGATTGCCGCCGGCCACGATCACGCTGTCCGGCAGGTCGTGCTTCCTCTTGCCCTGGAAGTATTGAGCCCAAGGCCCCAAGTGGGGGTGACTGGTTCCCGGGCGCATGCTGAAGCCGGTGTGCATGGCGTAACTCGCCTCCGCATGCGCCCCGGTGCGAACGTGCATCGAGCGCACGACCGCTAGGTGATTGCCCAACTGGGCGAGCTTGGGCAAAAGGCTTGATATCTTCAAGTCCGGAGACTTGGTCTTGATGGGCGAGGACATGCCCTTCACCTCCGTCGTCTTGGGGTCGAAGGTGTCGACGTGACTCATGCCGCCTCTCATGTACAGAAAGATGACGTTGTCGCAGTGAGCCTTTGTGGCGGCGCTGGCGGCTTCGGGCGACTTGGCCAGCAGGTGTCCGGCGCTGGGCAGTATGGAGACTCCCAAGGCGGCCTTTGCGGCGTGCGAGATGAAAGAGCGGCGGGACTGTTCGTCGAGTTGGCGAGCGATGTCGTGCATGATGAGGAAATTACTTGATGAAGAAGAACTCGGGCGTGTTGAGGAGGGCCCAGATAAGGTCGGACATCGCCTCGTTGCCTTTTTGCAACTCGGCCAGCAGAAGTTCTCTTTCCTTGGCGGTGGTTTTGCGGCTGAGGATGCTCAGAAATACAATGTCGGCGCGCTTCGCTGGATCCTTTTCGTTTCTCATTTTTCGGAACAGGAGGGAGTTGGGTTGCGTGAGGTTGGCGGTGGCGTAGCCGTTCATGAGTTCCATTACTTGCGGCACCGAACCGGTACGGCTGGATGCGTTGATCACGAAGTTTCTCTCTGACTGGCCGAATTTCTGCAGGAAATGTCCGTCCGGCGCAGGCTGCTGGAGCTCGGAGGCCCGGGCCAATACTGTTCGGCCTCCCTTCATTCGGGTCATCATCATGGGAGCGTTGCCACCCTTGTTTCCCTTGCCCTTCTCAAAGGCGGGTTTGCCGGTCGCGCTGTCCTCCAAAACATGCTCGGGCTTGAATGTCCGGAACTGGTTAATTCGGTCGAAGGCCTGTTTCGGGGTGTTGATCCCGGCGAAGTTCACCAACTGAAGAAAGTTGTCTCCGTCGCCGGCCCGGTAACGCATGGGGTTTTCCGTCATCAGGGTGACGAGAGAGTCCCAGACTTGCTCGGCGCTCATGCGTCGCAGCAGAGGACCGGGGAAGTAATAATCCTTGTTCACCTCCACTTTGTGACGCGTGGCGAGTTTGTTGTAGGCTTGGGTGTGCAGGATCACCCAGGAGAACGCCTTGAGATCGAACTGGAGGTCGATCATGACATCGGTGATGGCCTCCAGCAATACCTTGTTCTCGGCTTCTCCCACCTCGATGTTGTGCAGCGGTTCGACTACACCTCGGCCGAAGTAGAAGGCCCACATGCGGTTGGCGATGGCCATCGCGAACCACTTGTTTTGTGGAGTGGAGAACCAGCGGGCGATCTTTTCGCGTGGGGGCAAGTCTTTCCATGCCTTGTATTCCTGACCGATCA
Organism: Opitutia bacterium; assembly: GCA_002721705.1. Taxonomy (GTDB): domain Bacteria; phylum Verrucomicrobiota; class Verrucomicrobiia; order Opitutales; family Seribacteraceae; genus UBA2993. The sequence continues at coordinate 27,900 of PBLJ01000024.1, forward strand.
ACATGCGAGGCTTCACGACCTCGCCTGGTTTGGCGTCGTCGTAGCCGTAGTCATCCGGAAGGCGCAGTTTTTCACCCTTTTTTTCCCATACCTTGAGGGCATTGGCCTCGATAATCTCGCGAGCGTCCCTGCCGTAACGGTTGGTGTATCTTCGCAAGGTCAGCTTGTCCTTTTCGTTGTCGGGATCGAGGCCACGCTGCTTGGCGACGAAGGGGATGAAATCGTCGCGCTTGAAGCGTATGTTCTTGTACATGCCTTTGTTGCCCTTGCCTCTCTTGGGGGGCGCGACCTTGGTTTCCATTTCGCCGAGGTAGGCGGAGAGGGCGTAATAGTCCATTTGGGTCCAGTCCTCGAAGGGGTGGTCGTGGCACTGGGCGCAGGAAATGTCCTTACCCAGAAACACCTTTGTCATGAACGCTACGTGGTCGAGTTTCATGCCTGCGTCTCGCAAATGGTATCCGCTGGCCGGATCGTCCCACAGGCGACCGTCGGAGGTCATCATGTCGTAAACGATCTTGTTGTAGGGTCGGTTCTTTTGCAGGGAGTCCTTGAACCACTTGCTGAAGGCATCGGTGCGCAGCACGGTGCCGGGTACTTTCGACTGGATACGCAACATGTCCGCGAAGTAATTGTAAAGGTGGCTGACGTGTCCCGGTTGTCCCAGCAACCAGCTGATCAGCCCCGACCTTTTGCTGGGGCTGGGGTTATTGAGGAACTTGACCGCCAGCTCGTAGCTGGGAATGGATCCCTGTACGTCGACGTAAATCCGCCGCATGAACATGTGGTCGTTCAAGGGAGGGTTGTAGGCGAGTCCCTTCTTCTGCAGCATGCCACCCACGGCTGCGTCGATGCGGCCCACCGCCGCTTTCATGATCTGTTTCCTTTCGGGAGAGGGCGTATAGGCCTTCTGGGAAAACCCTTGGACTCCTCCGAAAAGAAGCGTCGCGAAGGCGATGGCAAGCAATGGCAATGGCTTCATGTTATCGTACTATTAGGTGTTGGCAGGCTGTCGGGCAATGAAATTTGCGCGTGCACCCAAGCGTTACGCGCGCGCTGTGTCCTCATTAGTATACGGTGACGAGAATCTTCATTTTTCCGGTTTGCGAGGGGTCGGAATGATTTTGCAGGAACCGCCGCTTATCACGTCGCCGGTTGCCTTGACGGTCCATTCGTATTTCCACGGATCGAAGCGATAAGCGTTTTTGGTCGGCGCTTGCTTGGCCCATTTCTTGGGTATCCATTGGGCCAACCTTTCTTTCACCTCGGCGAGCTTGGGATCCTTTGCCCGGTTGCTCCACTCGTTGGGGTCATCCTCGTGATCGTACAATTCCTCGGAACCGTCTCCATAGCGTACGTAGCGGAATCGTTCGTCTCGGATCGCCACGTGCCTGCCCGCTTCCACGATGATCGCGGGCTTGCGACGCGGGGCCTGAGGATTTTTCAGCAGCGGCACCAGGCTGTCGCCGTCGAGTCCTGCCTTCGGCGGCAGTCGGCACAGTTCGAGCAGGGTGGGGTAGAGGTCGATCAGGCTGACCGGCCGACTGCATCGCTGGCCGGGCTTGCCATGGGAGGGAGCTGCGATGACCAAGGGCACGCGGGTGGCTTCCTCCCAGAGGGTGCGCTTGTGCCAGTGTCCTTTTTCCCCGAGGTGCCAACCATGGTCGGACCATAATACCACGATGGTGTTCTTGGCGTGGGCGCTCTTCTCGAGGGCGTTCAGCAGGCGGCCGACTTGGGCGTCCGCGAAGCTGATGCTTGCCAAGTAGTGGCGCACCGCCTCCTTCCATTTTCCCCGGTCGCGGATCTTCTTCAGGTTGTCGCTCTTGTGGAGGGCAAGTTGGCGCCCGGGTTTGGGGACGTCGTCGAGGTCATCGGACGGAGCCTCCGGCAGGACGATTGAATCGAGAGGGTAAAGGTCCAGGTACTTCTGTGGTACGTACCACGGGAGGTGCGGATGAAAGACACCGCAGGCGAGAAAGAACGGCTTGTCTTTTTTCTTCGAGAGGAACTCGATCCCGAAATCGATGGTTTGGGCGTCGTCATAGTCTTTTTCCGGTTTGGCCAAGGTTCCCCAATCGACTTCTCGTGAATAGAGCGTAATGCCGCAGAACGGAAAATTCTTGGGCAACGCCTTGTGTGGTGAATACGGGTAGAGCAGGGGCGAGGTGCGGGCCCAGCTGTCGTCTGTGAACACCAGTCGTCGGTATAGGTCCCATTGACCGGGTGCGTTGTTGCCTGCGGTGTGGTGAAAGATTTTTCCGGAGCCCACGGCGTGGTAGCCATGGTTGCGGAAGGTTTGCGGCAAAGTGTCCAGCTTGGGCAGGTGCGGCTTGATCCATTGCTGGTTACCGTAGATGCCCGTCGAGGTGGGCAAGCGTCCGCTCATGACGGCGGCTCGGCTCGGGCAACACACGGGCGCCGCGACGTGGGCGTTGGTGAATGCCGTGCCTTGGGCGGCCAGTCGATCGAGGTTGGGCGTGTGTTCCTCGCCTGGGTACCCGTCGAGGAACCCGACCCAGTCGTTCATGTCGTCGACCGCCACGAACAATACGTTGGGGGAGGCCGCTGTCGCCTTGGCCAAGACGACCAAGGTGGCGGCGACAAAGTACCACGGTCTCATTTGTAATTCAGCTTGTTCAAGGCTTGGGCCAGCCGCGCCTTGGCGGAGCTCGCCTCCTTGTCCTCGGGTTCTCCGGTGATCGTCTTCTTTTCACCGGGATCCTTTTTCAGGTCATGGAACTTGCCGTTGGCGTAGAGTTTCCACCGCTGGTCGCGGACGAAGGCCTGCTTGCCGCGGGACTCCGAGAACGCGAAGGTTCGCCTAGGGCTCTGGAGATCGAGGAAACTGCCCACGAAACTTTGGCCGTCCAAGGGGCGTTTCGGGTCGAGCTTGACTCCTCCCAGTTCGGCCAAGGTCGGGAGCCAGTCGCTGAAATCGACGAGATCCTGGCTTACCGCCCCTTGCTTCACTTTTCCCGGCCAACTTACGATCAGCGGAACGTGGGTGCCGGTGTCCTTGAGGGAACCTTTGCCACCCGGGATGCGCTCGCCGTTGCGAGTCACTACCACTTTCTCGTACTCGTACTTGGCACCTTTTTTTCCAAGATGCCGCAGCTTGGACTTGGAGGCGGTGCCGTTGTCGCCGGTGAAGATCACCACGGTGTTCTTGCGAATCCCGAGACGGTCGAGGGTCGCCATGAGCTTTCCCACGGTGACGTCCATTGATTCGATCATTTCTCCATAGTTCATCCAGCGGTCCTTTCCGGGGGCGTAAGGAACCTGCCATTTCAAGTCGTCCGTGACGTCGTGGGCCAAGGCCATCGGAAAATAGACGAAGAACGGCTGCCCTTCCTCATGGGAGCGTTGCATGAAAGAGGAAAGGAAGTCGGCGTAGAGGTCGGGGCCATAGCTTCCCGTCATGGTGCGGGCGGTTTTGTCGTTTTGGTAGAGCATGGGATCGTGAAAACGGGCGCCCTCGTGCCACCCGAAGAGCAACCACTCGTCGAACCCCGTTCGCCCCGGTTGCTTCGTATCCTTCTTCAGCAAGGTCATTTGCCACTTGCCCGCCACCGCCGTGGCGTAACCGGCGCGCTGCATGACGCGTCCGATCGAGAAATCCTCTTCCGCCTTGGGAAAACTTCCCCATCCGCTTTTAAGTCGAAACGGGTAGCGTCCCGTCATTAAGGCGAGTCGCGACGGGTGGCACACCGGCATGCTGTAGCAATGCTCGAACCGCATGCCCGTCCCTGCCAAGGCATCGATTTGCGGGGTGGCGAATGATTCGCCGCCATAGCACCCGATCGGCTCGCATCCCACGTCGTCCGCCATGATAAGCACGACGTTTGGCTTTGCCGAGCCGAAGCAGAGCGCCCAAGGAGCGAGAAGCAAGATGGAAAGGGGCATCTTTTTCATGATGCTCAGGTTTGCGGAATGCATCCTCTTCGTCAACGAGCGATCGCGCTTCTTTCCCTTGCCTTGATACGGAGGTTGGGCAAGCTTGACGAGACTATGAAACGGCTGTCAGCCCCAGCGATTGCGGTTTGCTTGGCCTTCCTCCTTTTTCCCCGAGGTGAGGCTGCTTCCCCGTTTTCGCGAAACAAGAAGCCACGGACGCCCAAGGTGACGCCAGGCCTCGAGGTCCTCTCCTTGCAGAAACGCCAGGCCGCTGGGCCACGCAAGTTGTTCACCTTGCTGGACGACGAGGCGATCGGGGCCCGGTTCGTTCGCAAACCCATCCCCAAGGAAGCCTTGGCCCGGATGAAGTTCTCTTCCTCCCTGACGCACGAGGACGGCATGTTCGGAGTCTGCGCGGGTGATTACGACGGAGATCTTCTTCCCGATCTCTTCTACGCGTACCCTTATGGCGGCCACCGCCTCTACCGCAACCTCGGCGGCTTTCGCTTCGAGGACGTCTCGGAGAAGTCGGGGTTGACCAAGATCGCCGCCGACCACTGGGCCGTGGGTTGCTGCTTCGTGGACCATGACGGCGACGGCGACCTCGATCTCTTCGTGGCCGGCACGGGCGACGTCAACCTGCTCCTCGACAACCAAGGCGACGGCACCTTTCGCGATCGGGCCGTACCCCTCGGCATCTCGCGGGAGGGAGCGAACGTTCAGATGGCATTCGCCGATTACGATCTCGATGGGGACCTCGACGGTTACCTCGTGACGAATCGCCGGGCGGGCGATCCGCCACCCCCGGCCGACGTCCAGGTCAAGGCCACCTTCAACGAGGGAGAGCTTTCGATCGAGGAGCAATACCGTGAAAAATACGACGTCGTGTTGCACCCCACCGAGCGGATGCGCGTAGTGGAAGCGGGCGAGTACGACTATCTCTATCGGAACGACGGGACGAAGTACGTCGACGTCAGCGAGGCCGCCGGTCTGCGCGGCACCGACCAAGGCTTGGCCGCGTCTTGGTTCGACTACGACGAGGACGGTCGCCCCGATCTCTACGTGGCGAACGATTTCTTCGGGTCCGACCGTTTGTACCGCAACCTCGGCAACGGCGCCTTCGAGGAAATCGCCCGCAAAATCTTGCCGCACACTCCGTGGTTTTCCATGGGAACCGACGTGGCGGACGTCAACAACGACGGCTTGTTTGACTTCATGGGCTCCGACATGGCCGGTTCCGACCACTACAAGTCGAAGATGGGCATGGGCGACATGGAGAAGGACATCTGGTTTCTGACCACGTCCAATCCCCGTCAGTACATGCGCAACGCGCTCTACCTCAACGCCGGCTCAGGCCGTTTCCTCGAGGCCGCTTTTCTCACTGGCTTGGCCAATACCGACTGGACCTGGTCCCTCAAGTTCGCCGACCTCGACAACGACGGGCGGATCGACCTCTACGGCACCAACGGCATGACGCACGACCAAATCAATTCCGACCTCGTGGCCAAGGCGGACGCCTTGAAGGATCCCGAGAAAAAGGCCGCTTTCTGGAGAGCCACGCCGCCCAAGCGAGATCCCAACTTCGCGTTCCGCAACCTCGGTGACCTCCGCTTCTCCCCCATCGCTGCGGAATGGGGACTCGACTTCACGGGCGTCAGCTATGGGGCCGCCTTCGCCGATTTCGACGGTGACGGCGACCTTGACCTGGCGGTCGCCTCGCTCGAGGACCCGGTGCGCATCTACCGCAACGAATCCTCCTCCGGCCATCTCCTCAAAATCCGGCTCAAGGGAGGCAAGCGCAACAGCCACGGCATTGGAGCCAAGGTGACCGTGGAAACGGATGCTGGCATTCAAGTGCGTTGCCTCACCTCTTGCCAAGGATACGCTTCCGCCAACGAGCCCGTCCTGCATTTCGGCCTTGGTGACGCCACCAAGGTGAAGCGCCTCACCGTCCGTTGGCCGCTAGGCGCCGAGCAAAGCTTCGAGGACTTGCCGGCCGACCGGTTCCTCGTCATCACCGAACCCGAGAACGCGACGCCCGTCCCGCCCGCCGCTCCTTCCCCTACCTGGTTCGCTTCTTCCACCGCCTTGTCGGCCTACAAGCACGTCGAGAACAACTTCGACGACTTCAAGGTGCAAGAACTCTTGCCTCATCGCCTCTCCCGGCTCGGTCCCGGCATGGCGTGGGGAGACGTCGACCGCGACGGGGACGAGGACGTTTTTCTCGGGGGCGCCAGCGGCCAAGGTTCGACCCTCGCCCTGAACGATGGCAAGGGTGGATTCACCCAGTCTCCGCAGCCCCAGTTCGCGAACAAGGAAATGGGCACGTTCGAGGACATGGGAGCCCTCTTCCTTGACGCCGATTCCGACGGCGACCTCGACCTTTACGTGGCCAGCGGAGGCTTCGATCCCCGACCCAATACCCTCTTTCTCCGCGACCGTCTCTACCGTAACGACGGCAAGGGGAATTTCGCCATCGACCTCCACGCCACCTCCAACCTGCGAGACAGCGGAGGCCCCGTGGCGGCGGCCGACTTCGACCGCGACGGTGACCTCGACCTCTTCGTCGGCGGGCGCGTCATCCGCACCCGTTACCCGCTTACGCCCAACAGTCGGTTGCTGCGTAACGACGATGGCAAGTTCGTCGACGTTTCCGATACCATCGCACCCGGCCTGCGCCTCACCGGTTTGGTCACGGGAGCCCTCTGGAGTGACTATGACGGCGATGGCTGGGTCGACCTCCTCGTGACCCACGAATGGGGGCCCGTGGCGGTCTGGAAAAACCAAGAGGGCAAGCTGGTCAACGCCTCGGCCTCGGCCGGTACCAAGGACTTGCTCGGTTGGTGGACGGGGATCGCGGGCGGCGACCTCGACGGCGACGGCGACATCGACTACGCGGTGGGCAACCTAGGGCTCAACACCAAGTATCACGCCTCCAAGGACAAGCCCTACTTGTTGTATTTCGGGGACCTCGACGGTTCCGGAGCCCCCCGCATCGTAGAAGCTTGTCACGAGGGTGGAATCCTCTACCCGGTGCGCGGCAAGAGTTGCTCCACTCGGGCGATGCCTTCCCTCGGCAAGAAATTCTCCACCTTTCATGCCTTCGCTTCCGCCACCCTGCCCGAAATCTACTCGCCCAAGAACCTGGATACCGCCTACCGTCTTACCATCAACGAATTGGCTTCCGGCGTATTGCTCAACGACGGCAAGGGCCGCTTCACCTTTCGTCCCTTGCCTCGCATCGCCCAAGTGTCCGCGGTTTTCGGTTTGGCCTTCCACGACTGGGATGCCGATGGGCGTCTCGACCTCGCCTTGTCCCAAAACTTTTACTCGCCCCAAGCGGAGACCGGAAACGTCGACGGTGGTCTCGGCATGGTTCTGCGAGGGCGTGGCGACGGTACCTTCGATACCTTGCGGGTCGACCAAAGCGGTTTGCTTCTGCCGGGCGACGCCAAGGCCCTCGCCTTGACCGACCTCAACGGCGACACCCGGCCCGATCTCGTGGCCACGGTCAATTCCTCCACCCCCAAGGTTTTCCTCAACCGAACCACTGCAGGCCGCACGCTGGTGGTCCGCCTCGTCGGCCCCCATGGCAACCTTCGCGGCGTGGGGTCCCGCGTGTCGGTGAAATTGAAGAGCGGCAAGACCTTGGTCGGCGAAGTCCATGCCGGGTCCAGTTACCTCACCGGCTCCTCTACCGATCTGTTTTTCTCCATTCCCGAAGGCGACGAAACCCTTTCGCTCACTACCCGTTCACCTTCCGGGGAAACTTTCCCGCAAGCCTTGAAGAACGCGTCCGGTTTGGTGCAGGTCAAGCTCGCCCAGTAAGCGGTCTTGCGCGCTTTATTCCCAACCTTGCCAAGGACGAGGTTTCCCCTCTAGGTTCGCGGACCTGAAAACCTTTGGCCCCCATGACTTCCCAATGAGCGACGACTCCCAGACGCTGCAACCCAACGCCATCCTCGGGAAGGCGTTCACCATCCGCGACCTTGCTCTGGAAATGCTGTGGTGCGCTCCGGGAACGTTCACCATGGGGAGCCCCTCGAACGAAGGGGAACGTTCCTTCGATGAGGAGCCGCATGCGGTGACCTTGACGGAAGGGTATTGGCTGGGCAAACACGAGGTTACGCAGGCCCAGTGGGAGGAGGTCATGGGATCGAATCCGAGCAACTTCAAAGGCGCCAACCTTCCGGTGGAGCAGGTGTCATGGGACGACGCGACTATGTTTTGCTCCAAGCTCACGGAGCGAGAGCGGAGCGCGGGTCTCCTGCCCGAGGGCTACGCGTACCAGTTGCCGACGGAAGCGCAGTGGGAGTACGCCTGCCGCGCGGGCGCGAAGACGGCATTCTCCTTCGGCGACAGCTTGTCGAGTCGGGAGGCGAACTTCGACGGGAATCATCCCTATGGAGACGCCGAGGAGGGAGTGTCTCCTGAAAAAACTTCCGCCGTTGGATCATACCCCGCGAACGCATGGGGATTCCACGACCTGCATGGTAACGTATGGGAATGGTGCCAGGACTGGTACGGCCAGTACCCGAACGGTCCGGTACGCGATCCCGTGGGGCCTGCGGTTGGTTCGAGACGCGTCTTTCGTGGCGGTTCTTGGTTCAACGTCGCCCAGTACCTGCGTTCCGCGAATCGGTACTGGCGCGAACCGTACTGCCGCACCAGCTCTCTCCTGGGCTTCCGCCTCAGTCTCCGGACGTCTCCCCGCGCTTGACCGCGGCGTCCGTGTCCGTAGGGTCGGGGGCGTTCTGAAAAACCTTTTGCCCCCGATTTCGCATCCTTGAATTCCCCATGACCGATCATACCCAGACGCTGCAACCTGATTCCTTTTTCGGGAAATATCGCATTATTCGCTTGCTTGGATTCGGCGGGATGGGCGAGGTCTACGAGGCAGTCGACCCTTCGAATGGCAATCATTTGGCTGTTAAGTTGATCAAGTCGGAGGTCTTGGAATCACCCGAGGCTCTGAATCGCTTCCATCGAGAGGAAAAAGTAATGTCGGCTTTGCAGCATCCTGGGATCGTGAAAATTCGCGATGCGGGTGAAACGGATGGTCGGCATTGGATCGGTATGGAATTGATGTCCGGTTGGGATTTGAATGGTGAAGTCGTGATGACGCTCGATGATTACATTCGGCATTGCGGAGGAATTTTGCCACAGGAAGAAGTAGCGGGCATTATGCATCGTCTACTTGAAGCCCTTGGCCATGCGCATGAAATGGGTTTGGTTCATCGTGACGTAAAACCGTCCAATGTGTTGCTTGGCGCCGACAGCTTGAAAATTTCCGATTTCGGATTGGTCGGAGCGGCCGGCAGCGAGTGGCGTGACACTTTTATGCAAGCCATTCTGAAAAGGGAATCAATGGACGATACTTTCGACGCAGCAACATGGATGGATTATTCAGTCGTTGGTGATTCCACACGTGCCTTGTTTGGAACTTTCGAGTACATGAGTCCCGAGCAAAGAAATGGTTTGTCCGGCGACGTCCGCAGCGATCTTTTCTCTTTGGGTTTGATGGCATTCCGAATGTTAAGTGGTCGGCGAATGCCAGGGATGGAAAGAGTAAGTGAACTTGGGCTTGATTTGAGCTCGGTGTGGGACAATTGGCTGATCACGGCGCTCAAGGAGCAACCTGATGAAAGATTTCAATCGGCTGAATCGATGATGGAAGGCCTTCGTTTCGACACTTTGCAAGCACCTGTCGGAAACCAAGACTCAGACGATGAAGAGGCGGTCTCCTTGGCTTTGCCTTTGCGCGTTTGCAGACCGACCGAGGGCGACAATTTCAACTTCACTGATCTATCCATGGAAATGATTTGGTGTAAGGCGGGATCCTTCGAAATGGGGAGTCCATTTGGTGAGAAAGGAAGGGATCACGACGAGAATCAGCATGAGGTTTCTTTGTCGAAGGGCTTTTGGTTGGGTAAGCACCCTCTTACTCAACGGCAGTGGAAAGCGGTCATGGGAACGAATCCGAGTCGATTCAAGGGGGATGATCTACCCGTGCAAATGGTTTCTTGGCACGACGCCTCGAAGTTTTGTGAAAAACTGACGGAGCTTGCCTGGGAGGCCAATAGTTTGCCTGATAATTACTTTTATCATTTACCCACTGAAGCCCAGTGGGAATATGCCTGCCGGGCGAATACGACGACTACCTTCTCCTTTGGCAACAGCTTGTGGAGTCGGCAGGCGAACTTCGATGGAAATCACCCTTATGGTGGATCCTCCACTGGACCCAATGCCAAGGAAGTCATGGCTGTTGGATGCTACAATCCCAATGACTGGGGTTTTCACGACATGCATGGGAATGTCTGGGAATGGTGCCATGATTGGCATTCTTCGTTCGGCTCTGATCCGACTCGTGACCCGGCCGGTCCAGCAACTGGGTCCAAGCGTATTTTGCGTGGAGGCTCGTGGGTGAGTCATGCCGTTAGCTTGCGTTCCGCTAGTCGTAGTAGGATAGAGCCACTCAATAAGGTGAGCGTTTTGGGTTTTCGTGTTTGTTTGTGCTCCCCCCTTACATGAGCGACGACTCCCAGACGCTGCAACCCAACGCTATATTTGGTAAGCACCGCATCGTGCGTTTGCTCGGGCGTGGCGGCATGGGCGAGGTGTACGAGGTGGAGCACGAATTGACGGGCAAGCGGCACGCCATCAAGCTGCTCAGTCCCGACGTCATGGAGCAGGCGGGCGCCTTGGAG
>PBLJ01000025.1 GCA_002721705.1 Opitutia bacterium
CAAAAGAAAGAAGGGTATTTTCATCTCCTTATCTTGAACCCTATTGCCGTGTTTTGTCTAGTATCTTCTTGCTCTCGAATATTCCTTTCACACTTGCTTTCACTGCGATTGCCTTTGAATGTCTCCGTATGAAATCCTCAACCGATTCGCCTCTATCAACTGAAACCCAACACCACCTCGGTCGACGAGGAGCGCTCAAGGGCGCCGCTGGTCTTGTGGCCGCCGGCCTTGCTTCCTCAGGACTTGCAAACGCCGCCCCTCCGGACGTCAAGAAGCGCAAGCCCAAGGTGATAGGCGTGAAGAAAGGCCGCATCAACCAATCGGTTGTTTCTTGGTGTTTTTCCAAGTACTGGAATACCGAGGAAATGTGCGGGGCGGCCAAGAAGCTTGGTTGCAAGAGCATCGAGTTGATTGATCCGAAGGAGTGGCCGACTCTCAAGAAGCATGGCCTTACCTGCGCCATTTCACCCATCCCGGTCGAGGGCCCTCCCTTCATCAAGGGATTCAACAACCCGAAGTATCACGACATGGTGATCGAGGCTACCCGAAAGGCGATTGACGCATCCGCCGACTTCGGATGCCCCAACGTCATATCCTTCACTGGATACGCCGAAGACATGACTTCCGAGCAAGGCGCCAAGAACTGCGTGGCCGGTTACAAGAAGATCATAGGGCATGCCGAGAAGAAAGGCGTCAACCTATGTCTCGAAATGCTCAACACCCGCGACGACTCCGATCCCAACAAGGGGCATCCGGGTTACCAAGGCGACCACGTCGATTATTGCATCGATATCATCAAGAAGGTCGGTTCTCCTCGGATGAAGCTTCTTTTCGATATCTATCACGTGCAGATCATGGACGGAGACGTCATTCGACGGATCGGTGAATGCGGGGAGCACATCGGGCACGTCCATACCGCTGGTAATCCCGGACGCGGTGAACTGGACAAGAATCAGGAAATTTACTACCCGCCTATCATGGAAGCCTTGTTGAAAATCAAGTACAAGGGATTCGTGGGCCAGGAATTCATCCCCACACGAGACCCGTTAAAGGGGCTTTCCCAAGCGGTTTCACTCTGCGACGTCTAGAAAACAGGACGCCTTTGCTATTGCCAAGGCCTCGCTTTGGGAGATAAGGCTTTACCTGAGGTGATCGGGTAAATGGCGGGTCTTAGTTTCATCGACTTGTTTTGCGGCATAGGTGGTTTTCGCTTTGCCTTGGAGGAACTGGGCCATACCTGCGTCTTTTCCTCCGATGACGACCCGCATGCCCAAAAGACGTATTCCCTTAATTTTGGAGAAACGCCTTGCGGTGATCTTACTGAAATCGAAGCGAGCGCAATTGCGTCGCATGACGTCTTGTGCGCAGGCTTTCCTTGCCAGCCTTTCAGTATCTCCGGCAAGCAGCGAGGTTTCGAGGATGCTCGCGGCACGCTTCTCTACCACGTCCTCCGAATTGCGGAGTTTCACCAACCCAACGTGCTGTTTTTGGAGAACGTCAAAAATTACGGCGTCCACGATGGTGGGCGTACCTTGGCCACCACCGTCGAGTTGCTCGAGCGTCTGGGGTATGATTGTCATCATGCCATCTTGAACGCATCACGGTACGGCGTGCCTCAAAAACGAGAACGCATCTACTTCGTTTGTTTCCGCAAAGGCCTCGGGCTCGCCGAGTTCTCCTTTCCCGAACCGACCGATGAGGACATCGCTCTCGAGGACGTTCTCTTGCCTCCCGACGATCCCAGGCTCGAGGAACTTTACGTTGATCGTCCGGACACTTTCTTGGCCGCTGAGATGCCTACCCAACGAGCACTTCGCCCCTTGCGGGTAGGCACCATTTCCAAGGGTGGTCAAGGTGAACGCATTTACAGCGTGAAGGGCCATTCCGTAACCCTGTCCGCCTTCGGTGGTGGAGTGGGGGCAAAGACTGGAATGTACTTGGTGGATGGTCTTCCCCGGCGACTGCATCCCGAGGAATGCAGAAGAGTCATGAGCTTCCCGGCAGGTTTCAAGCTGCATCCCAAACGCAACGTTTGTTACAAGCAGTTCGGCAATTCCGTGGCCGTCAAGGTGGTTCGTTCCATTTTCGCATCCGCCGAAAATGCACTGCGGTCAAAGAACCTTCTGGTGGCTTAGGCTCCTTTCGAACCTGCGGTCCCTTTACCATGCCCCATCTCTTGATAGGGGGTTCAAGCTCCTGTAATTCAATGCTTTGCACGGAAATTTACAGGCATCTCTGAGCTTTCACTTGTGGCGAGTTGTCGGAAACTCTCTTGCTCCTTTCGGAGTCCCGCTGATAGATTGCATGCATGTTAACGATTGGTTCCAGCGAGACCGTTTCCAACTGCGAAGGCAGTTCGCGCAGGGAGTTCCTGCGAGTGGGAGCGCTTGGGTTGGGTGGTTTTTGCCTTACTGACCTCTTGGCCTTGAAAGCTCGTGCTGGGGAGGACAAAATTTATGATTTCCTGCGCGACAAAAGCGTCGTTATGCTGAACCTCCAAGGTGGTCCCACGCACGTGGAGACCTTCGACCCGAAAATGACGGCTCCCTCGGAGTACCGAGCGATGTTCGGTGAGGTGAAAACGTCCATCCCCGGTGTCACTTTCGGCAGTCACTTTCCCATGCTCGGTAAACTGGCTCACAAGATGTCGGTGGTTCGCTCCTTTCGCCATGGCAATGGTAGTCATGGCACGGCCTCCGCCTTGGTGGCGGCCGGAGGCAACTCCACCGGCGCATGCATGGGCTCTTTGTATTCTCGGGTTGCAGGGCTCACCAACGGAGTGACGGGCTTGCCAAACAATTGCTTGGTGGTTCCAGCCACTGCGGGAGACAAATACAAGGATTTGCGGGCAGTGCCGGAACGTGTTACCTCCGTGGGCAACCTGCCTAAATCTTTAGCTCCCTTTGATCCAAGCAAGGGTGGATCGATCCTCAATGACATGGAATTGCGCTTGCCGGAAGGGCGTTTCGAAAATCGCCGTGGCCTGCTTTCCCGTATTGATGAATTGAAGCGCGGAGCGGACTCCACTTTGGCTTCCGCCGACAGCCTGCATCAAAAGGCGTTCGACGTCATCTTGGGTGGAGTGACCGATTCCTTCGATTTATCGAAAGAGAACCCGCGCACGCTCGAACGATACGACACGGGCGCGTACAAAATCCCCAAGGGTCTTGCCAAGAAAAAGAAGAATGGGAAATCCATACCTGGATTTTCTCCCATTGCCTTGGGCAAGCAGATGTTGATGGCTCGCCGCCTTTGCGAAGCAGGATGTGGTTTCGTGACGGTGACCAGCACGGGCTGGGACATGCATGGCAACGCCTTCGGCATCGACGATGGCATGCCCATTCTTGGGCCTGCCGTCGACAAGGCCGCCAGCGCCTTTATCGAGGACTGCTCCGCCAGGGGTTTGTCCGAGAAGATCTTGCTTGTCATTACGGGTGAGTTCGGCCGTACCCCGAAAATCAATTCAAAGGGTGGCCGCGACCACTGGGGCAACTTGTGCACCCTCGCATTCGCGGGTGGTGGCTTGAATATGGGCCAAGTGGTGGGCAAGTCCGACAAACTGGTCGGGGAACCGGCGGAAGACCTCGTGACGACGAACATGTTGCTGGGCACGGTGATGAACGTCTTGTTCGATCCCGCTCAGGTTCGCTTGCTTTCCAGTATTCCCGACGAGGTCAAAAAAGCGGTCGTCGACTCCAAGCCCATTCCCCAGTTGGTTTGACGAATTCCACTTTTCAAGCACATGCCTCTATGACGCGCTTGCTTTTGATTGAGACTGGACGTTTTCGCCTTCTTCTTAATAGTGCTCCGACTCCAAACCAGCGCGTCTCCCTGAGACTCGTGTAACCTCAACTGTTCTTTCTTCAGATGAAACTCGAGACCCAATGCCTTCATGCCGGCTATGAGCCGGACCCGACCACCCTTTCACGCGCCGTTCCCGTCTACAAGACGAGTTCCTACGTCTTCAACGACACCGAACATGCAGCCAACCTTTTTGGCCTCAGGGAGCTGGGCAACATTTATACGCGCTTGATGAATCCCACCACGGACGTGCTCGAGCAAAGGGTCGCTGCCTTGGAAGGCGGAGCTGCCGGCCTCGGTATCGCATCGGGAACCAGCGGGGTCTTTTACTCCATCATCAACTTGGCCGAGGCGGGTGATGAAATCGTCTCCGCCAACAACCTCTATGGAGGCACCTACACCCAGTTCAACGACATTTTACCCAAGATGGGCATCACGGTAAAGTTCGTCGACCCCAACAACCCGGAGAATTTCGCCGCTGCCATTACGGACAAGACGAAGGCCCTCTTCTGTGAAACCGTGAGCAATCCCGGCTTGGACGTGGCGGACCTGAAGGCCATCGGGGACATCGCCTCTTCCCATGGCATACCCCTTGTCGTGGACAGTACCTTCTCAACCCCGTACCTTACCCGCCCGATCGAACACGGTTGTGACGTCGTGGTTCATTCCCTTACCAAGTGGTTGGGTGGACACGGCAACGGCATCGGTGGCGTGGTGGTTGATTCCGGCCGCTTCAATTGGGCCAACGGTAACTTTCCTCTTTTCGACGAGCCAGATGCAAGTTACCACGGTCTTCGTTGGGGCCATGACTTGCCCGAGCCCTTGGCCCCCGTTGCCTATATCCTACGGATGCGTACCGTGCCCTTGCGTAACCTCGGGGCATGCATTGCCCCGGATAATTCGTGGCAGTTTCTCCAAGGAATCGAAACTTTGCCTCTTCGTATGGAGCGGCATTGCGAGAATGCCTTGGCCGTGGCCCAGCACCTGCAAGGTCACGATTCCGTCGAGTGGGTTCGTTTCCCCGGGCTTGAAAACGATCCCATGTATGACCTGAATCAGCGATACCTCGAAGGCAAAGGCGGGTCCATGGTGGTTTTCGGCATCAAGGGCGGAAGCGAGGCAGGTCCCAAGTTCATCGATAACCTCCAGTTATTCTCCCATCTTGCCAACGTCGGTGATGCCAAGAGTCTTGCCATTCATCCGGCGACCACGACGCATTCCCAATTGAACGAAGAGCAACAGGCTGCCGGGGGCATAACGCCGGAGCTGGTCCGTCTTTCGGTGGGATTGGAGCACGTGGACGACATCCTCGCCGACGTTGACCAGGCATTGGCCGCCGCCTCTGCCTGAACCAGAATCAATCGACGACTAATCGGAATTTTCCAAGGCTTCAAGAATCCGCCTGATCATTTCGTTCGCCTCGTCGAACTCGTAGTTCTTCTCGAGAAATGCCTCCGGATCTTGCACGTAAGGTCCGGGTGAAAGATCCTCGGGGCAGGCTTCCGTCAGCTGGCTTACGTCTTGCGGGCGAAGTTCCAAGTGATACTGCAGGGCCAATCCTCTTGGACCCGAGCGGAACCCTTGGCAACTCGTGGCTTCGCTCGATCCCAAGGGCTTTGCGTCAGAGGGGGCGTCAAAGGTTTCTCCATGCCAATGGAAGGCTCTGAAGCGAGGCGGCATTATTTTGCCAAGCGGATCGTCACCCATGGCTTGGGACTGGACGTGAAACCATCCAATTTCCTTGTGCTGGCTCCTTTTGATTTTCGCTCCCAAGGCAGCGGCCATCAACTGGGCGCCCAAACAAATCCCTAGAATGCGCTTGGACCGTTCCAAGGTCTCCCTGATGAGCTCGATTTCAGCTTCCAGCCAAGGGTACTTTTCTTGGTCGTGGACACCCATGGGCCCACCCATCACGACCAACCAGTCGAAATCATTCGTCGAAGGAAGTTCGGGCGCCTCGAACATTCTGGTGCATGATAGGTCGTGGCCTCGCGAAAGGAACCACTCTTCCATGCAACCCAAGCCTTCGAAGGGGACGTGTTGCAACCAATGGACGCGCATGCGTCGTTGCCTCTTCACCACTCGTAGCAGGCGATTGCCTTGAGTTCGCGGACGAACAATTGGTTGTCCGCAAGGGCGAGGTGAGCCCAGCTGGCTTGTTTCGAAATTTCCCGACTTTCCTTGATCACTAACTTTTCGGTGTTGGGCTCGATCAGGAAAAGATCGCCGTTTTCGTCGAGAGCGAGGATCTCCTTGCCGTTGGATACCATGGACCAGTAATTCCCGAATGACTTCGAGCTGATCCATTTGGTCTCGCCGTTCTTCATATCTATGCAGGTCACTCTCTGCTTCCTCAAGTGCATGTAGCAGTGCCCGTCGATTACAATCGGACTGGACATGTATCCTTCCTGGCGATTCTCCCACTTTTCGCTCACGGAGAACCCGCTTGAAGTCTTGGAAAGGTTAAAGAGGATCGATTTTCCGCCGTAGCTGCTGGTGAACACGCTGTCCTTGAAAATGGTGGGAGTCAGTATGTTCATGCCACGAAACGCTTTCACTGGCTGGGTCCACAATACTTCTCCGCTTTCCATGTCCACACCGGCCAAGTTGGTTCTGGTTTGAGTGAGCAATTGTTTTTTGCCTTTCGGGGAAGCGATTGCCGGTGAGGAAAAGGCGCTGCCGTACATGCCTCCCTTGTCGGCCAAGGTTCGCCAAGTAGACTTGCCGGTCTTCGTGTCCAGCTTGACCAAGCCGGATCCCGCTTGCACGAAAAGGTGCTTTCCGGAGACCAAGGGCGAACAGACGAATCCGAAGGAGGGAACGGGTGACTTGTATCGCTTGGTGAAATCCACTGACCATTGCTTCTTGCCCGTTTTCGCATCGAGGCAGACGAGGAAGTCGCGCATGCCCCCGACGTAAACGTTCTTGCCGTCGTAGGCAGGCGTGGAGCGTGCCCAGCTGCCGTTTTTCCAGGCAAAGAAAGGCACCCGCATGGAACCCGGCCACTCCGTTTCCCAGACTTGTTCTCCAGTTTTCCGGTCGAATGCCCTCACGACCTCATCCTTGGCTGCCCTGGTCTCGACCGTGAAGACGAGTTTACTCGACACGATGGGTCCCGGATAGCCCTTGTCGATCTCCTTGCGCCAAACCAGCTTGAGCTTGTCCTTGGCGATGCTGGAGGGCCAAGGAGCGCCCTTTTTCACGAAACCGTCGCGGTTAGGGCCGCGCCATTGTGACCACGCCATGTCGTCGTATTGGAGCTCCGCTTTCGCTTCCGCGGTATTATTTTCAGTTTGCGCGGACAAGCCAATGCTTGCCGTCAACGTAATCAAAAGTAAAGGGCAGTAATAATTTCTCATGACAAGAGGTTCTTAAAGACTGTGTTTGGAAGGTGGAAGTCTTTTTCTCTCATCCTTTCTTGAAGAGGTAATGGGAGACCCACCATTCCTGACCATCTGCGAAACCAAAAGTTTCCGCGCATGCGAGGAAGAACAGGCGCCAGCGATTAAAGGTTCGTGTTGCTTCCCTCTCGTCTAGGTCTTTTCGAAAAAGATCCATCACGGTCTTTTTCCGCCGATCCAGGTTTTGCAGCCACGCTTCCGAGGTGCGAGCGTAATGTGAGCCTGACCAGCGGTGCTGTCTTTCCAGTTCCAATCGCCCGGATATTCTCAGGAACAGGTCGTCTCCCGGCATCGTGCCTCCGCTGAAGAAGTGCTTCGACATCCAATCCGCCTCGCCCTCCACCTGAAAAGGATAAGAGACTGATCGATGGCAGAACACATGCGTAAAAAGGCGGCCTCCCGGGTTCAGCCAGGAATGAATTCTCCGGAATAATTCCCTGTGGTTGCGAACGTGCTCGAACATCTCCACCGAAACCACTCGATCAAAAGTTTTTTCGGGATCGAAGTCGTTCACGTCGCCGGTCACTATTTTCAGGTTGCTCAACCCCAAGTCATCGGCTCGAGCTTGAATGAATTTTCTTTGGGAGTTGGAGTTGGAAAGGGAAGTAATGGATGCTTCCGGATAGCGCTCGGCCATCCAGAGAGAGAGCGAACCCCAACCGCATCCCAATTCCAAAATCTTTTGGCCATCCTGCAACATGGCTCGCTTGCAAGTCAGTTCCAATGCGTTTTTTTCCGCCGATTTCAGGTTTTCCGTTTCCGAGTTCCAGGCGCAGCAACTATACTTCAAGCGCGGCCCTAGTACTTCTTGGAAAAAAGCGGCCGGTACCTCGTAGTGTTGCTCATTGGCTTTTTCGGGTAACGGAGCGACCTCCGACTGGTCAGCCTTTTCAAGAAAAGCCGCCAATTGTTCGGCTGCTTTCTCGCAGTCATGGACGGCGCATTGCTGCAGCCTTCTTCTGCATAACCTCCGAATTCCCGCCCGAACAAGAAAATCGGGAAGCAGCCCATCTTCCGCCAGACCGATGATTTTGCCGGCCAGACTCATGAGGCGTCTCGGTTTGATTTCCTTGGGAACCATGGAATGAAGGCGTTGGTCGACTTACGGTATTCCTCGTACTCTTTGCCGGCCGTTTCCATCTTGCGCGCCTCGACGTGTGGTATCCCCGTGAATTTCAGGAAGAATGCGAGGAGAATCAAGGGCAAGGCCAACAGCCATGGCCCTCCGACGGCCCCCCAACCCCAAAAGACGAAGCTCATCCAGAGTATCCACTCGAAGAAATAGTTAGGGTGCCTCGAGTAACGCCACAAGCCGTTTCTGCACACCTTGTCTTGGCCTTCTTTGTGGCTCGCCTTGAATCTAGACAATT
The DNA here is from genome assembly GCA_002721705.1 of Opitutia bacterium. Lineage (GTDB taxonomy): Bacteria > Verrucomicrobiota > Verrucomicrobiia > Opitutales > Seribacteraceae > UBA2993. The sequence goes on from PBLJ01000025.1 coordinate 8,573, forward strand.
GCAGGTCCGCCAGACACACTCCAGACATGCCGAATATCCACACGCCCAAGCCTATTAGGTCGAGTTTGCCCCAAGGCGTTGGGTTCGCTCCCACAACTAGCATCGGGGATGCGAAGAGCACTACCCAGAAGGCCTGTTTTTGGAAAAAGAAGAAGAAGAGAGAGTCCGTTCGTTCTCCCCATTTTTCACGATAGTACCTGTAGCGGCTGTCTTCCTTGCCTCCAAGGCATCTTCGGAAGAGATAAGTGCCTAATCGCAGGCTCCAGATACCCAAGACGATGGTCAGGGCTTGGTTTCGGAAGGAATCTCCTTGGGAGAAGTAGAGGTAAGCCGCTCCCAGCAAACCGACTCCGTAAGCCCAAAGAGCATCGACGTAGGAAGCGTTCTTCAGCTTTTTGGCCAATAGCCAAGCCAGAATCATGGCCGCCGATGCGATGGCTTGTCCAAAGATCACTAACTCCAGGGGTTGCATTGCGTTTCGAGCAAAGGTGGTTTTCAAGTAGGGAAGATACGAGATTATTTCAAGGCATGGAACCTGACAGGGCGCTGTTGGGCTTCGTCAGGAGAAGGTGAAGGTCACCGGTGTAAGTTTCCTTGAATCCGGCTTCGCAGTAGCACAGGTAGTACTCCCAGGAACGAAGAAAGTCTTCCTCGTACCCTAGGGAGCGAATCTTCGTGAGGTTGGTGTTGAAGCTTTCCCTCCACTTTTGAAGGGTGCGTACGTAATGTTTCCCGATTTCCTGCATGCCAACCAGTCTCATGTCCGAAGCCTTTGCGATTGCTTCCCTAATGGCCGATAGAGAAGGGACGCAGCTGCCGGGGAAAACGCGGGCCCTGACGTAATCGACTTTCTTGAGGTATCGCGCATAGCGGTCGTCGGGCATGGTGATGGCTTGGATCAAGGCGGCCCCTTCTTGCGTGAGTACTTGAGAGATTTTCGAGAAATAGGTGGGTAAATATTCATGGCCGACCGCCTCGATCATCTCGATGGAGACCACGCGGTCGTAATTTCCTTCCAGTTGCCGGTAGTCCTTCTTCACGATTTTGATGCGGTCGTGCAGTTTTCTTTCCGTCACCCTGGCCTGGGCGAATTCGCGTTGTTTTTCGGAAATCGTGGTGGTGGTGACTTGGCACCCCGTTTTTTCCGCAGCCCGGATGGCCAAACCACCCCATCCCGTACCGATTTCCAGCAAGTGATGTCCCTTTTCGACTTCGAGTTGATCCAAAATACGGTCATATTTGGCAATTTGGGCCTCTTCGAGAGTTGCCTCGGGTGATTCGAACAACGCGCAGGAATAGGTCATGGTAGGATCGAGCATCAACTCAAAGAACTCGTTGCCCAGATCGTAATGCAGCGAAATATTCCGCCGACTGCCTTTGACAGTGTTTCTATAGCCAATTTCATACGCCCACCGAGCGAATTTGTTGAGGATCTTGGCCAAGCCCGTCTCCATGCCGTCCAAGACATCCAGATTCTGCAAGAAAAGGCGAAAAAGAGCGACCAAGTCCTTTGATTCCCAATCTCCCTTCGCATAAGAATCGGCTGCTCCCAAGGATCCGCCTAGGCATGCTTTTCTAAAAAACGACGAATGGTTAACGATTATGGAAGCTTTGAAGGCATCGCTGCCCTCCTCGCCGAACTGCCATTGGCCGTGATCGGTCGATATCTCCAGCGCCCCACGCTGGATACTCTGCATTTGCCCGACGAAAAACTTTTCAAAAAGCCCGGCTCTCTTGTGGGTCGCCCTTGTCAAGGAAGTCCTTCGGTTTGAAGTTTCTTCACTCATTTTCCGATGAAGAGGGGTTGAGATGCTTGGGATGCGGTTGAAACTCGCAACCCTTGAGGCGCAAAAGGAAGGCATGCCAGTAAATTCCGAAAAGCACTCGCAGCGTCAAGAAAGGGAAGCGACCCAAGGCCCATGCCAAATTTTTTGTGGAGATAGGTTTTCTTTTTAAGGAGAGTTCGGCGCGAAAGAAGGTTTCGCCATCTTTGGAGTCGGTCATTGCAACCTTTAGCTTTTCACCCGGGGCGCTGAATCGCCAGTCATAATCCACTTCCATTCCGATGAAGGGTGAAACGTGGAATTCCTTTTGGAAGTCGTGTCTCGAGTTGTTGCCTTTCGTTTCTTTTTCGTTCCATGCGAAGGCTTTGGCGTATCGCTCGTTCCATGGCGTGTTGGTGATCTCCACCAAGAGTGTTTCGGGGTGTGTAGTTTCCTCGTTCCAGCAGTAATAGAAAGTGACCGGATTGAAACAGTGACCGAAGTAGCGCATGTGCGTGAGAATGGAGATCCGACCTCGGGGTTTTTCTCCGATCTGCTTCTCGATTGTTCGCCTTACTTCTTCCTGCAAAGGTTGCGATGAGTCTCCATGGTAGTCCTTGCGATTGAACCATGCCAGGTTTCGGCGATTGACCGACCACAAGAGCCGTCCTTTGAAGACTTGGGGTAATTCATCAAGGAAGAGATGCACCATGAACATTCGATTCCGAAAGAAATGCTTCTTCGGCGACAATCTTCGATGGGTTACTTCCCCAAAATAAAGCGTACTGTTCATGCTAGTGATTCGCCAAAGGATTCACAGACTTTCAGGCCACTGGACAAACCATCCTCATGAAAGCCATATCCCCAGTATGCCCCGCACAAGGAGATTCCTTTTCGCCTGATGAATGCAGGGTGCTTCCTCTGCGCCTCGGCTCGATTGGCGTCGTAAGTCGGGTGAGAGAAATGATAATCGCCGAATCGCGATTCGGCGGCAATGAGGTCTTCTTGGTTCAAGGATACGCAAAACTGGGTTTCATCCTGCAGTCCTTGTAGAATGTTCATGCTGTAGGTCGAGGTCGCCTTGGATGATTCATCCTTGGGTATCCTTGCATTCCAGCTTGCCCACGCGGATTTTCTCTTTGGCAAAAGAGACTGGTCGGAATGAAGGGTAACCAAGTTCGATTCATAGGGAAAACTATTCAGTACTTGGGATTCCTCCTCTTCCGCGTCTTTCAGCAGGCGCAACGACTGGTCGGCATGGCAAGCCAGGACGACCTCGTCGAAATGCGACGATTCACCGTTTTTCAAATCGACCTGCACACCCTCGTCCAGCCTCTCGACGCTTGCGACTTTCGCATTCAGGCGAAGGCGAGATCCCAATTGCGCCACTATCTTGTTCACGTAATTGTCGGAACCTCCCTTGATTACCCTCCAGACAGGCCTTCTGCCGACCTGCAGCATTTTATGGTTCTTCATGAAATGCAAAACGAATTCCATCGGGAAGCTTTCGAACTTTTCCTTGGGACATGACCAAAGAGCGGAACCCAAGGGATATAGGAAATATTCAATGAACCGCTTTCCAAAACCATGCGTTGCGACGAACTCCTCTACGCTTTCCTTGCAAGCGCTTGGGTCTTGTCCCAAATCGTGAAACCTCAGAATTTCTCGAAGCATGTTCCAATGTCTTGGGCTGGCCAAGTTACTCACGCTCCCAAAGAAACCTCGCAAGCTCTCTCCGCTGTATTCGAAACCCGTCCTTTCGCAACTCACTGAAAACCCCATGCGGGTGGTTTGAGATTCAATTTCCAATACGTCCAGCAAACGGCAGAAGTTGGGATAGTTTTCCTTATTGAACACGATGAATCCCGTATCCACTCGCTGTCTGTCTGAAGAACCCTGAACCTCCACCGTGTTGACGTGGCCTCCCGGTTTCGAGTCGGCCTCGAAAATCGTCAAGTCATGTGACTTTCCGAGCAGATAACCGCAAATCAAGCCGGATATGCCCGAACCTATGACCGCAATTTTCATGCTTGGCCTGAAGATGGATTAGTACTGCGCTTTCTCTTGCACCCATTTGGGAACGGGCTTCAATTTTCGCACCAAGCCAACGCGAGACATGGTCCACAGAATCCAATAAGTTAGGTCGATCTCTCTTTTTCTGAATCCTTGCTTCACCGAGCTTGGGAAAAAGTGGTGGTTGTTGTGCCATCCCTCTCCAAAGGTAATAATGGCAAGCCATGGATTGTTGCGGCTTTCATCATTCGTTTGAAATCGTTTCTTTCCAAACATATGAGCGATCGAATTAACCGAGAAGGTGGCATGATAAAGAAGCACGGTCGGGACGAGAAAGCCCCAAGTCAACCATTGCCAGCCCGTCGCTGAGAAGTGGGTTGCCGCCCAAGTCGTTTCACCTGCCAGGTAACAAGCGGAGGCCAAGAAAACGACGGGAACCCAATCAAACCTGTTGAGGAACCTGAGTTCGGGAAACTTCAACCAATCGGGGATTTCCTTTAGGTAGGTCGGCAAGGCGTAGTCCGTCATGAACCAGAACAGGTGGCTCTGGAGGAAGGTCTTGCGGTGTGGAGAGTGCATGTCCTCATCGGTGTCCGAATGGCGGTGATGCATCCGATGATGGGCCGCCCACCAAAGAGGGCCTCTTTGGCCCGCGCTACACGCGGCAAACGCGCCCAACCACTGAACCAGCCTCGACGTCTGGAAGGCGCGGTGGGAGAAATAACGGTGATAAAAGGCCGTAATCGCGAACATTCTCACTGAGTATGACAATACGGCCAACGCGATGCATGGCCAAGTCACCGGGAACAAAAAGATAGTGGTGATGGCTGCAAGGTGAATTAAGATGAATGGGGTACAACGAAACCATTCCACCTTTTCATTGTCTTGGTGCGGATGTGAACTGGATTCAGGCTTTGGGGCCAACCACTGGAAAGCTGAGAACGACATGTAATTTCTTTGTGTTTCTATAAAAGAGCCAGTTGTAGAGGACTCATTTTCGTTTTGCCACGAAAATGAGAGCCCTTGATTCGATCCAGTTTCCGAAAGTCTATCTCACCCTTGCTTATCATCACGGACCTCAATTTACGCAGGCCTAGTGATTCAAGTTGGCGAACGCGCTCCGCGGATATTTTCATAAGCTTGGCAATAGCGCCCAGCTTCATGGGACTGGCTGTTCCTAGTCCAAAACGAAGTTTCAATACTTTCTTTTCTCTCGGTCCTAGTAGACTCATGGCTGCCTGCATGTCTTCCGTGAGTGATCCTTGGTTTCGGTAAGATTTTTTTTCCTCGTCTTCCGATGCCAAAAGGCTTCCTAGGGTTTGTTCCGATTCCTTTATGGTTTCATCTAGCGAATTCACTTTTGGAATCATGCTGATCCTTCTGTTCATCAAGGAATGGTCACCTATGAATTCCCTTAGTTCTTCTTCCGAAGGCTCCCCCTTTTTCGTTCCTACGAAATCCTCAAGCAGCTTGTTTTGTTTTTTTCTTCCTTGTATTACGTCATGAGGGACGGAGATGCAGGAGTTGAATCTGCCAAGCAGTTTTTGTATCCGATGCTTGATCCACCATGCCGCATAAGTGCTGATTTTCACTCCTCTGGTATGATCGAACCTATCCAGTGCCTCGATGAGACCATGTATTCCTTCCGCCATGAGGTCTTCCACCTGATCTTCGGAACTTTTATATTTCAATACTATTGAGGCCACTAATCGCAGATGCCTCTCAATCAATTCGTTTCTAGCATCGTCGGAACCTTTCTTCATGGCGATGAACAAACGATGGCATTCTTCCATTGTCGGAGGAGCCAGCCTGGACCTAGGTGTCAAGAACCTGCCAACGTAATCCACGTCGGTGGTCTCTTTGTGATTATAGCGTGTTTTGAAATGATACGTCATACTTGTTGCTACGCTGGTTCATGACTATTGGATCATTTTTTTTAGTGATTAGTTGGTTGGGTTCGTTTGCGACCGCATTTTTTTGCAAGTCATCAGCTGTTTTTTCGCAAACAAGCATAGGCAGCGCACCTGTGGCGACCGTGGGCATCTCTCTTGTTGGAAGAGAATGGATCAGCCCTTATTACCTCTTCAACGTTGCCAAGGCCGCCAAGGCTCTGTGGCGAGCTTCACGGTGTTCCACCATGGGCAAGGGGTAGTTCTTTCCCAATTGCACCTTGGCCAAATCGAGTTCTCCTGAAGGAGCGTTCCATGGTTGGTGAATCCATTTAGCAGGCAATCTTTCGAGTTCTGGGACCCATTTCCTGACGTAGGCACCGGAGGAATCAAATTTTTCACCTTGGCCGATGGGATTGAAAACCCGGAAGTAAGGAGCAGCGTCTGCTCCGCATCCCGCTGTCCATTGCCAGCCTTGAGTGTTACTGGCAAGGTCCGCGTCCACTAGGGTTTGCCAAAACCATTTGGAACCCGTTTGCCAAGGTAACAGCAGGTGCTTGACCAAGAATGAGGCAACCACCATGCGTACGCGATTATGCATCCATCCGGTTGCCCATAGTTGTCTCATCCCAGCATCTACCAAGGGATAACCGGTTTGCCCGCGTTGCCACTTACGTAACTCGTCATCGTTTTTTCTCCACGGGAATCGCCGATACTTTTCCCTGAGGGGATGATCTGTGCTGGAAGGAAAGTGAAATAGCAATTGATGGGAAAATTCTCGCCAGCCAATTTCCGCTAGGAATTTAGAGCCGGCTCGGTTTGTTTCAGGCTCATTTACTTGCCCCAGAATCGAGTGCAATGGTCGCGGGCTAACCAANCCCCAGGCAAGGTATGGTGATAAGCGCGAGGTGCCATCAATATACGGCTTGTTGCGCCGATGACTATATCCTGGCACGATTTCTCGAGGTATCCGGTCAATCAATTTTCTGGCCCCTGACTCAGAGACGTCCCAATGGGTCTTGAGTTTTTCATGCCATTGGCTTTTCGGCAGTATCCCGATTTGGTCCAACCCCAACTTGTTGCTGCCTCGCTTGGCAAAAACCAACCTTTTTTCTTCAAGCGTTAGTTCTCTTGGGCGCACCTCAGGTTTTGCTTTTCTCCAATAGGGCGTAAATACTTGGAATGCCTTGCCTGAACCGTTGAGTATTGCCCAAGGCTCGTTGAGCAGGGAATTATTGAAAGACTGGAAACCAATGCCTTTTTCCTGCAGTTTTGATTCAACTAAATCCTGAGTCCTCATGCCCACTGGTTCGTACGCCTTGCTGAAAAAGACGTTATCTACCTTCAATTCCTGGGCGAGTTGAGGAATTACGCTCTCAGCCGGCCCCATTTTGAAAATTAGCTCTCCTCTCTTCTCTGCAATACGTTTATCCAAGGATTCAAGAGCCCTATGCAACCACCACCGGGATGCTTCGCCTATCGACCATTCTCCGCCTTCCCATGGATTCCAGACGAAGACAGGAATGATTTCCATTCCTAGACCTAGGGCCTCCTGCAAACACCGGTTGTCATTCAAGCGAAGGTCTCGCCTGAACCATACCAATGCTTTTCTATGCGCTCCGCATTTATTTTTCATGGGTTTTCAACCGAGTGAGTCCTGCATCTACCGTTAATACCTGACCGGTAATCGAGGCGGCTTCCTTCGAATGAAGAAAAGCGATTGCTCCAGCGATTTCCTCCGGTGCAGGAACTTTTTGAAGCGCGTGTCGCTTGGTCAGCACGGGAAGCATTTTTTCGCCTCCCACAAGGTTTAAACCTTGGTCAGTTGGGGTCAAGGTAGGGGCTACGACGTTGACGCGGGTGTTTGGGGCAAGATCAGCCGCCAAGGCCAGTGCAAAGCCCTCCAGGGCTGCTTTTGCCGTTGCAATCGCGGAATGGTTCGGCAACCCAATTTGAGCGGCCACCGAGGACAAGTAAACGATTGATGAAGAACCTGCCTTGGTGAGACGAGGCAGGAGAGCCTGAGTTAGTCTGAAAGCATCCAAGACGTTTGTCTGGAAAGCTTCCAGCAAGTTTTCTTGCGTTACTCTTCTCGCGTTACCTAAAGTGATTTTGCCGGGACAGAAAGTGAGGCAATTGATGGTTTCCGGGAGGAAGTTTTGAAAAACAAACGGCTTGCTCAGGTCGGCGCTGATCCACTGCACGGCGTAGTCGTCTCGGTCGGGCTTGCTTCTTCCTATGGCCAAGACTTGATGCTTTTTACCCACCAAATTGTCGACCAATGCTCGACCGATCCCTTTTGTACCTCCTGCAACAATGTGTGTTGAACGATATTTCATGTCAGTAATATCGGTGGTTCGGATGATTTGGATCACTTGGGTCGCGACTTTTTGCTCATCGAGCGAAAGTTCAGCTGGCTTGATCTCTCCCAGACCATGGCCACGCTCCCTCGCGAAACCTCATGAGGCCTCGATGATGGTTTATCGAGCCTTGTAATCGTAGCAGCGGATTTCACTGCCATTGCGAAGCACTAAAAAACCACCCACTAAAAGGGGGCCATTCCAGCAACGTTCCTTCTTCAATAGTTGACGAGACGAGACCTCGACAAAACCATTCGGGTTCGCCTCGACTACACTGACAGCGCCCGTATTGCCAAGAATCAGTAATTTGTCTTCCACCAACAAGATGCGTCCATAGCCGTATTTTTCACCTCGCCACATGAGGCCCCCCGTTTGGGCTTCGATGCAGGTGAGTGAACTTTCGTTGAAACCATATACGTAGCCATTTCGAAAAACTGGGCTGGAAAATTTCGTTTTGAGGTTTTTCGATTTCCATATTCTCTGGGTCGTGAATCCTTGCGTATCTTTTTCTATACGCACGGCTTCAGCGCCTTTCCCATATCCGGCTGACACCAGTAAAACGTCTTCGGATAGTTCGAGAGGTTGTGTGATTTGGGTGTTGACCATGAATATTTTCCATGGGTGTTCCCAAAGGGTCTCGCCCGTGGAAGGCTCCAGTCCAGCCAACTTGCCCTCTACGGCTACCACTACCTGAAGCCTGCCAGCAAGCTTCATGGCCGAGGGAGAAAGATAAACGCCGTTACCTTTCAATTTCGAGACCCACGCAGGCCTGCCTGTTTCGGCATCGAATGACTTCACTGCTCCCGCCGCACCGCCTGGTGACACGATTACCATGCCGTTCAAAACTAAGGGTGAGCACGCCAATCCCCAATGTGGATACTCGTACTCGGGCTCGAGGGTTTCGCGTTCCCAAATCAGGTCCCCGGTCGATGCCTGCAGACAGCTCAAGGTTCCATTTGAATGCAAGGCATAGATTTTACCCTGCGCTGCAACGGGCGAACTGCGTGGCCCAATACCTCCCATCGAATCTTTCAATTTGGTTGGTTTTCGGTACTTCCAAACCACCCCGCCATCCCTCATGGAGCGGCATGTCAAGGTTTCGAAGTCACCTTCTTGCTCCATGGTGTAAAGACGTCCACTGGCCAGGATCAGAGAGGAATGGCCCGGACCTATTTCCCGTCTCCAGATTAGGTTTGGTTTTTTTCGCCAATCGATCGGAACTCCTTGAGACCGCGCTATTCCTCTTCTTGTCGGGCCGCGGAAATCAGGCCACTCGGCGCTACTGGAGTTATTTTCGAGAAGATCGCTTAGGCGACCTGCCTCAGGCTTGACATAGGTATGACTCTCTTCTCGCTTTTGCCATTGAAGCGATGGGGTCATGCCACCCCGCCATTCGATGTGAACGCAGCCAATGAAGACCAGTCCGGTTGTCGCACACAACACTGCGGAAATAAGCCTCATTGCTTTTGTGCCAAAGCTCCTTCGATTGCCCTTTGCAATTTTCCAGAGGTCGGGGAGGTCAGAGAACCAAACCTACTGATCGGCTGACCATCCCTACCCACTAGAATCTTGGCGAAATTCCACCTGACCTTACCCTTTGCGGCTGAATCTGGCCCGAGTAGTTCAGCATATAGAGGATGCTGATCGGGTTCCTTGACGCGAATTTTGGAATAGAGGGGAAAGGTGACTCCATAATTGATTGAACAAAACTCCTTGATTTCCTTTTCCGAGCCAGGCTCCTGTCCACCGAATTGGTTGCAGGGAAACCCACAAATAACAAGGCCTCTATCCTTGTATTTCAAGTACAACGCTTCCAGACCCTTGTATTGTCTGGTAAATCCGCATTTCGAGGCGACGTTTACGATCAGCAGGACTTTGCCCTTGTGCTCTTTCAACGAAGTCTTCTTACCCGATATGTCCACGAGGGCGTGTTCATATACGGATGCAGTTATGATTTGGGTGTTGGTTACCATAATGATTATTAGGAGCAGGGTTTTCACTTCGAGGGCTTTTGCGGTCGGGTCAGGAATCGTTTGATTCGGGCTTCGTTGGTGAGTGGCGTTCCTTGTCCTCGATGGTTTTCTCTTTCCTACGAATTTCGATGTGTATTTCCGATCGCTTGAAAAATCCGGGAACGAAAGGGCTGTTCCAATACACTCCGTATGGAGCGCTGGTAGCTTCAAACCCCGGGTTTTCCACCAGCCATGCCTTGAGCTTTTCCTCGTTTTGATTGAATCTCTTTTCCGTGTAACTGCCTCTTATGCCTATCGCCAGCACGGTCAGAGGTTCCATTTCCTTTACTGCTACTCCATCACCTGATGGTAGTTTTTTCTTCATATCCTTGCTACCCACGAAAAAACGCATCTTTCCTGGTTTTATCTCGGCTTCCACGGGTACGGTCATGGCGACGTCGTTACTGCTTATGTATCGGAACAGGGTTCTGAACAGATTGTTTCCACCCTCAAAGTATGCGTTCTGGCTGGTTGCTTCCAACGCAGTCCTTCGTGGAATCTTCTTAATCTCGATTGTGCCTACCGGAGTTCGTTCGTACATCGTTTCGTAGGCTTTAGCGGTGAGTGTCGGCAAGGCTGCAAGCAATATATACCCAAGTAGTTTTTTCATTTCAGCTATTCTTTATATTTCGAATCGGTCTGCATGCAAACTGGATCGTTGGTAAACTTGACGTAGACGAGTTTCCTGGCCCAACGAATATTGAATTCCTTTTACCAAGACACTCATTGCAATTGGAGGTACGAATTTTCGATCGTAATGGTTTGTCTTTTACGATTCATGCGTATGTTTCCCTCTATGAACATCGTTGTCGTCGGAGCGGGCATTGCCGGTTGCTCTTGTGCTTGGGAACTTTCTCGTCACGGTCATTCCGTCCTTTTGCTGGATAAGGCGCGTAAAGCAGGAGGCAGAATGGCTACCAAGGTCATGCAAGGAGCTCGCTTGGATCATGGGGCTCAGTTTTTCAGTGCCCGCGACGAGCGTTTCATCGCGTTGGTCAAAGCGTGGCGAGATGCTGGTAGGGCTGTCCCATGGTTCCTTTATGAAGCTGATGATTCGGAGGACTTGCCTGTGGAGCGATTGCGAGGCGTGGAAGGCATGAACCCACTCCCCCGGGAGTTGATTTCTTCTTTGCCCATAAGTACGAACTTTTACGTCGATCGAATAGAATTCGATGGCAGTTGGAATATTTTCTCAGGCGACGATACCTTGGAATCGATTGAGGCGGATCACTTGGTTTTGACTCTCCCCGTCCCTCAGATCCTGAATCTTTTTGAGCGCAGCAACTTCCGCTTGAATCATCAAGTGTGGGCTGATTTGTCAAAAGTTGTTTACACTCGTTGTATTGCTCTTCTCGGCACACTCGCTGAAGTTTCCTCTTTGTCGCCCCCTGGATTCCTTGCCTTTCCTCACCCTTGCCTGGATTGGCTTTGCGATAACTTTCACAAAGGCATTTCAGCCCAATCGGCCTGTACCGTTCATAGCAGCGATGAGTTTGCCCGTCGAAATTGGGATTCACCTGATCTTGAGGTTCTTGCCCTGCTCCGTCCGCTAGTGGAAGATCTCTTGTCCACGCGGATTGTTGAATGGTCTCTTCATCGTTGGAGATTCGCTAAACCGACGGTTACTTTTGGCGCTTCCTTTTGGCATGATTCCGAGCGAAAATTGACTCTCGCTGGAGATGGCTTTGGCGGAGGGAGCGTCGAACGCGCGGCGCTTTCGGGCTTGCAGGCAGCCGATCGAGTCAGATCCTCCCTTTAGCCAAGGATCATCCCTATCTTCACCTTTTGAAGGTTTGGCTTTTTACAATCGCCATTTAGCCTTTAACTTCATGTACAGGTTCTTTCAGAAACAAACTCTTTCAGCTTCTCCCGAAAAAGTGTGGGATTTCATATCCTTGCCTGGGAATCTAAATGAAATCACTCCGAAAGACATGGAGTTTGAAATCATCGGTGAAGTTCCTGAGCGAATATTCGCCGGTCAATTCATCGAATACCGGGTCAAGGTGCCTCTCCTAGGAAGGACCTCTTGGCTGACCGAGATCAAGTATCTTGATGAGGGCAAGTCGTTCGTGGATGAGCAAAGGGTTGGCCCTTACAAATTATGGGTTCATCGGCATTCGCTTGAAGCGGTAGAGGGTGGCACCGAGATGACCGACGACATCCGGTATGCTCTTCCCTTTGGGGTTTTTGGAAAATTGGCAAACCCTTTGATTGTACGAGGGAACCTTAAAAGGATTTTTGACTTTCGGCGTGAGGTTTTAAGCCGAACGTTCCCGAAATCCTAAATGATTGTCGTACTAACTGGGATCTGCGGGTTCCGTGATCTCCGGCCAAGTAAACCAAAGGTACGACTGATTGATTCGTCGATCGCAGCCCATCAGCTTCCTGGACAGTGATTCCGATGGGTTTTCCAGCGCGTGGGCTCTGCAAACGGAGTTCATGACCAATTGAACCAAATAGTTCACTTCCTCTACTTTGTCATTTGGCGGAGTTTCCAAACCAAAGGCCTTGAGCAGTGAAGAGTGGCTTGTTTCAGAGGTTTCAGAGGCAACCAATGCAAGTACACCATGTGGGATCACGTCCTTGTGTATTTCGATACTGAATTGTCCTTCCGAGGAATGGGCTGCCAATAAATTGGCCAAGCAGTACAGGTTCGAGTCATATTCCGCGAATTCCACGCACCTTTCAGTGACCGGACCGTCGAAAAAGTGCCCGCAGCGAACTTTCCCGGGATCATTGAAATACGAATGTTCCGCTCCCCACCACTTGGTTCTAAGCAACCCGGCGCTATGCAACCTGAGTTCTTCGTCCTCGGCCAATCGCGCAGCATCCAAGTCACCGAAGGAGGCTCGCATGATCTTTTTTTGATCACGACAGAGATAAAACAATCTTCTGATGTCTCCGACGGTGCCTTTCCCTGCCTTGATTCTCTCAATGAAAAAGCCCATGCTGGGCAAGCTCGTAAGATAAGACCGCAACAAGGATTGCGTAGGTGGTTGCTGTGGGTTTTCCGAAATGCCATTGGCACTAAAGGCTCCCTGTTCCGGGAAAACCAGTGAGATGGAGTTAAGGTTGCTTTTCAATTCCGTCAGGTTGCCATCTGCCGCCGAGGAATTACCCGCAACCAAGGGCGTCAGCTTCAACAAGCCTTCATACAATCGATTCACTTGGTCCTTGTAATCGATTTTTGCCAAATCGCTCAAATCCACGCTTCCCCCTCCGCCGTTGTATCTTTTCGTTGCGGTTGCGGGCATTGGAGGGACCTGCTGCAGGAAATCAAGGTTGGGCGAGGTGGAGGGCATCTCACTGATTTCCAATACACGATTGCGCAAATCCAGACTTGGCTCTTTTGGTCTAGAAGTCAGGCCGATTAAGGATAATTCATCCTGCGCCTTGGCGTAGGCTTGCTGTGCCTCCGGGACTTCTTTCATCATAGCCTCGAACAGCTTGGAGTCCTCTCGGGGAAGCAGTCCCAGAGAGTAGTCGATGGCTTGTTGTTCGAGGTCGGTCATATGATTATTACTAGTTCGTTTCTTGCGATTTACAATTCAAGATGACCTTGCATGGGGATCTGGAGATACATGATAGGAGTGATTGCTTAATTTCATTACAATTCCTTCGTAGGCAAACTTCGCCTCATTTTTTGCAGCCCCAAGCGGATTCTGGATTTCACCGTGCCAAGCGAAAGGTTCATCGATGATGCAATCTCGGAATGAGCCATTCCTTTGAAAAACGAATTTTCCAAGACGTTTTTCTGGCTCTCTGGAAGTTTTTCAAATGATTGCCTGAGAAGCGCCCTGTCGTCTTCTTGGCTTGCCATAAAGGCTCCGTCTGCTGCTTCTTCATGAGGATGGGTATCCAAGGCGACCGAGAGTTCACCCGTATCCAACCTCCTTTTTCTTGAGCGATAGCGATCTATGCTTCGGTTCCTGACGAGTACCAGCAGCCAACTCCTTAGTTTTCCTTTTTTTGGAGAGTAAGAAGTTGGTTTTTTCCAGAGTGCAGCAAAGGTGTCTTGAACGATTTCCTCCGCATCCCAGCGATCATGCAGGATTTGCATGGACAAGGAAAACATGGCGGTTCCGAAGGCATCGTAAAGACTGGCAAAGGCTTGGGTATCACCATTGCAAATTTTTTTCCAGAGGTCCTCTCCTTCGCTGGCCATCGACTCGCTGTTTCTTGGCCATCATCCATGACCTTTCCGCGATGATTCCGCAAACAGATTTTCCGCTTTGGTACACATAACTGGGATTAGGCAGGACGCCTTTCGACGCCCTGCCTTTTCTTTCCACAGACCCGGCATTAACCCCAGGAAAAAATCCTTTCCTCTCAGACCCTTGCTGCGTGACCAAGAACACGCCGCCTGAAGGTTTTTCGCATGATATCCGATTTGATGGGGTCAGAACTTGCTCAGGCGTTTGCCCTTGAATCTCAAGAGATATTAATATCTGGGCAGTCACTGGGCTGTATCATCCAGTTCCTTGAATCGACCGGACAGTACGAAGAAGGTTGGTGCCCAGAGACCGACGAATATTCCGAATCTTTCTGCGTGAGCAATCGTTTCCGGAGCGTCTCCCTTGGATAGAATCCATATTGCGATGGATCCTATGATAGACGCAAACCCGAGCACGAAGCACAGTTTGGATACTTTATTACAATTCATGTTTTATTTGTTTTTGATGGTTGATTTTTGAGTTTGTGGAATGGTTTCAGCAGTCTATTACGCCCGCTTGATCTGGTCGGATCACTTTTTCATCATTCCAACTCGTTGTTCGGTTTGGTGCTGGGGGATACGAACGCTGAGTGCGTTTGGGTTGGCTTGCGGGCTGGAGCGCCTAGGCCCTTGTTTTCACCAAGTGGAAGTGAGCTCCTGCATCTCTTCTTCCCCGCTACCCCTCGGAGTAGCTTTTTCCGCTTAACTCACCGCATCCGATGCCTTGTCAGTCAAGCAAGGTCAAGGGATTGACGCGGGTTTTAAGTGGCATCGCCACGCTTTGGCCACCCAGTCTGTGCGACTCGAACACGGAACAGGCGAACTCGGCGGTCATGCGTCCCGCTTCCAAGTCGCAAAGGGGTGGGCGATCCTCCTTTATTGCGGCCAGCAGGTCGCGGGCGGCAGCGACGTGGTTATGAATCGCGCCGCGTATTTCACGTGGTTCCGCTTTGCCCACGCCCGCCGAGGTGACGGGTACCCACTGGCGATCCGCTTTGGCGGGTTCCCATGGTGAATGAGCCATCAAGTGAACGAGTGGTTCGCGGTCGTTGCGAAGGTCGACGACTCCTTTGTTGCCGATTATTTGGAGGCCGAAAGCAGCCTCTCGCCGACCGCGATTGCGCACGCTGTCGAAGTAGGCAGTCAATCCATTCGTCATGCGCCAACGAGCATGGAGCTCGTCTCCGGCCAGAGGACCGAGGCCTTCGTTTCCATCGACGACGTGTTTCTTGGTGACGGGCTGGCCACCTTCCCGCATTTCAGCGGAACAGGACAATGGTTTGCCGGCCAGGTTGTAAAACAAGTCGAATACGTGCGTGCCTAGTACCCAGAGGTCTTCGCCTCCTCCTCGTCGATCCTCCTTGCCGCGTCCTCGAAGTTCAAGGACGTCGCCGATCAAGCCGTTTTCCAGTAATTTCTTCAAGACAGGCAGTACGGGATGATAGCGGTTGCGGTGGGCAATCGCCAATTTCGTCCCCGACTTGGAGCAAGCCTCCGCGATTTGGTCTCCTTCCCGAGGCGAGCGAACAAAAGGCTTTTCGACGTAAATCCCCTTGGCTCCTGCTTCGCAGGCCGCCGTGATCATGGGAACGCGCTGATCAACGTGCCGTGGGCAAACGGCCACGATTTCCGGTTTTTCCTTTTCCAGCATTTCGCGGAAGTCCGCATACCCCTTGTCCACCTTGAGCTTCTTTCTTGCCTTTGCCAGGCCGCTTGCATTGCCGTCGGAAACCGCCGCGATGCTTGTCTCGCTCAAAAGGTTCCACACCACGTCGAGTCCATGTCCGAAATTGCCTCGTCCGGTATGGCCAATCACGCCTACTCGCCAAGTTCGTTTGTTCGCCTGACCTACCAGAGCAGGAGCGGTTGCCAAGGCCAGCGATTGAGCCAAAAAAGTTCTCCTTGTCGTCATTTTGTCTTGGCGGCGTACGCCTCGAGGTTTTCCAGCTCGATGATCTCGAGGGCGCTTTGCTCGCTCGATTCCAATTTGACTTGGGGCGCCATGTCGGCCTCGAAAGCTTCCTGCCAGCGGGCGGCGCAAAGGCACCAGCAATCGCCTTCCTTTAGGCCAGGGAATTGGTATTGCGGGATCGGGGTACTGAGGTCGTTGCCCGCCATCTTGCTGAAGGCGAGAAACTTGTCCGTCATCACGGTGCACACGACGTGACGGCCGTGGTCGTTTTCATCGGTCTCACAAGATCCGTTGCGGAACCAACCCGTCTTTAATTTGTTGCAACAGGGTTCCAGGGGCTTGCCCAAGACGTTGAGTGGGCCTTTTTTTATTGGAGCGATCATTTCTTGATAAAGGGATCAAAGGCGCTTGCCGACAAGCGTGAAAATCCTTTTGTGGAAGCTTCCATGAGCCTAGATAAACCAGACGTTCTGTTCGCTCGCCCTTTGTACAGTTATTCCCTGGACGAGGTAGCGGGGTTTTGTTCAGCCCACAAGCTATGGGAGGCGGAGGATGAGAATGTCCTCCTTGCAAGGATTGCCCGGACCTGTAGGGCGGCGGTCACTCGAGCCGTTTTCACGGAGGCTTGGATGGACCGACTTCCCGAGCTCGGAATCATCGCGGTTTGCGGGGTCGGGTATGAGGGCGTGGACGTCGAAGCTGCTACCAAGCGTGGCATTCTGGTAACGAATACCCCGGACGTCTTGACCGAGGAAGTGGCCGATTACGGAGTGGCTTTGCTTTTGGCGGCGGCTCGTCGGATCGTGGCGGGCGATCGCTACGTTCGCCAAGGTCGATGGCCCAAGGAAGGAGCCATGGCTTACGGACAGCGTTTCCATGGCAAACGCCTCGGCGTGCTTGGCTTGGGTCGCATTGGCATGGCCATCGCTCGTCGTTGCGAGGCATTCGGGATGGAAATTGGCTACCATAATCGCAACCAGCGCAACGACGTTTCCCATTCGTATTTCGAGGATGCCGTGGCTTTGGGAAATTGGGCGGACTATTTCATCGTGATTACCCCGGGAGGGGAGGGTACGCGCCACCTTGTCGATGCCGCGGTCATGAACGCCATCGGGCCGGAAGGTATCTTGGTCAACGTCGGTCGCGGACCCACGGTGGACGACGAGGCCCTTGTCCTCGCGTTACGCGAAGGTCGCCTCGGAATGGCCGCGCTCGACGTGTTCGCCGACGAACCCAACGCGCCGGAGGATTTTTTCGCATTGGAAGACAAGTTGATTCTGCAACCGCATCAGGCGAGCGCCACCCACGACACGCGCCGCGCCATGTCCCAGTTGTGCATGGACAACGTGCGAGCTTTTCTAGATGGTTCCAAGCCCCTCACTCTCGTTCCCGAGTCCGAATAGCCTCATGAAAAAATGCAGTAAACCAATCTTCTTCCTTTTCTTTCTGGCCTGTCTTTTTCCAGGCTTCACGACTTTTGGGCAAAAGTTTCCCGAGGCGGGTGATTGGCCGTGGTGGCGGGGCCCTTCCTTCGACGGGGTGGCGACTTCGGGGCAAAAGCTTCCCACCTCCTGGAGCGCGGCGCAGAACGTGATATGGAAGACGCCTGTTCCCGGGCGGGGGCACGGTACACCCATCGTAGTTGGCAACCAAGTGGTTCTCGTCACTTCGGATGAAGCCAAGCAGACCCAGACTGTCCTTTGTCACGATCGGGCGTCCGGGAAATTGCTTTGGCGGACTCTTGTTCACCAAGGCAAATTCATGAGGCGAAACAAGAAGGCCTCGCAGGCTTCCTCGACTCCGGCCTGCGACGGCGAACGTTTTTACGTCAATTTCGCCAACGGTGGCGGAGCCTACACCACGGCCCTCGATCGCGACGGCAAAATCGTCTGGCAAACGAAAGTGACCGACTACGTCGTGCACCAGGCCTACGGTTCTTCTCCTGCGATCTACCAGGACTTGGTGCTGGTGACCGCAGACAACAAGAAAGCCGGTGTGGTCGCGGCCTTGGATCGCAAAACGGGAAACGTTGCTTGGAAAGTGAAGCGTCCGAAAAAACCCAATTACCCGTCGCCCGTGGTACTCAAGGTTGCCGGTCGCGAACAACTCGTCGTCACAGGATGCGACCTCGTGACCAGCTTGGATCCATCGACGGGCAAAAAGCTCTGGGAGATTCCGGGAGCGACCACCGAGTGCGTAACCACTACGGTTACCGATGGGCTGCACGTCTACAGCAGCGGGGGATACCCCAAGAACCACGTTTCGGCTGTTCGGGCGGATGGTTCGGGCAAGGTCGCTTGGCGCAACAACGTGCGAGTCTACGTTCCGTCCATGATCGTGAGAGACGGTTACCTCTATGGTATAGCGGACGCGGGAATTGCCTATTGCTGGAAAAGCGACACCGGCGAAGAGAAATGGAAAGGGCGTCTCGGCGGCACCTTCAGCGCTTCGCTCACCTTGTCAGGCGACCATCTTTACGCCGCGAACGAGGCGGGCGAATGTTTTGTCTTCGAGGCCAGTCCCAAGGGATTCAATTTGATTGCGAAAAACCAGCTTGGCGACGAGATATTCGCCACTCCCGTGATTTGCGGGGATCGCCTTTACCAGCGGGTGGCGCATCGCGATGGTTCCAAGAGACAGGAGATGCTCTATTGCATCGGAATGGCTCGCTAGGGCGGAGTGATAGGAGAGCGTTGTGACTTTTGGCTTCCTCATCATATTTCATTTGGAATTTCATTTCTTGATAGTATTAGTCTGACGACATGAAGAAAGTAGTGATTGCTCTGACTGTTACTCTATTCTTATTAGGGTGTGATGGCGATAAGTTAGAAGAACGACAAAGCTTCGAACAACAGTTCAACCAAGCGAAAGAGCTGTTCCAAAATGGTCAGTATGCCAAAGCTGAATCCATCATGCTCAAAGTGCTGGATGGATTTCAAGGCCTTCCTGATTCAGCAAAGGATAAGGAAGCCCATGTCCGTTACATAGGTTTGTTGGCTGAAATTTCTTTAGAGTCAGGCGAGGGCGATCCAATAGGTTATGCAAATGAAATCCTGTCGCTATCAGATGAAGGTGAAGACGAAGCTTTTGCCTACAAAGTTTTAGGGCACGGCTATTTCAATTTGGAGTTATTTAAGAAGGCTCAAGAGTTTTTTGAGAAAGCTCTACCCCTTTCTCTTGAAGCCTACGGACCAAGTCATCTGGAAGTCGCCGAGCTTTACCTATTTATTGGTAATTCTATTTTAGGTGATTTCGACTCTCCGGAAAATTTGCAGAATCTGATATCTGGTTTCAGCAGAGAAAAAACAGAAGATTACGACAAAAGTTGGAATGCCATAGTAGAGAAAAGTTTCGTTGCAAAAAAGTTTTTCAACAAGTGCTTGGAAATCACGGAAGTTAAAACTAACTCGGAGGATGCTCGATTATTCTCGATAGCCGCCTACGTAGGTCTTGGCAAAGCTTGCTATTTTTCGCAGGAAAAACGGGAAGGGAAGCAGCACTTCAATCAGGCTGAACGACTACTTGAAAATGAACTTGCTCTTGATCCGAACAATGAAGGACTGTTGATTTTCAAGCAACTGCTCGATCTTCAACTGCTGATCTTTAACTGAACCCGTAGCCCGACCCTTTACATAAAAGAGCTTCTCGGGACGACTGGTTCCCATGTGGTTAGTTCTTCAACTTACGGAAAGATAACAGGATTGAGGTTTATTGCATGCAGTGCTGCTCGTGATAACATAAGAGGTCGCGGTTTATTCCACCTGATCCTCCTCCTTTTCCTCTTCCCCTTCTTCTTCCTTCTTCGGTTCCTTCGGCTTGACCGTGAGGTGTATCCAAGGCGTTTCGTTCACGAGGTATTCGCCGCGGGACTTGGCGTCTTGGAACGAGTACTTGGCGAATTGTTGCTTGCCATCCGGTTCTTCGGAAATGCGTAGGCGGAAAGTGTGGTTGGTCGGAGCGGCGTCCATGCTTGCTCGCAGGACAAGGGTAGCGTCCTTGGCTTTGCCGGTGGCGTTTGCGTCTTCCAGGGCGATCCCCTCGGGAAGGTCGGCAATTTCCATTTTCAGCGGCGCATCATGGCCGTTTCGTCGGTCGAGCTTGAGTTTTAACTCGATCGTTCCATTTGTTTCCAGAAGGTAAGTTTGCTTGTCCATGGTCACTCTTACTTCAGGTTCCGGTTTGCTGATTGCCAAGCGGTAGCGCATGGATGGTCCGCCCCGGTTGAATCGGTCCCAAACTCGGATGGTGTAGTTGCCATCCTCAGGCATGGAAGAGGATTGATATGCAGGATCCCTCGTTGGCTTCACGTCGTCCACTTCCTTGATGAGGACGCCGTTGGGTCGTTCCAAGGCAAAGACTGGATCCGTGGGCAGACGGAGGTTGTGGGCGTCCACGCGAAAGCGCCATGACGAACCCTTCTTGGCCTCGAAAAGATAACGGTCGACTTCTCCTCTTTGAGAAAGTGCCCCCTCCACGCTCCCCGGCGCCTTGATGCGCCGGCTTCCGTTTTCGTCGGCAAGTTGCCATTCCTTTTGGTCGGCTTCGATTTGGAGTGGTTCCGCCTTGCCGAGCGAGAGGTGCAGGCGATAGACGGCTGAGTCCGATCCCGAAAATATGATGGCGGTGGCGGCGGGATGCCCCACCGCGAAGATCTGCAAGACATGAGGACCCGATTGGGTGGCTTGGTATACTAGATGGGGATCCAAATTATGGGAGTCGCTGGCAAGAGCGACTTCATACCCTTTGGGGCCACGCAGGCTGAGGAAGGGATCAATCAGCGAGCCTAGGGCGTAGGCATCCGTCCGCGCGACCAAGGTTTGTCCTTTCTCAAGCGGAATGCGGAAAAAGTCCGAGTCTTCTTTCTTGAGTATGCCGTTTACCACGTAACCCGCGCTGCTGGCGTTCAAGTCCTGAGCTTTGACTGGTTGATCATTTGGCTCGATTTCCTGGATTTCGGCTCTTGTCGACACGATGAATGGTTTGGCAAGGGATGAACCGTTGGCGTCGAAGAGTCTGATGAGGGCGGGCCTAGCTTCCGCTCTTGGGTCGATCGTGATCTTGATCTCACCTTTTTTTTCAGTGGTCTCGATATGCAATCCTTCGTGGTCCGACCAAACCTTTGGTGGCCAGGTCTTGAATTTTCCAATTGCCTTTACCTCGATGGTCTCGCCTTGGGCTCCACCTGCAGGAAAGAGTGCGTCTAGTTCCGGGGGATCGGCCTGAGCAAGGTTATGGGAGAAAAGAAACCCAAGGAGCGGGGCGTACCGGAACATTAGGTGAACAGTTCCTTGATCAGGCGGCCTTTGTCGATCAGCTGGATTGGTCGGCCTACGCGATTATGGAGGACTTGCGCGTGGTCGATGCCCAATTTCGTATAAAGGGAGGCGGCGAAATCCTCTGGCGAATACACGTTGTCGTTGGCATAGTAGCCTTTTAGGTCGGTGGCTCCCACGATTTGACCGCCAGGGATGCCGGCTCCTCCCATCATGACCGACATGGCGAAGGACCAGTGATCGCGGCCACCGCGCGTATTTACCTTCGGGGTACGTCCGAATTCGCCTAAACAGATGACCAAAGTGTTCTCGATGCTGCCTCTTTCATGCAAGTCTTCCATCAGCGCCGCCATCCCTTGGTCGAGTTTGGGCAGGGCCTTGTCCTTGAGCGTGGGAAAGATGTTCGTGTGGTGATCCCAACCGCCGTAATACACGGTGACGAAAGGCACCCCTACCTCCGTCAAGCGTCGAGCCAGCAGTAAGCGCTGCCCAAAGTCGTGACGACCGTATTTCTCCCGCGTTTTCTCAGGCTCGCTTGCTATGTCGAAGGCTTGCTGGGCTTTATCCGAATAAACCAGCTGATAGCCTTGTTGGTAGAACTCGTCGATGCTGACGGCGGGATCATTGGCCGCCTTGTCCTGTATTCGCTTGAGACGATCCAGGCTCTTGCGGAGATGGCGTCGGTTGTCGGCTCGCTCATCCGCGATGGCATTTGGAATACTGACGTCGCGTACCCTGAAACTGTCCTTGTTCGGGTCTTCCTTGATAACGAACGGGGCATAGGGAGCCCCGAGAAAATTAGGGCCTCCCGAACGAGACATGCGCAAAAGACTGACGTAACCGGGCAAACCTTCCCGGATTCCCCGTTCCTTGGCGACCACGGATCCGAACGAGGGATGAAAGGTGACGAAGGCCCCGCAGCCCACGGGCACGGGCGTGGGGCGTCCGGTCATCAGGTAATGATTCCCGGCTCCATGATTGTTCTGCTTGTGGGCGATGGAGCGCACCACGGTGTATTTGTCGAAAGCCTTGGCTAAATGGGGGACGTGTTCGCAGAAATGCACGCCGGGCACCGAGGTCTTCACTGTGCCGAATTCGCCGCGTATGCCGTCGGGGGCATCGGGCTTTGGGTCGAAGGTCTCGTAATGGCTCGGACCTCCGTCCAGCCATACGAAGATGCAGCGGACGTCGTTGCCCGGTTGCCCCTTTGACTTTGCTTCCGCTCGCAGTCGCAGGAGGTCGGTCAGGCAAAGTCCACCCAAGGCCCCCATTCCCACTTGGAGGAAATCACGTCGTCCGCGTCCATTGCAGTTGAGCCCAATTGCATTCATATTTCGCCTTTAGTGATTCAATACGAACTCGGGTGTGTTTAGCAAGGCCCAGATGAGATCCTCGGCGGCGGTTTTTCGCGAGGCGCCTTCTCTGGTAAAGACTGCAACAGCGATTGTTTTTTCTTGCTCGTCGGGAAAGCGAGCGTAGAGAGAAAGATAGATCTCTTCCACGATTTCATTGGGAGTCAATTTGCTTTCGGCCAAGCTGGCGGCGCGACCATCCTTATGGGCCAAGCGCTTGGATAGTTGCTCGGAATTCATGATGTGGAGCGATTGCCCGATAGTGGGGGAGGGGTCGCGTTCGCAAGGCGCCTCGGCGCTGGCGTCCGGCCGCCCGAAAACATCGAGGAAAAGGGAGTTCATGGTGGTGTTCCAGACAGTCATGGCCCTCGCCCTGGGGTGCAGTCCTTCGAACGTATCGGCGATACCGACAGCTTGTGTTACGGCATCCGCCATGACTTCAGCCGGCAGACGCCTGCGGAGGGAGCGCGCAAAGTTATCGTGGTCGCGGGTATTGGTTTCGTTTGGGATCGAGCTGGCTTGATAGACACGCGAGTTCAGGATGCGCCGCATGAGGTGCTTGAGGTCATGTCCATGGTTGGCGAAATCCTTGGCCAACCATTGAAGCAAGGCATCGTTGGTGGGAGGGTTGGACGAACGAAAGTCATCCACCGGATGCACGATGCCCACGCCGAAGAATTCACCCCATATGCGGTTTGCGATGGCTTGTGTGAAAAAAGGATTTTCCGGAGCCAGCATCCAGTCCAGCAGCGCTTTGCGAGGGTCTTTTTCATCGGGTGTTTCGATGACGGGGCCGTCTGGAGGCTTGAGGCGCATCGTCTCACCGCTAACGGGATGTTTCACTGTGCCGCCAGGCTGGAACCACCAGTATTCGGGTTCTCCCGAGATCGGTGCCGAGATGCCTTGTCCCTTGCGTTTCATGGAACCGAAAAAGGCGGCCATTTGAAAATAATCGTCCTGGCCCCACTTTTCGTTCGGATGGTGATGGCATTGGGCGCATTCCAGACGAACGCCTAGGAAAATTCTGCTGACGAAGGCACCGGCATCCGCTGGTTCGCGCTTGTGGCGATAAAACGCCACGGGACCATATTCATGGGTGCTTCCTTCCGCCGACAACAACTCCCTGACAAACTGGTCGTAAGAGGTGTTTTCGCGTAGTTTCTTGCGAATCCAGCGATCCATCAGGAACACCGGTTTCACACCCACTCTCTGAGTGTTGGGTCGCAACAAGTCCCCGAATTTCGTCGCCCAGTAATCGGCCCATTCGGGGTCGGCCAGTAATTCGTCGATCAATTTCCTTCGTTTGTCATTGTCCTCACTGGCCAGGAATTTCCTCGTTCTTTGCGCATTGGGAAGTTTGCCCACGGTGTCCAACGATGCCCTTCGAATGAACTCGGCATCGGTGCAGGGTTCTGAAACCAACAAACCCATGGCCTTGTGCCGTTGGTAAACGAGGCGATCGATTTCATTGTGAACGGGCAAGCCGGAGTAGGCGTTGCTGGGCAGCAGTTTCTCGACTGGAATCGCAAGACGAACCACTGCCACCTCGTCCACGTAGCGGATCACAACCACGCCTTCTCCCGATTCCCGCCCCAAGGTGACCAGGCCGTTCTCGTCCACGGTGGCTTTCCCATCGTCGTTCGATTGGTAACTGGCGAGATGGCTTACTTCTCGTTTGGATCCGTCGGAATACCGGGCAAGCACCTTCAGCTTCACTTTTTGCCCTTTCTCGTATTGGCCCTTCGCAGGGCTCGCCGTGATGCCCTCGAGACTGGGTTCATCAGGAATGGAGTAGGGCGCCCCTTGGGCAATCCAGTTACTCAGCGCCTTGTGAAATTCGGAACCCTTTTCGAAGCGCTTGCCTCCCTCGTGATCGATCACCTTCATCGCCTTTCGTAACAACAGGCTTTCATCGGGAGCTGCGGGCATGACTCTTCTGCCTCGGGCATCTTGGACGATTTCTCGATGATCGCTTTTGGGGTCGAATGAGAAAATGGAGAGCTGGAATCCGTTTCTTCCCCCCGCTTTTGCGTGGCAGTTGCCGCTGGCGCATCCGGCGCGATTCAATATGGGCAGGACGTCGTTGCGAAAGCTGATCGGTGAAAGTGGTTGGGCTTCATGTTCCGGCTCGGGGATCACTTCGAGACGCTTGGTTTCCTTTCCGGTTAGGTCCCGCAGGGTGACAACGCCTTTCACGTCGCCGGTCGCGACTTGCTTCGTCGCCGCCGAAAAGGCTGCGGTCGTATGGCCGGCGTCACCGTTGGGCCAAGCTCGTTCCTTTGCCCCCGTCGAGGTCTGTGCGCCCTCGTGTTCGACTAGTTCGGTGAAGAGGCGCGGCGCGCCGGCCTCATCCGTCGCCACGATCCAGTCGTCTTTCTTGTCTGGTTTCTCCTTGGTGGGATTCAGCTTCCAAATCAAATCGGTCTTGGCCAATTTAGCATTTCGTCCGGAAAAGGTGCTGAATTCCTTGAGTGTCTTGACGCGCCAGGCCTTGACCGAGGCATCCGCTCCCGCCGTCGCGATTCGTTCTCCGCTTGGATCGAATGCCACTGCCAAGACTTGCTCGGTATGCCCTTCCAAGGTTCCCTCGAAGGACCAATCGCCGGCTTTCCACAGCTTGACCAACTTGTCCGCGCTGGCGCTTGCCACCAGTTTCCCGTCGGGACTTGTCGACAAGGCGTAGATGGAGTCGTCGTGGGCCCGAATTGTCTGGGTGCGGGACCAGTCCTTGGCATCGAACGTCACCAATCTTCCAGCCACCGTCGGTTCGCCGTCCGCGGCTACCAGCCATTTCCCTTTTTCGGCAAAGGTCAGAGCCGTCACCCGGCCGGACAAACCTTTCTCGATGACCTTGGTTTTCTTTCCGCTATCGGCATTCCAGACGATGATCCTACCAAAGCCTCCCGAGACCAGGAACTTTCCATCAGGGCTCCAGGACAAGGAACGTATTTCGTCCTGATGCCCCGTCCATGCGCTTGTTCGGTTCGCATCCTTTTCGGTCAGTTCGTACACCTCGACCTCCTTGCCTCGGCCGATTGCCAAACGTTTCCCGTCAAGAGAGGCTTCCAAGGCCCCCACGGGTTGGAAGCCAACTGGAAGCTCACGCCATTCGTCCACTTTGCGTACTGGCAATTCCGCCAGAATTTCCTGATCCCACTTCGCCCCTTGCTCTATCCATTTAGCAAGGGCTTGGGTTTCGTTTTCGGGTAATTGCTTCTTGGGCGGCATATGAGGATCGCCGTTTTCAAGTACCAGTTCGAGCAAGAGGCTTTCCAATGGTTTCTCCAAGTTGATCGCCTTACCCGATTCTCCGCCTTTCAGGGCTGCTTCCCGTGAGGTTAGAACCAATCCGCCCTTACGCTTTTCCTCTCCATGGCATCGAAAGCAATTTTCCTTCAGCACGCGGAACCCATTGGGTTCGGCCGCTTCCGCGATCAAGTGGGAGCACCACGCAACCATGCACGTCACACTGGCTCGAGCTGCTTTTTGAAGGCCTGTCAGCATGATTCCAGAGAAACCCCTGCGAACGTATTTCGCAACGGAGAATCGATCGGAAACCATTGAAAGAATCTTACGAGGCTTCTCAACCAAGGGGGTCGTCAGCGATCCCTTACTTGCGGAAGGATTCCTTTTTGCGTCTAGGTTTTTTCCCGAAGTTTCTGGACTCCCTGGGTTTTCTCCCGAAATCCTTGGACTCCCTGGGTTTTCTCCCGAAATCCTTACTTATTTGCAGGGGTTGACCGCGAACCTGAACGTTTTGCAAAAGTTCAAATATTTCCCTGGGCATACCATCGGGTAAATCGATGAAGCTGTGGTGCTGGAACATGCGGATTTTCCCCATGTACCGCGCCTCCAGTCCAGCCTCGTTGGCGATTGCTCCAACGATATCTCCCTTGCCTGCCCCATGTCCTTCGCCGACTTCCAGCCGATAGCTTTTCATCGGGACGTCGCTTCCATGCGAACTTCGACGATCCCGGCGATCGTCGTTATCTCGCCTGCGTCCCCTGTCCCTGTCTCTGTCCCTTCCTCGGTCACGCCCTCGGTCTCTTCCTCGGTCTCTTCCTCGGTCGCGCCCTCTTTCGAATTCCTGTCGAGGGCGAGGTCTTTCGGGTGGCTTTTGGAGGAAGAAGGGCTTGTTTCCGGCTTCCATGTTGGCCAAGGCGGCCGCCAACTTCAGGGGATCGACTTCATTCTTCCGCAAATATTGGGATAGTACTTCCTGGTATTCCGTTAAATCCTTTTCCAGGGAGTCGTCGAGACGGGCAAAGTAACGTTCCACTTTTTGCTCGTTGAGGTCTTCCAGGGAAGGGAACTCGTAGAGTTCGAGTTTACCACCCATGATCTTTTCGATCCCACGCATGAGTCGCTTTTCCTTGCCCGTCAGGAATAGGATGGCGTCTCCCGTCCGACCCGCTCGTCCGGTGCGTCCGATCCTGTGAACGTAGGACTCGACGTCGAACGGGGGATCGAAATTCACCACGTGGCTGATGCGCTCGACGTCCAGTCCGCGGGCTGCCACGTCGGTCGCGACCAGTACGTCGAACCGGCCTTGCTTCAGGTTGTTGACGATTCTTTCTCGCTGGTTTTGTGGAATGTCTCCATTGAGGGCTTCGGCTGAATGGCCGCGAGCTTGCAACCTTTCAGCTAATTCGAGCGTACCGGTTTTGGTTTTGGCGAATATGAGTACCGCGTCATGGTCCTCCGTTTCCAAAATATTGAAGAGAGTTTCCGTTTTTGCTCCACTTCGGCGTTTGACGTATCGCTGGCGAATATTGGGTGAAATGGAAGTTTTTACCTTGATCGTTACTTCCGCCGGGTCACGAAGGTATTTTTCGCATATTTTGCGAATCTGCGGAGGCATGGTGGCTGAAAACAAGGCGGTTTGCCTTTCTTCCGGCATATGGTCCAATATCCACTCGATGTCCTCGATGAAGCCCATGCTCAGCATCTCGTCGGCCTCATCCAGAACCAAGGTCCTGACCTTGTCCAACTTCAGCGTGCCCTTGTTGATGTGATCCATTATCCGCCCTGGTGTGCCGACCACGATAGGGGCGCCGCTTTTCAAACCGCGTATTTGTTTGCCGTAATCGGAACCTCCATAAATGGGCAATGCCTGAAATCGCCTGATCCGGTTACCGAAGCTTTCAAACGCTTCGGCTACCTGTATGGCCAATTCGCGGGTGGGCGTAAGGCACACGGCCTGTGGTCCACCGCCATCGGGATCGAGATTCGTGAGGATGGGCAAGGCGAAGGCAGCGGTTTTACCGGTTCCTGTATCGGCTATGCCCAATAGGTCGCGCCCAGCCAACAATTCCGGAATGGCTTGCTCTTGGATGGGGGAGGGCGTCTCGTAGCCAATTGCCTCGATCGCCTCTTGTACCTCGGGAGCCAACGGCAAATCCGTGAATGCGAGGCTGTCGCCCTCGACTGAATCATCAATTTCTTCGTTGCTCATTGTGGCTCCTCGTTTTGGTCACGCTTTTCTGCTAAGCGGTACTCCTTCCTCATCCCTCATCAAACTAACCGGAGCAACTGGCTTAGTTTCGTAAAAACAAGTTAAATGACAGGTTTTCTTGTAAATTACGAGGCATAAAGGCGGCTATCGGTTATGGCTAGGTTGGCTTTACGAGATTGCCCGAATTATTCCTGAAGGATTTAGCTGCCCCTTTTCCCATGAGTGTAAACTTATTATTGGCCAATTTATCGATGGTTTACAGGCCTCAAAGAATCTTGACCGTTTCCCGGACGCTCCTACTATGCGCCTCCAAAAGCTGAACAGCTTGCAACCCTTTCCTTGAAAGGATTACGCCGGGATAGCTCAGTTGGTAGAGCAACGCATTCGTAATGCGTAGGTCGTCGGTTCAAATCCGATTCCCGGCTCCATTTTCAAAGCCTTCCGAACTGGAAGAGAGAGCTTGGCGAAAGCCTTTCGCTTATCCCGTGGGCTTTCGCGGCAATTGCGAGGAGTGATGATGTAGAATGGGACTTGTCAGGCTCAGGTCCAAGACGTAGGTGAACCTGGCCTCGACCGTCACGACCTCGTCGCCACCACCGAAACGCCACTCGTAGATGCCTCCGATCGTTTGTAGGTCATCGGAGAGGCTTTGCGTGATGAGGGAATCCTCGACCACCGATACCTCGATGCCTTGGTGTCCGCCGAGTTCCTCGAAATAGCTGCGGATGCCGTCCTTGCCGGTTAGCAAGGCATCGGAAAAGGTGGGCAGAAGCACCGCGTTTTCCGCATAGAGGTCGAGCAGGTCTTCGACCGCGAGTTCGTTGACCCGTGAGATCCACAGGTCGAGTGTTGCCTTTGGGTTGTCTTGCATGACGAGTACGTTGGAAATTTTCGGCCTTTTGACAATCCACAACTGATAATTCCATCGCCCTCGATGACAATTTTTTTCCATAGCCATGTCTTGTTTCATGGTTTGAGACAGGTGGGCTTGCCACCACCTTTCAAAGGATGTTAGGGAATCAGTGAATGTCCGAGTTTCTTGAACAGGCGGCAGGTTGGTTGTGGGGAGCCCCCTTGCTCTTTTTATTATTGGGAGGCGGCTTGTTTTTTCTGCTCTATTCGCGATGCGCCCCTTTCCTTTATCTCCGTCATGGGATTCACGTTTTATTTGGCCATTACGATGACGAGCGGGCTCCCGGGGAAATCAGTCATTTCAGGGCCTTGTGCAGCGCCTTGTCCGGTACGGTGGGGATGGGGAACGTTGCGGGCGTAGCGATTGCCGTGACCACAGGTGGCCCCGGGGCCTTGTTTTGGATGTGGGTCTGCGCCCTCGTCGGCATGGCGACGAAGTTCTTTACCTGCAGCTTGGCGGTTATGTATCGCGGCAAGGATGATACCGGCCAGGTCCAGGGTGGTCCCATGTACTTCATCGTGGAGGGCCTGGGCGCCAAGTGGAAGCCCTTGGCCATCATGTTTTGCGTGTGCGGCATGTTCGGCTGCTTGCCTTTGCTGCAGTCCAACCAGTTGACGGAGATCGTCAGGGAGATGTTCCTCGAGCCGAACGGTTGGTTCGTTGGTTCGGAAGATGCCATCAATCTGGGCAACGGCTTCTTCGGCTTGCTCTTGGCGATCCTCGTTGGAGCCGTGGTTTTAGGTGGAATCAAGCGAATAGGACAAGTGGCCGCATGGCTGGTTCCCGGCATGGTGTTGCTCTATGGTGGTTGCGCCTTGGTCATTTTGTTCAATCACTTGTCGGTGGTTCCGGAGGCTCTGGGCCTCGTCTTCCGTGATGCCTTTACCGGCGATGCGGTACAGGGAGGGGCGCTTGGAGCGGTCATTATGATCGGGGTGCAGCGAGCGGCGTTTTCGAACGAGGCGGGCATGGGGACGGAAGCGATGGCTCATGGCGCGGCCAAGACGCGTGAACCGTTCCGCGAAGGCGTGGTCGCCATGCTGGGTCCGATGATCGACACTTTGATCGTATGCACAATCACGGGACTGGTCATCTTGGTTACCAAGGTTTCCCTTCCCGATGAAAATGCGGGCGTGATGCTCACCGCAAAAGCCTTCGACGTCGGCATTCCGGTGGTTGGTCGTTACCTTTTGTTGATCTGCGTGCTGTGTCTGAGTTTCTCCTCGATGATCGGGTTTTCCTATTACGTTACGAAATGCGGATGCTTTTTATTCGGGGCGCGGGCGAGATTTCCGCTGATCTTATTTTACTTGCTGGCGATCGTCGCATCCGCCGTGGTCTCGATGGACGACGCGATCAATTTCCTCGACGTCACTTTCGGGTTGATGGCCATTCCAACCATGGTGGCCTCCCTTTTGCTGGCTCCCAAGGTGATGGCTGCGGCCAAGGATTATTTCGGTCGTCTGCCTTGACGCCTTTATTTACCCGCTGGCCAGTCGAGCCATTTGTCGAGGAAGCGGAAGGTGCCTTGCCCGTTGATGGTGTGTGGACCGAGAAACCACTCGATTTCGGTTTTTTCCGGAATGCCGAGCCGGGCATAGAGGCGTCGTACCTTGGCGTATTCGGCGGCCACCCACTCGTCGGGAGCCACACCGTCGAAGTGCCCACGCTCGACCATGAAAGGTCGCGGGGCGATGAGAGCGGCCATATCCGAGTAGTTGAAAGTGTGGCCGAGGTTGAACTCGAAGATTTCGTATTCGCCGGTGAAGGGGTAGGTGTAACGGTCGTCGCGGGTCGATCCCGTCTTGTGAATCCATTCATTGAAGTCGGCCGAACAAATGGAGAGTGCGTATCCTTCCACCAGGGCAGGCACCCGCATGGCGGTTTTTCCGCCATAGGACAACCCGTAGAAAGCAATCCGTTTCGGGTCGGTGAAGGGAAGCTCTCCCAGCCAGCGAACGATTTGGCGGTGCTGAGCCACGATGAGCGAGAAGAGGGTCTTGCCAAGGGGGTTCGCCTTGCGTTGCAGGGAACGAAACTTGTCACCCATGAGGTACGGGTTTTGGGGAGCGAACACGACGTATCCTTTTTCACAGAGTTTTGCCGCGAAGTCGTGATAGGCGCGGTGATCGCCCTCGATGACGTCGCGTGGGCGTCCCTCCAGACCGTGTTGACAAACCACCACCGGGCGACGCTCGCCGGGTTTCAGGTTCTTCGGTACGAGGAGTATTCCGAAAGCAATGAGGTCGGGATAGACGTCGAGAACGACCTCGTGCCCCGTCCACTTTGCTTGGTCATGGGTTTTGCGGGAACGAGGGGAGAGAGGCAGGAAATCGTCCGTGAATCGTCCGATGACTTCTTCGTCGAAACGCTTGCGATGCGTAACGGTGCTTTTTGCGAATGCCTCGAGTGACGATAAGTTTGGTTTGAAATGGGCAGCCCTTGCGAGGTCAGACTTATCCAGCAAACGCTGGACGTATTGGTCAATTTCCCTGAAAGCTCGAGCCTGACGCTCCGGCTTGTTTGGCAAGACCGCGAGAACTTGCGGAGGCTTGCCTTGCTTGACCATGCTTTTTCCGGGAACCAGAAATCGAAAGAACGTATCCAACGCCTGGCTGCCCCCGGGGATGCCTTGGCCACCTTTTCCGCTGAGGAAGAACTTGAGAGGTGATTGCGGGTCGACTTGGCGAACATAATGGGACGCTCGCGTAAACTCGCGTCGGACATTCTCAAGAGATGGCGTGGTCAAC
Organism: Opitutia bacterium; assembly: GCA_002721705.1. GTDB lineage: Bacteria > Verrucomicrobiota > Verrucomicrobiia > Opitutales > Seribacteraceae > UBA2993. Next base: position 40,478 of record PBLJ01000025.1, read on the forward strand.
CTGCCCGGCGCCGCGCCCATGGAAGCGATCACTACTTCCGGTCCCTTGGCTGCTTCGATCACCAAGCCTCGAGGGGCCGTCATGGCGGCCAGTTCGGCGTCTCCAAAGTTTGGGAGCAGTCCGAAGACGTTGCGTTCAAGGGGTTCGAGCCAAGTGTCTTCCCTGGGACCGAACGAGCCCGAGACGAAGACTGCGTCGACACGAGGGTCGAGAGCCGCGGCCCGGAGGCCCAGGATCCCACCTTCTCCCCAACCGACCAAGCCGATGGGTTTCGAACTTTTCTCCGTCAGCCAATCGACGAGGGACAACGCCTTTTGGATTTCAAGACCTTGCAAGGTACGTCCCATGAGGAAAGCCGAGCGATGGAGGAATTCCCGATCGCTTAGCTGGACTCTTTTTCGCCTCTCGCTGTGCGATCGAACCTTGCGATGGATGAGCGCGGGCACGATCACGCGGCATCCGTTTTCGGCCAACCTGCGGGCAAACTGAGATTCGGGTTTCAGCTCGTCCGTCAAGCCGGCCAGGGATTCAGGGGATTGATCGGCATCGGGTATGGCGATCACGTTCGCTACCGGCTTTTTGCCCACTGGGCGCAACAGCAAGCCTTCGCCGAAGATTCCCTCGAGCGCGGGCCAGCGAATGGCCAGTATTTCGTAACCGGCGCCACTTCCCACCTTGGCCGTATGGGTCGTCGTGTTTACCAGTTGCGGGGACTCGAAAGGCAACCTGTCGTCCATTACTCCCAGTATGCGGGCAAGTTCCTTCGGGTCTGCTGGAACTTTGCTTTTTGCGTCGAGCGCGTCCTTCAGCTTTTGATCGAGAAAACGATGGGCTCCGTCGAGCATTCTTTCCGCAAGGTCACCTTCCCAGTCAAGAGCCTTGGTCCCGGGCAAGGCGGCTTGGGCGGCCAGGCTCAACGAGCAAAGAAAAGCAATGGTCAGGGGGAACTGCCTGCTTGAGAGGCGGGGCAAGGGGGAGGTCACGGTTTGGTTGCGGCGTCCAGTTGTTCCTTTAGTTCTCCGTTTTGCTCCTTCAGTTCACTGTTTTTCGTTTTGAGACTGTTCGTTTTCCTTTGTAGTTCCCACATCAGGAAAACGTTGAGGAGAATGGAAAGCGACAAAACGACGACTAGCTTTATTTTCAGCTTGGTTTTCATGGCTCTTTCTTGGTTTTTGGAACAAAGGCCAGGGAGCACTGTATGGGAAAGGGACAGGTGCAACCCGAACTGGCTTCCGGAATGAGGAGAAGACCGCCTGCCGGGATGGCGTTGATCCAGCAACCCGGGCGGCTTACGGTGGTGATTTTCTTGAACTTGCCGGTGGAGGGGACGTAAGCGGTCGGGTTTCGGGACCTGAAGTAGAGAGCGTTGGTGGAAGCCGACATGGCGCCGCATCCTCCGCCGCGGGCGAGCTTTCGTCCTTCGGCTGGTATGCCGGATTTCAAGTTGTAGATCATGGGCTCGACGTAAAGCTCGCCGTTGAGCACCACCGGGTGCCTGTCTTGTTCGCCATGGGACCCATTGAGTTTGTTGCCGTTGTTTTGGCTGCGATGCCAGAGTAGTTCTCCTGATTTTGCATCAAACACGGTGGCATCGTAATGAAGGGTTTTTTCGTTCCTCGACTTTACCACCGCGACCACTCCATCGGTGGCCACGACGAAGAGGTTTTGGACGCCTTTCTTCTTGCCCAAGGACACTTTCCCCAGAACTTTCCCCGATTTCAGTTCGACCGATACCAGAAAGCCTTCCTTCTCGTTCATCAGGCGATCGTAAAGAACACGACCTGATTTGTCATTCGCCTCGCTCTCGACGAAATGAACCCGCCCATCGTTGATCGCGATGCTTGAGTTTACGAGTGAACCATTGCCGTCTGGCCGATATGTCCAGCGATGCTGGCCCGTCTTGGGGTCGAAGGCGAACAGCGAGTCGCTGCAAACCGGTGGACGATTGTCCCAATAGCTTTCTTGCAACCCTTTGGGTCCATGGATACGACGTATGCCACCGGACTTGACTGCAGACCCGATCAAAAGACCATCGGACTGGGCGACGTAACCCCATTCGTGGTTGCTGGCGTTGGCATCGACTGGAAAGGAAAATCGCTTCTCGACCTTACCGGTTTTGACTTCCAGGGCGAGGCATTGCCTGCCGCTGGCTACGTAGAGGAAATGGTCGTCGACGGCCATTGACCCCGCATCTCTCATGATTGCTATGCGGCGGGACTCGGGAACTTCGGTTTCCCAGAGCACGGCTCCGTTGTATGTATCCACGCCAAAGATTCGTTCGTTGCCGGGAATGAAGAGAAAACCGTTCTTCGAGAGAGGGGATACGGAACGATGATGCCTGTCGAGCAGGCGCTCGGGACCGGGTCGCCCAAACCATTGGAGCGACAGGTCGACGCCGACTTTTTGATCTTGGCTGCATGACGTGTTGCCGGGGTCGGCGTAGAGGTGAGTCCATTCACCACCACCTTCCAGGGCTTCCTTGGAATGGGTCTTTTCTAGGTTGGGTCCAGTCAACCCGATACCGTCCGAGGGTCGCAGAATCCGTTTCAACTCTTGTTTGTCGAGGGTGTCGCTTGGGTCCACGACCAAGTTGAAAAGATGGTCGGCGTAGGGGAGGGGAGCAGCGCCCGGGTGAGCGACTATCTCGTTGCCATACAATCCCGCCCTGTCCAGTTCACGGCGCAGTTTGTCAAGCGCCTTGGCATTCCGGACGGTCACGATGACGCGCATTTCCGAACTGCGAGCGATGCTGACTGCGATGTCTGCGTGCTGAACTCCGGCTACCAGGCAATATCCTTTGGTTGCTTTATTCGCTGCCAAAGCCTTTTGGGCCAACGCCTTGTTTTCGGGGAAAGGTTCCGGGGCATCGGGGCGGTGATGAACCGGTTCGCCTTCGCCCGCTGTGAAGCAGTGTAAGACGCCAGCATCCGTACTGACCAGAAGGTGGCCTCGGACGACCGCCAAGGAGTAAGCTTTGCCCGTTACCGACAGTTTTTGCGAAAGGGAACCATCGGTTTGAAAAACGCCTACCTCCCCATCGCCTCCAGCAAACTTCAATTTCCCGGCTCCGATGAAGGCGTGAGGATACTTGTCTGGGATTTCCTTGGCTGTCGCGGGGACTGGTTTGCCTCGTCGTGTTAGTCGGCTGAGAAAGGCTCCGGCGGGGTTTCGGCCGGTGGGGGCGAAGAGTTTTCCGTTCTTGCGGGAGAGGTAACCTTGCGGGGAAATGGAGAGTTTTTGCTTATCGAGGATTCGACCGTCGCGAAGATCCATCGAGAACAGAAAAGTGCCTTGAGTAGGGAACAGTCCTGCTCCGAAATAACCGGTTTGCTTGTCCGCCAAAATGCCGGTGCGTATGGGCCTTTCATGAATAACGCGTCCATTGCCTGGTATCCAGCGAGATCCTAGCTCGGGTGGTCGCGAGACCCACAGAAGTTTGCCGTCGACGGCTTGCAGGCATCGTACTTGGCCGTCGTCCGAACCGACCAGCAAGCGATCATCCACCAAGGTGGGGGTAAGTCGGATCGGGCCATCCGCAAATTGATTCCATAGCGCTTTCCCGGTTTGCAACGAAAGGCATCGCACCTGGTCGTCGGCGGAGGAAGTGAGGTAAAGCCGTTCACCCGCTCCAATGACGTGAAAGGCGCGGTCATAGACCACTCGAGGCTTGAGGTTGTATTTCTTGTGCCAGAAATCCTGTTTTGCCGGAGGAGGCCATGCGGGCTTGGGGGGCAAGCGAAGACGATGGGTCCAACGAAGCGATAACTCTCCTTGGATAGTGGCGGCGGCTTGCCCCGATCTTTCGTTGTCGTGCAGAAAGGTAGTCCAATCCTTTGTGGAGGTTGGGTCTGCGACTGGATCGATCTCGGGGAAATCTCTCTTTCGCTCCTTGAACAAGGTGGCGATTTCCTGGGCATCCAGGGCTCGATTCCAGAGGGTTATTCGCTCGAGGCGACCTTCCATGGTCCTATGCTCATCCTTGTCCCAATACGCACCGATTACGAAACGCCCCTCGGGAGGATAAGCGATCGGGCCCTTTTGAGCCTTTGCCTCCATGGAAAGTTTGCCATCGAGGTAGATGCGTTGGCTTTGGCCATCGTAGGTACCCACCAAGTGATACCAATAGCCGGGAGCATAAGTCTCCTTGGTATTTAAATAAGTCAATCGCTTTGGGCCTTGTTCCGCTGCCACCGCAAAGTAAAAGGAGTCTTTGCCGTAGCCAAGAAGCCACCCGCGTTCATAGTTGCCGTTGTCCTGCATGGCGCCGAGGATGCCTCCCCATTGGATCGGTTTGTCGATCCGCGCCCACGCCGACACGCTCAAGCTTTCCTTGGGCAGACCCGATTGGTTGAGGTCTTGGTTCAAGACGATGCCTTCAAACCCTTTCTTGGCTTCCAAGGCGAAAGGCTGTTCCTTGGTCAGGCTGGCCGTTCCCGTAACCTTTCCTTCCCATGAACCGATGGTCGGTCGCAATACCTTGCCCTGCAACGAGTTTTCATTGAATTGCCATTGCCCGACGGGTTTGGCTTCCTCGGCGAAGAGGAAGGCGACGAAGAGGTAGTTGGCCAATGCCAACCCGAGTCGTTTGGTTTGGAAGTACAAGGTGCTAGTGGGGAAATTTTCGGGTACTGTTCCGATATGTAAAGATCAATTACTGGAATCCATCCTCTCCTCGTAGCCCTCTTTCAGCATGAGGTTCTTGGTGGAATGCGAGAATTTTTTCTCTCAAACCCTTGACGTTGTTTTATCCTCGCGCCAAGGTGACGGGACGCAAGGAGGCGTATTTCATTTTTTACGTCATACGCGGCCCCGCATGGAAGCGGAAGCCCGGCACGAATCAAGGCTTCGCATGCTTTCATCCACAGCTCCGATCTTCACGGATCTTTCCTCGGCTACTGCTCGAGCATTGGCGGGCTATGATCGCGCCGTGGGGAGGGCCCTGCGTTCGGCTGATTCCGTGGAGAGCATGCGCGATTCCGCCGACGGTGGGCAATTCACCTACGCGTCCCGATTGCAGGTCGGTACGAAAGCCAAGGCCGCCGCACTTCAAGGTTTTCAAAACACTCTTTCTTACGTCCAGACCCAGGAAGCGGGCCTTCTGCATGCTGAAAAAGTCTACCAACGCATGTCCGTCTTGTCCGCCCAAGCCTTGGATCCCTTGCTGGATGACTCATTGAGGCAGTCCTTGAATCTCGAGTTCCAGTCCTTGAAGGGAGAACTGGAAACCATGCGGGCCCAAGATTTTCAAGGTACTTACTTGTACGACGACATGGCGGCATGGACTGTGCAATTCGTCGATTTCAGCGATGGCTTGGACGAGTCTCAGACTCCGACGGAAGTGGATTCCGATGGAACCAAGCGTTGGATCAGTTCGGCGGACGTTCTGTATTCCAGTGGCAAAATCACCTTGGACGTTAATTCCGGAAGAGCTGCCGAACGGTATTACGTGAAGCAGGGCAATCAGGTTATTTTCGACTCCGGTTCCTGGAAAACCGAGGGTAATGCATACAACTACGACTTCGACCGCTTCGTCATCGAGTTTGCCCCCGGACAGGATACCACTTTCGAGTTCGTGCCCATGGATACCGCCGGGTCAAGTTCTTCTCCCAATTCCGCTTTCGACAACGAGCCGTATTACCTGTCTCAACTGGGTGTGGGAAGTACGGCGGAACTCTTGGGACAGACCTACGTGCATCAAGGCAACGTGACCACGAATCCCGCCCACAGCGAATCCACCGTCATAAGCATCGTGGTTGAAAGCACCACTCTCTTCCAAGCCACGGCGAAGTACGAACAGACAGCTCCCTCCAATTACGTGTCGGTCGGCGACCATTCACTCGATGCCTCCGCTTACTTGGAACCGGTTGGCTTTGGTGTCCTCAGTGGCGTTTCCATCGACACGTTCGCCGACGCGTCTTCCGCCATGGACAGCGTGGCGGAGGAAATCGAGGGCATAGGCGTGCAGATGGGTAAGTTGTCCGCCAACTTGGCTGAGTTGCGGATAGCGACGGAACGGGCTTCCCAGCACGTCTCGGCAGGCAGGAGAGGATTGGCTCGCATGACCGAAGCCCTCCTGGCCGAGGAATCCACCCGCCTGACCAAGGCCAAGATCAAAATGGATCAACGTACCTCGCTCATGGTGCAGGCTCGCAACCTCGGAGCCGATTTGGTGAAAAAGCTACTCTGAGTTTCGCCCTGGCGTTCCCATTCGGATACTTCTTCAAGACATGTTGGCGAATTTCTTTCGGACAATCACGGCCCTTTTCCCGTTGTGGTCGGTTTTGGTGGCGGTGGTCGCTCTCTGGTGGCCGGAATCCTTTCTCTGGTATGGCAAGGATACCATAACCATTGGGTTGGGGATCATCATGCTGGGCATGGGATTGACCTTGAAAGTGGAGGATTTTCACCGCGTCTGGCAACGGCCAGGGGCGATTGGCTTGGGAGTGATCCTGCAGTTTGCGATCATGCCTTTCCTTGGCTGGGGCATTGCCCATCTCTTCCATTTTTCGGAAGGCATGGCTGTTGGCCTCATCCTGGTGTCCTGTTGCCCCGGTGGCACGGCCTCGAACGTGGTCGCTTTTCTGGCTCGAGCAGACGTCGCCTTGTCGGTCAGCATGACCATGGTTTCGACCATCGCCGCGGTCTTCATGACCCCGCTTTTGACGAAGTTCTACGCAGGCGAATACGTTCCAGTGGAAGCTTGGGCATTGTTGAAGAGCATACTCTTGATCGTTGTCTTGCCCGTATTTCTTGGGGTTGCAACCAATCGTTTCTTCGGTAGAGCCGCCCAGAAGGTTTCGGCTTTTTCTCCTTTTGTATCGGTGGCCTTCATTATTTTGATCGTTGGCTTCATCATGGCGAAAAACCGCGACAACGTCATGGGACACTGGCAAGAGCTGACCGCGGCCGTGACGCTCTTGCATCTTGGCGGCTTTACCATTGGGTATTTCCTGGCCAAGGCCATTGGTTTCAAGGAAATGGTTCGTCGAACCGCATCCATCGAGGTGGGTATGCAAAACTCCGGCCTTGGCGCTGCCTTGGCCACTAAGCATTTCCCCACCTTACCCATGGCGCCCGTGCCGTGCGCGTTAAGCGCCGTGACCCATTGTATACTCGGCAGTCTCGCGGCTGGTTTCTGGCGGTCAAGCGCCAACAAAGCCAAGCGAAACTCTACCGCGTAATTTTTTCTAGATCAATTCCCCACCGGCAAATCTCGCTCCCAATAGCCGGCTCTTTCCACATGCCCCTCCAGGTCGTAAAGCACGCCGTAACCATTGCGTAGACCGTCTTTCCATTCGCCGAGGAATCTTCGACCGTCGCCGAGTACGAGAAGGCCTTGTCCGTCTTGTCTTCCATATTGAAAGTCGCCTACGTAGCGTTCGCCTCCTGAAAACAGGTAGGCTCCTTGTCCATGAGGTTGACCATCCCGTAGCTGACCGACGTAGCGATCGCCGCTTGGAAGTTCCTGAACGACGGGCATGAGTGGCTCGTCGCTTTGCCATATCGGGACTTGAGACGTTTGGGAGAGCGATGAAGGTTTCCCATCGTTTCCAAGGTCAACGGACTCTTCGTCGGGATTTTTCTCGAGTTGACCGGCTTGGGTTAGGAATTCATGACCAGCGAGCAAAGTGTTCCTCGTCTCATCCGGCATGTTGGGATCCTGCTCCCCTGCGCTCTCCTTGGGTTGGATGACTCCTTTTGTCCGGTCGGAAACGGGAGCCTTTCCCTTGTAATGATAGGATCCCCATCCGTCAGGCTCGTTGTTCTTCCAAGCGCCGGCGTAAAATTCGCCGTTCTTGAAGAAGCAACGCCCAAGGCCGTGCCTCTTGCCATTCTTGAATTCGCCTTCGTATCTTTCGCCGTCGGCACGGGCGAGGGTGCCTTGGCCGTTCCTTTGTCCGTTTGCGTATTGTCCGAAATACTTGTCGCCGTTTTTGAAAAAGTACGTTCCCCAGCGGTCATATTTGCCATTTTCGAAGTACCCCACGTAACTGTCGCCTCCCTTGAATCGATAGGTACCGAAGCCCTGCCTGAGACCTTTGGCATATTCACCCTCGTAGCTATCTCCAGAGACGAAGTGATAGGTGCCGTATCCATGTCGTTTCCCGTTCTTGAATTGCCCGACGTAACGATTGCCCACGGAGTCGGTTACGGCGCCGAAGACCATAGGTAGCTCATCCTCGGCTTGGGCTGCTTGCTCGGCTGCTTGCTCCAAACGGTTCATCAAGGCGGCCAACCGAACTTCACCTTCTTCCTGCGGAATGGTTGCGAAAGAGTCTTCTTTTTTCGATTCTCCCCTCTTTTTCAACGGTTTGGCTTGGTCAACCTCCGGGGTTTTACCTGCGTGGGAGTGAGATTCCTGTGGTGTCGTTTCCCCGCATCCACAACAGAGGAGGACTGCAAGTGACCACTGGGCTGCTTGGAGCTTCATTTCGTCGTAGATTCGCGCTTGTCTTGGAATACGTCAAAGGGTTCCTGAGAACCTTGTCCAATCTTGCCACAGATTGATTCAGCCTTACATTTCCTTTTAGTTGCGCTATGTTTCCAATAAGGAACCTTTCCCGCGAAATAGAAAAAACGCATGCCTCTTAAAACCGAAGTGCTCCTGCGCTATGCCAATGGCTATCGTATCCTCGGCATGTTCGAGGATGCCGAGGAAGAACTTGCGAAAATCCCCCCCGAGGAGCTTGAGCATGATCACGCGCTGACCTTGCAACTCGCCCTCTTCCAGGATTCCGAAAAATGGGACTCCATGCAGGAAGTGGCCAGTTTGTTGAGGGAGCGACATCCCGATAATTCGGATTGGTGGATCGCCGAGGCTTTTGCCACGAGGCGCTGTGGATCTTTGGACGAGGCTCGAAAGGTATTGCTCGAGGGTGAAGGAATTCATCCCGAGGAGCCTTGTCTCTTGTTCAATCTCGGTTGTTATGCTTGTGTTTCCGGTGATCTGGAGGAAGCTCTTGTACGTGTGCGCTCGGCGATCGCCTTGGATCCCAAATACCGAGCTTTGGCTCTTGAGGATGAAGATTTACTTTTATTGAGAGATGAATTGCGATAACTTGCATTCCCGCCATGAGGCAAGCCGGCGACCGACCGGGTTCACTTTGATAGAGGTGCTTACGGTGTTGTGTGTCATCGGGATTCTCGTGACCCTCTATTTTTCCCTTTGGCAACCTGCCATGGACAGCAAGGATCGCAAGAAGGCGGAGACTGAGCTTGCGGTTCTCAGGACAGCCTTGGACAAATTCCATCATATTCATAAAAGTTACCCGCACTGCCCCAAGGGAATCTGTACCCCCTCGGAGACTCTTTTTCTGTCCTTGATTGGCTTCCATAATGGGAAAGGATCCTTGACCATCAAGCCCAAGAAAAAGGCCCTGGACCAAGAGAGCCTGTTCGAATTGAACACGGACAAATACGATCCCGCGAACGTTCCCGAGGAACATCAGTCCCATAAAAAGTTCGTGGCTTACCTCAAGACCTTGCTGCAAAGAGACATCGCGTTCGTTGACCCGTGGGGAACCCCTTACGTTTACGTCCAGGATCGAAACGGCAAAGGCTACCAGCTCTACTCCAAGGGTCCCGATGGCCAGACTGGCGAAGGTTTCGACGCCGACGACGTGCTGTTGGAATAACGGGTGGCTGCGGGTTGCTGGAGTGGATGCGAGAAACTACTCCCTTTCCCGGGCTCGCAAACGATCGCGGATTTCACGCAGAGGCGCGGTTTCCGGGCCTTCGGGGTTTTCCGCGATCAACACCTCGATGTCGCCAAGCGCTTTATCGAAGCTTCCCTCGCCATAGTGGATCATTGCCCTCATTGCCCTTGAATAATTGTCTTTCGGTTCGATTGCCAAGATGGTGTTCAAGTACCTCATGCGGCTTTCTGCGTCTTGTTCCTGCTCCGCGACGTTGATTAAGTTGCGTAGCATTCGGAGAATGATGGAACGCTTGCTCGCGGGGTTGAAATCCTCGTCGGTCAATACCAACCCGGAAAGTTCGGAGGCTTCCTTCCGGGAGACGAATTTTCCGCCGCCGAAGACGTCGATCAAAATTTCCTTGGGTTTGGCTTGCGGTTTTCCTTTGGCAGGCTTTTCGCGGTACATTGCGATGAAATGGCGAGGTATGCCGACACCAGACACAGGTAGGTCGAGTCGATTGGCCAATTCGATGAAAAGAACGCACATGGTGATAGGCAGGCCCTCGCGGTCATCCATCACTTCATTGAGGTAGCTGTTGGATCGGTTCACGTAATCTCCCGTGCTTCCATGGTATCCCAATTGATCGAAGAGATGCTTGACCAAGGCTTTTAATTTTTCTTCTCCACTGGCTTTTGCCGGAAAGGTTTGCGAGACGTCCTTCGCGATGCGCGCAGCTTTTTCCAGATACACCTCGAGATCGAAATCCTCGTTGTCCAGTCGAGCCAGCAGCAAGGAGGCTCGCAGGAGGTCGATGGATGTTTCGTCTTCATGCCGCAGGGCCTCGACCAATTCCTCGATCACGATTCTATCATAGGTGTCGTCGGCCAGTTTTCGCAGTCGCAGGGCTTCCGTTTCCAAGTCCTTTGCCTTCTCCCTCAAAATGCTCGAAACAGGTCTTCCCAAGGCTACCAGCTCATCCGTTTCCGGGCCGCTCAAGTGTCCTTTTTGCCTTAGTGCTTGGGCTAGTCGAAGGGCGTTCTTTCGGGTCTTGGGATCAATCTTTACCACTGGCAACTCCTTGGCGAAACGGAAACGCCTGAACTCGGCCGCGGGTTGTCGGAACTTGACCAAGCCGACTTTTCCTTTCCGTAGCGCGACGTCCGCTACTTCGATTACGACCTGGTCATTGACCGAACAAGTGAGTTTACCCTTTTCTCCAAGCCGAACCCGAAGACGGTTCCATTCTCCTGGGAGATAGGCATCGTTCTGTACGGTGTTAAGAATCGTCCAATTGAAAACGGTAGGGCCTTCGAAACGAGTCAGGCGAAGCGATCCTGCGGTTGGATAGAACCCATAATGAACGTCTGCTTCATCCGAATGAAAGGCCAAGCCGGCGGCGCCGCTTTCATCCTCCAGCCTGACTTCCACTTCCAAGTCGAAAGGGGCTTCCGGTGGTTCTTCTTGATGAAGGCAAAGCATTCTTCCACCAAATCCCGAACCTATGCCGCTAGCTTTTATTACACCGGCTCTTTGCCTCCATGAACCGCCCATGACCGATTCCCATTCCCTCGAGTCGAGCGCTCCAATCGTCAACCAGCGTTTCATTGGCATGGGATTGGGTTTCGCAAGCAAGCGCTTCAAGTCGTTTATCGGTACTGCGAAGCCCATGGCGCCGCCTGACTTGATTGCAATGGTCCCGATTACTTCGCCTTTCATGTCGAGGACAGGGCTTCCGCTGCTGCCTGGTTCTATTGGTATGGCAACTTGCACCATCGGGTTTTCCTCCAGTTCGCGGAGGGCGGCCACCACACCTCGGCTTATGCTGAAGTCGAAACCCAGAGGATTTCCCAAGGCGAAAATCGCTTGGCCAGGAGTGAGTGCGTCTGAGTCCCCCAAGGGGAGTGGAGGCAGGCCTTCGCGGTCGATTTGCACCAAAGCCAAGTCCTTTTTGCGATCCACCGCGATGATACGCGTAGGTTCGTAGGTTTTGCCATCGGACAATTTCACGCGGAAAGATCGATGTTCACCTATGACGTGGAAATTCGTGGCGATTACGCCGTCTTCCCTTACCACGTATCCGGTGCCTTGCCCTCCCTCTCGATCGGTTCGATCCACGCTCTCGATCATGACGACGGACAAGCGAGCCTTCGCCGCCAATGCTTCGATTCCGTTTTCAGGAGGCTCCTTCTTTTCCTCGGACCAACTTTCGACGCCCAACCCCAGTACGAAAGTCAAAAAGAAAACCGTGGCTGGTCGAGATTTAGATAAAAGACAAGAAAGCATCATCTTTTGCAGTAACTATCTCCAAGCTCCTCAAGTCAAGTCTGCGCAAAGTGGTTTTGGCATTGCCCCGAGTTTTCAAAGAGTTAACCCTCGTACTTAGACTTCCATTAAACAATCCATTTGCAGATGAAAAAGACGTATCATTATTCTCGTAGAAGGTTTCTTGGAGCCGCGGCCTCCACTGCTTTTGCTTTCCAATTCGTTCCGCACCGCGTTTGGGGAGCGAATGATCGCATCAACGTGGCCGGCATTGGAGCCGGAGGCAAGGGTGCCAGCGACGTCGCCGGCGCTGCCAAGCACGGAGCGAACATCGTGGCCCTTTGCGACGTCGACGAAAGTCGAGCTGCCAAATCCTTCAAACAGTTTCCCAAGGCCAAACGGTACAAGGATTTCCGCGTCATGCTGGAAAAGCAGAAGGATATCGATGCAGTCACCGTCAGCACACCCGATCACGTCCATGCGGTTGCTTCGATGGCCGCCATGCAACTTGGCAAGCACGTGTATTGCCAGAAACCCCTCACTCATTCCATTTCCGAGGCTCGCGCCCTGACCATTGCCGCCGAGGAAAAGAAGCTCATTACCCAGATGGGCAACCAAGCTCACGCGGGCGAGCCTATTCGCCGGGCCGTCGAGGTAGTGCGGTCGGGCATCATAGGAAAAGTGACCGAGGCCCATGTCTGGACGAACCGTCCCATTTGGCCGCAGGGCATGAACAAGCGCCCGCCCAAGCAACAAGTGCCCGCTGGTTTGGATTGGGACCTTTGGCTAGGCCCTGCTCCCAAACGCGCCTTCAATTCAGCCTACGTGCCCTTCAAATGGAGAGGGTGGTGGGATTTCGGAACGGGAGCCTTGGGTGACATGGCATGCCATATCATGGACATGGCTTTTTGGTCCCTTGACTTGAAGTACCCGGATTCGGTGGAAGCGGAGCAAGGTGGGAACACAAAGGAATCCCCGCCATCCTGGTCAACCATCACCTATCGTTTTCCCGCCCGCGGCGAAAATCCCCCCGTGAAACTCGTTTGGTACGATGGACGCAGGGACGGCCAAGCCAACCTCCCTCCCAAGGAGCTTGCAGAAGGCGTGAATCTCAAAGGCTATGGTTCCTTTCTAGTTGGTGACAAAGGTAAGTTTTTCTTTAATCGCGGACGTGATTCCTGGTTGGTTACGGGACGAGATGCGGATGAGGTTTCCCAAATTGAAAAGGAAACCCCTCGTTTCATTCCTCGTACCAAGGATGAGGATTTCGAATGGCTCGAAGGTATCAAGGGTGGTCCCACGCCGCTTTCTCATTTCGCTCATTCCGGCCCGTTCACCGAGACCGTTTTGCTGGGCAACCTAGCTGTCCGCACGGGGCGAAAGATCAATTGGGACGGAGCAACCATGCAACCCAGCGTTCCCGAGGCCGAAAAATACGTGAAGCGGGAATACCGCGACGGTTGGTCTTTGTAATCGCGAACCCGATGAGGGCTTGAGTCGGGAATGAGATACTTCCGGTTCCTTCTTGTCCTTTTGGGTATAGGGTGCGTTTCCCTGCATGCATTCACGCCGCGGGAGACGTTTCGCAGGCCCATTGCGCTGGCATGGACGGAAGCAGGTCTTTTGGCGGTTGCGAATCGCGACAGCGGCTCGGTTTCACTGATCAATCCATCCACTCGACAGGTTGTCGGGGAAAGTGTCGTGGGCAAGAGGTTGGCCTCGATCGCCTCCTTGCCCAACGGACCTTTTCTGGTGTCGGTGGACGAGCAAGCAAACGAATTGTTGTTGCTCGAATCAGTGGATGCGAAGGTGCGTGTTCGCGCTCGCGCCGCCACTCCCCATTCGCCCGTCGACGTCAAGGTGGTCGGTGATGGTTCGTTCGTCGCGGTCGCTTCCTTGTGGGCTCGCCGCGTCACTTTGTTCTCGATCCAACTGGATAGTCCCGAATTGAGGCAAGTTCGCGTTCTCGATCTCCCTTTTCCGCCTCGCTTTCAATGGGTGGACCCGTCCTCGCGAAAACTGGTGCTCACGGATGCTTTTTCCGACCAAGTGGCAGCGGTTGAGTTGCCTGGACTACGGCTTGTGTCGACGCGCTCCTTGACCGGGCACAACCTCGGAGGCATCGCCCCCTCTCCCAATGGCAAGGAATTGCTCTTTTCACTCCAATCCCTGAATCCTCACGTTCCAGCCACCAGGTCTCGTGTCTTTTGGGGTTCCATGATGCAAAACGGTTTGGTTGCCGTCACTCTCGCGGACCTGTTCGATTCTCGTTATCCGGCCGGAGCATCGTTTCCTCGGATGAGGCAATATCCCGTCGGTCGGAACGGTCAGGGGGCCGGAGAACCGGGCCCTATGCTGTTTGCCCGCGACGGCTCTTTTCTCCTAGGCATCAGGGGGACCGGCGAAATCGCCATGGGAAAGAATCTCAACGCCGATTGGAAAAGAATCCGCGTAGGTGAGCGACCCATTGCCGGAATTTTCGATGCGAATGAAAAGCATGTTTATTTCGCCGATCTCTTTGGAGATGCGATCCGTGTCATCGACGTAGAGAAAGGGACTTTCTCAGGGTCCCTTTCACTTGGCCCGACCCCCAAGCCCGGTCTCGTGCAGATGGGTGAAGCTCTCTTCCATAATTCACGTCTTTCGCTCGATGGTTGGTACAGTTGCAATAGTTGCCATACCAGTGGCCACACCAGTGGCATGCTCAATGACAACTTCGACGACTTTTCGTTCGGAACTCCCAAGCGCATCCCCTCTCTTCTCGGCACCGCGGAGACGGGGCCTTGGACTTGGAACGGTTTGCAAGGCTCGCTTACCTTGCAAGTCCGGCAAAGCTTGGCCACCACGCTTCTCAACGGGGAAAGAAAGCATGGGCATGCCACGCATCTCGATCAGGAGGCCTTGGTGTCTTATCTTTTCACTTTGCCTTTGCCGCCTCCACTTTCCGAAGCTCGCATGGAGCCTCCAAATGATCTTGTGACGAAAGGTAAATTGCTGTTCTCGAAACTAGGTTGCAACGAATGTCACCGCCAGCCTCTGCTCACTTCTCCCGACGAATACGACGTCGGCCTTCATGACGAAGCGGGCGTCAAGGAGTTCAACCCTCCCTCCCTGCACGGCGTCAGTCAGCGCGACCGTTTCTTTCACGATGGTTCCGCTCGATCCTTCACGGAGGTCCTCGATCGTTTTGGTCATCCCGATGGCGGAAACCTCACCCGCAAGCAGTTGGATCAATTAATCGCCTACCTGCGGACTCTCTGACCTTTATGTCTCGTTCTTCAGGACTGGCCCAATGAGCTTGGTCCAGAGGGCATAACCTTTTGCGTTCATGTGTAGCTTGTCGGCCAGCCAGATATCCGGCAACGGCTTACCGTTCGCTCCCAGCATGACCTTCGAGACGTCGACGAAATTCAGCCGCTTGTCCTGGCCGCATTCCTTGGCGATCATTCGGTTGCATCGCTGATAGAGTTCCCATTTTTCCCATCTCTTGGGTGAGGGCTTGCAGGCGAGGTAATGAATCCGGGTTTTCGGAAACTTCTCGTGAACACGGTCGGCGAAGGTCTTGAAATCACCGAACACTTGTTCGGGCGGCTTGCCTGACCACAAGTCGTTTTCCCCGCAGTAGAGAACGATCACAGTGGGTTTGTGGGCGGTGATCAATAGGTCGAAATAGTGGAGGGCGTCGGAAAGGTGGGAACCGCCGAATCCACGATTTAGGGTATCGTGACCGGGGAAGTCCCGCGCCAGAGTCTTCCACATGCGAATGCTTGAGCTGCCCGTGAACAGAACGAGATCTTTCACTGGCTGGGAGGAGGCATCTTCCCGTTCGAAGCTTTCCATGGCTTTGGAAAAACGCTTGGGGTCCGGATCCGATACCTTGGTTTCGGCTTGGGTGAAACTGCCTGCGACCAAAGCGAGGGCAAATGACAAACTTCTCATGAAGACAGCAAAACTGGAATCGCCCATTCTTTCCATTGGAAAATTGCATTTGCGAAATTCTCCAGGCAATCGCTCAATCATGAAACCTTCTTAGTATGTTTTGCCCGCGACCGACTTGTCTGATGACAAGATTTTTTCATACGGTCCGGTCTTGCTCTCGAAATGCATGGAGCTTTATCTTACCAACATGAATTTGTCTTTGTCACTTAAGCGTAGCTTTGCAGCTCCCTTTACGTTGGCTGTCTTGGCTGGTTGCTCCGACGAGGGAGGCGAAGGGCAGGGCAATCAACAAAGCGCCGTCGTGCAATCCGAAGAAGTAGCGAAACTGACTCGAGAAAACGAGAGCTTGGCATGGGAGCTGGAACGGCTTCGGTTGAAGGTGATTACGGTTGATGGCGAGGATATGCAGTATTTGCCGGCCAAGGGTTTATGGTATTATGATTTGCAGGTTAAACCCTTCACTGGTCGGGCCGTCAATATGCACGAGAACGGCAAACCCAAGCATGATGCTAGCTTTTTCGAGGGTAAATTAGATGGGGTGGAGAAGTATTGGCATGCGAATGGACAACTCTGGAAGGAAAAGATGTGGCTGGAAGGAGTCTTCCATGGGTTTGTCACCGAATGGGACGAAAACGGAAATATCATTAGTCGCAGGCTTTTTCATCGCGGCGAAGAAAAGACGAATCAATAGAATCTCTCTTCGCGAAGACTTCGCTCCGGTTTACTCCGAGGCAGCAGGGCCTATCCAAACCGGACGTTCAAATTGCAACCAACGGTTCTTCTTTGCGCCCACCTGCATGCCGGGCGGCAAAGGCAAACAATCACGAAGTAATATTGAAAAAAGTTTCTTGCCGTATGCAAAGGTCACCATGACGTTGCGTTTCGGATGTTTGCCTCCACTTGAGAAATGAATATGGTTTCCCATGCCCTTGTATTCTTTTCTTGGGCAAAAGTAATACAGTTCCAACGGACTGGTATTGAACGAGACCACGAGATCCTGATGGCCCGACTCTTCACGGGTGACGCCGCGCAGGTAGGGCACGGGACCCTCGCGTTGCGTGGACAAGCGAAAGGAGCGATCATGTGATTTCTGATCGAAACGCAATCGATAGGATAGGCCCGATTCCCAATATAATGCAGGCTTTTTTGCGCCATCTATAATAAATTGGGTCTCGTCAGCGGAAACTTCGTGAAACACCTCGATGGCGTGGAGTCGAGCGGTCTGCCACTGGATGCCTTCTTTTTCGGCTCCTCTCAAAATGGGCGTAAACGCTTCCGCGCGGATGGACGAAGGAGTCACCTTCTGGAGATGATTGTAGATTTTTCGCCATTGTTTGAGGCACTCTTTCTCCCACTGTTCCTCCAGCTCCAAAAGCGACTTGTTTTGTTCTTTGGCTTCCTTTTCCCAGTTGCTCCAATTTTCATTGGTCAGGTGATCCCTGATTTCGTTGTTTTTCACTTTCAGCAGGAAGGCCTTGAAACTTTCCCCATCCAAGGCGAACACCGTCGATTGGTAAAAGTTTTCGAAATCATTGTTTCTGAAACTCTCCAAGACGTTGTACGCGAAGACGTTCAAGGAGTGCGCGGGGAGTCTTTGCGGTGCAGCCAGACTGACCTGGGATGTCGCCAACAGCAAAATCAGTCCCAAAGAACATGGCAGTTTCATATAGGGAAGGCTAGAGAGAGTTCTTTGGACTGTCTAGGATTTTCACCAAGACCTCGGCGAGCCGTACTAGACGAGCGCCATGATGCAATCGGAACCTCGCTTGGGCCCTTGCTTTTTGTTGCCCGACGAGTCGTGCTTTGGGAGTGGAGGCGTCCAGTTTGTTGGCGTTTACAACTCCTCATCGACCTTCTCCCACAGTCAACGACGATGCGCGTCGTGGCATTTAGCGTATTGGTGATCCCAGCTCAGGATATCCACCTCTGTTTCCATGATTCCAAGCAGGGCGACTAGTTGCGAGTTTGCACCCCAAGAGTCCACCGGCGTTTCTGGGTTCCAGCCTAAAACTTTTACCAATTCCGCTTTTTTGAGGTTAATGGTTTAATATCTGCTAGAGGATTGTCTCCATTTTCAAAACTGGCCGGGGAGATAACCCCAAGGCGTGGGATTCGGGGATTTCCAGCTATACTTAATTTGAATTCATGAGAGCGAAACGACCATTGGACACTCGTCAATTATTGGCTTTCCAGATGCTTGCCGACGTAGGCAGTTTTACTGGCGCCGCCAAGAATCTTTATCTTACGCAATCAGCCATTAGTCACTCGATGAAGGCTTTGGAGCAGGACCTTGGCTGTCGCCTTTTGCGCCGACATGGTAAAAAGGTTAGCCTCACCGATGCCGGGCAACACATGTTGACCGTGATTCGTCCAATCCTGCAACGCATGGAGCATCTGCGCGATGAGCTGGAAGGCTACGAAAAATTTGGCGCGGGACGGCTGCGCATCGGTTCGAGCCACAAAAACGGGGAAGTTCTCTTGCCGCAAATCATAGGGCGTTTTCGAGAAGATTTTCCTCGGTTTCGGTTTCAAGTGCAAAGCGCCGATACCCGTGGCTGTCTTGAAATGTTGCGGACCAACCAAATCGACTTGGCCATCACCTTGGAGCCAACCAAATCCGAAGAGATGGAGTTCTTGCCATGGTTTAGCGACGAGTTGCAACTCGTCGTGCCTCCGGGGCATCCTTGGATAGAAAGAGGCTGGTTGAACAAGAAGGAAGTGGCTTCGCAGAACTTCATTCTGTGCAACAAGAGCAGTTATACTTTTACTTTGATCATGGATTACCTCCAACAGGAGGACTTGCAAATTTCCTCGTTCGTCGAAATGAGCAACGTGGATGCCGTAAAGGAATTGATCAAATCCGGTTTCGGCATCGGTGTCCTGGCGACTTGGACGGTGCGAAAAGAAGTGGAGGCAAAGGAATTGCACACGGTTCGCATCGGTCGCAGGAGGCTCTTTCGCACTTGGGGCCTCAGCTCACCTCCGGGACGCAGCCTGAATGCTCCGGAATTGGCTTTTGCCCGGATTGGTGAGGAGGTCGGTTGCCAATGGATGATGAACCATCACGGGCTAGGTTTGACCTGACCAGCGCTGTCTTCTCCTTCGCTTGGCCTAATCGGGCAGGGTGTCGAGGTATTGCTTGCGAAGCGCTTCCGCTTTGTTCCCTTGCGCGTCCACCTTCGTTTTGAATTCGTCGCGGGC
>PBLJ01000026.1 GCA_002721705.1 Opitutia bacterium
CAGACCTCGGAAGACACTCTGGCTTCCATAGGTGAGGGGAAACACCCGTTCCCATTCCGAACACGCCGGTTAAGCCCTCAACCGCCGATGGTAGTGCGGCCATTGTTGCCGTGTGAGAGTAGGTCGTCGCCAGTATTATGACCCGTTCGCTCCGCAAGGAGCGGGCGGGTCTTTATTTTAGTGATTCGGGGTGAGCATGATTTTCGTGTAGACCAACCGAAAATAATTCTTTTTACTAGCGTTTAACCACACCTCGAATCATGCAAAACGGATCTTTCAAGTACCTCTCTTTGGGCATCATGTTGCTGCTCATTAGTTGGGCTGGTCAACAATTCTTTCTTTCTTGGGCCGTTTGGGCCAAGGGCGGCACGCTCGATCAAGTCGTTCACGACGCTAATCTCAAATCGGACGTTGCCTACGAAACCGAGGAAGAGCGACTGGAACTTGCGGAAGAGGAAGCTGAGGACGATGGTGGTGAAACTAGGGAGATTCGGGAAGACATTAATGACAAAAAAAATGACATTCATACGAAGCAGGACACGATTGAGGATAGGGTCGATGCGGAAAACGACAGTGTAGGTTATCAAGCTACTTCACTCAACATGATCCAGTGGTTCCTGCGTCTTAAAATATTGTTTGATTTTGTCAAGATAGGCGCGGTTTTCCTCATGTTCAAAGGCTCTCTCGGATTGATTCAAGACAACCAGGTGGACAGTCTGACTCGTTGGTTTGGAATAGGTGCGGCCATTGTGGTTATGTATGCCTTGCTAACCTCCGATTTCCTTGAGGAACTCCAAAGCTCTTGGTATTTTGTTAATCGGTTGATCAATTGATGGGGCGGGATCGTTGGAATTTGCGGGTGCGATTCGACTGGAAACGCCTTAGCTTCTGCCTCCATTGAATCTTTTTTTCGCAAACTGCAAAGCCTTGCCCGTGAAGAGTTTGGCACCAAAGCAAAAACTTCCACAACGCTGCTGTGTTACTCGGTGTCATCTGATCCAAATTGAATCACATTTCGCCTTTTTCGAACACTTTTGACATTTCCCTTATCTTCATGAGCGGAGAAGCTCAAAGTCTTCCAGATAACTCGACCTTCGGGCAATACAAGATTGTGCGATTGCTGGGCAAGGGTGGCATGGGAGAAGTCTATGAGGTCGTGCATGGAATTCTTGGGACCCAACATGCCATTAAATTGGTTCATGCCGAGATGATGGATCAGGATCGCGCATTGGAACGCTTTCTTCTCGAAGGCCGAGCAATGGCGGGCTTGTCTCACCCAGGGATTGTCCAAGTCGATGATTTCGGGCAGACGGAAAACCATCACTGGCTCCGAATGGAATTGATGAAGGGTAGGGAGGTTTCCGGGCAAAAAATTGTCAGCCTCAGGGATTACATCGCCTTACATGGAGGTCGTCTAAACGAAGAGGACGTGAGCTCGTTCGTAGAGGCCATGCTCGAGGCGCTTGCTTATGCACATGACAAAGGCTTGGTGCATCGCGATCTCAAGCCTTCGAATATTCTATTTGATGGCAATCGGCTGAAAGTCGCTGACTTTGGATTGGTTAACGCAGCCGGCGCGGATTGGATGCAGACCCAGGTTGGGAACGCCGTGAATTCTCCCAATGCGGAGGATACCCTTGTCGATTCCGGCACGAGCAACTCACGTTCGCAGTCGCTCATGGGCACCTTTGCCTACATGAGCCCAGAGCAAAGACAGGGCTTGTCCGTCGACGCTCGCAGCGATCTTTATGCCATTGGCTTGATGGCTTTTCATATGTTGACCGGCAAGGAAACCCCGGGGTTCAAGGTGGCCAGTCAGATGGTCGAGGGGCTGTCCGCAGGTTGGGACGTTTGGCTGGAACGAGCATTGCAGGAAAACCCGGACGATCGATTTTCATCGGCGCGTGAAATGGACAAGGCGCTGGCTTTTCCTCCCGACATTCAAGAGGCTGACCCCGTTCTTGTTCACAAACCAGCATCCGTTGACTTTGTCAGCAATGACCCGCCTCCGTCTGCGGTCAGTAGTGGGGGTGATTCCACTTCCGCTCAACCAGCGATTGCGAATGAACCCGTAGCTAACTCAAGCAGTGAAGCGTCAGGGTTGGATCAACAAAGTTCCAGTTCCTCGGGATCAAACTTTTCGATCATGAAAAGTGATTCCTTGAAGAAGATTTTCATTGGAGTGGCACTGTTCGTCGTGGGTTGGACTTTGCAAAATTTCTACTTCAATCGGCTCGTCTACTCAACTGCTTTGACAATTGAAGGCACTACCCTGTCGTCTGAAGTGAATGCGAAATGGCATGAGGAAACCTATGAGGATCGCATTGACTTGAGGAAATTGCAAATTGAGAGGAAAGAAGCCTATCGCAAGGCTCGCGACTCATCGAACTATGAACAGGTCTCCAAGATAAATCAAGAAATTGAAGCCCTCGAAAAAGACATTGCGGACGCCAAAAGCAAGATTGAGGAAAAGGACGAAACCCTTGCGGATAAGGTCGATGCAGAAACCACTGGAGTAAACGCCAAAGCAATTGAGAAGAACTCTCTACAAGGCGCGACCAGCATGACGGGCTTTGCCATTGTCCTGAAAATAATAGGGATTATTTTGATCATTCCACCATGCCTTGCCATCATTCCTTCTACGGAATCCACTCGAGTCATACGCCTAGTTGCTTTGGCATTAGTCTCTTTAGGTATTTTTTCCATGCTGAAGGACGACTCGATGTCTTCACTCGCTTTCGAGCTGTTGCAGAGACTCGCTTTTGTCTAGTAAGATTGCATTTGCATTAGCAGGTTTTTGGCAAGGGTTGCGTTAAGAAGCTTTACCTGAGCAGGAAAATTCAGTTAGAATGCTTGATTAGACTGATATCACAATACTCTCGAAACCTAAACTGAAGGAAAGACCTTAACTCTCATGGGCAACTTGAAGAAAAAGCGCCGCTTGAAGATGAATAAGCACAAGCGTCGTAAACGTACCCGGGCGAACCGCCACAAGAAGCGGGATTGGGGTTGATCCTGCGGCTTGCGCCGCCTTGAAAGTCATTTGACTTTCAATGTGCCAAGCAAGCTTTCAAGGATCGCTTCCCGCCATTGCATTTTCGGTGATTACTGAAATGGCAGCTGGTCGTCGTCGAAATTTTGATTTCGTTGACGATACCAAGATTGATAGGAATCAAGAAAGAGCTTTTCGTGAGTGTCTGGAAGCTTTCATCCTTGAACAGGTAGCCCAATTCGAGCCTGAGATTCGAGATCAAGTAAGCGCTTGTTTGCAGGCAGGTGGCAAGCGCATGCGGCCCATCCTTTTGAACAGGGCGGCGTTTACCGGACAAACCGAGGTTTGTCCTGATTTGGTGAAAGCGAGCGCGGTGGTCGAACTGGTTCACGTCGCCACTTTGGTTCATGACGACGTTCTGGATGAGGCTATTTTGCGACGCAGCGCCAGTACTTTGTATTCCGACGAGGGCGCGAAAGTGGCAGTGTTGGTTGGCGACGCTCTTTTTTCACATGCCTTGCGATTGGCTGCGGAATTTCCCACCACTGAGATTTGCGGATGGGTTTCCGAAGCCACTCGCCGTACCTGTGCTGGCGAGACTCGACAAACTCTCCAAAGAGGCAAGCTGAACCTATCTCTTGAGAACTACTACAGGATAATCGAATTGAAGACTGCCGAATTGTTTCGCGTATCTTGTTTGATTGGATCCTTTTTGGGAGGTTTCGAGAAAGCGTTTTGCAATGCTTCAGCGACTTTTGGACTTCGTTTAGGCATTGCCTATCAGCTATTTGACGATCTAGCCGATCTTTTTGGTGACGAATTTCGGTTTGGGAAAACCCTGGGAACTGATTGGATGAACCGCAAACCGACCTTGCCCTTGATTTTGCTTTTGCGCGAACTGGATTCCAAAAAAGCCGAGGACTTGTGGGACGCCAAGGAAACCGACGTCGAGGCGATAAGGACTTTGTTCAATGAACGTGAATTGTTCGAAACGTGCGTGGAACGAATACGAGTGGAACTTGATTTGGCTGAATCCGCAATGGCTGATTTCTTGAATCTCAGACCAGTTCCTCTTTTGCTGGAAGCGATTCCCTACATGGAACGGAAGCTATCGGAGCTCAAACCTTGATTCCCAATTATTTTTAAATTGCAAGTCAATCCTTCCTGCAATTTAATTAACAACAGTCGTGGCAAAAACAGAAGAAATTTCCAATATCGCAACGCCAACCGTTGGCGCGGAGTCGTTGGCACCCAACGTAGATGGAGATTTAAGTTTGGTGATGCAGGTGCAGCAAGGAGAGGTCGCCTGTTTTGACAAGCTTGTCGTGAAATATCGACAAAGGCTTTTTTCGGTGATCTACAACCTTACCGCGAATCGTGAAGATACCGCTGATCTGGTTCAGGAAACCTTTATCAAGGCCTTTCGATCCATTGGCCGTTTCAAGCGAAATTCCTCTTTTTTCACATGGCTATATCGCATTGGCGTAAACACGACCCTGAGCTTCCTTAAAAAGAACAAGGCAAGACGCTTTTTCAGTTTCGAGAGAATTGATGAGGAAGCGTGTCGAGATGACGTTCTAGAGGTTCTGTCCTCCAAGTCGCTTGCGGACAAGCCCACCTTTCTCAAGGAATTGCAGGAGAAATTGAACGAAGCGCTCCAAAAACTGTCCAACAAACATAGAACTATTGTGGTCCTGTTCGAGATTGACGGGCTCAGTCATAAGGAAATTGCTTCAATAATGAAATGTTCAGAGGGGACTGTGCGTTCGCGACTCCATTATGCCAAGAGGCAACTACAGGGTTTTTTAAGTGAATTTTTGCGATGACTCGCTGAGAGGGAAAATGATGAGCAACTTTAACGAAAATAGTGAAAAGCGCGAAGAGCGCGTGACCTTGGACGATTTACTTCAATTAAAGAGGTACGAACGACCGCCGGAAGACTTTTGGGATGATTTCGAGGTCGTGGTCAAAGAGCGGGCCCTACAATCAGTCGTTACCAAGAAAACATGGTTCAAGGCTCTGCTTAGTGCAATTTCCAGAAGTTGGGCTTTGCGTTTGTCTTCTGGCTTGGGTTTGGCCGGAGTGATTATTTTCTGTGTGGTTCTCTTTCATCCGAACAATTCATTGATGGAGGAGGGAAATTCCATTACGGTTGAATCAGGTGATGATTCCAGAAAAGACAACGTGATTGAGGGCGAGGCTCCGGATGAAGTGAAATTCATCGACGTAGAGCTTGCTTTGGCTGATTCGCAAACCGTTGGGGACAAGGTCGAATTCATAGAGGTGACTCTCACCTTGAATGAATCCAAAGTTGCTGAATTCGATACGGTGCTCTCTTCCAACGATCTTCCTGACGACACCTCTGATTTCGTTACCTATGCCGGAGCCAATGTCTCAACTGTTCTTGCTGAATCAGAATCTCATGATCCTAGCGGATCTCTTTAGAGACTAACTAGCCAAGCCCAATGAAATCGCTCTTTCGAGCAACTGCGAGCTATCTGGCTTTGTTTTTTTTTCCTCTTTTTTAGCTAGTGCTCAAGAAGCGGGGGAGCCTTTTCTCGCGCTTCAAAATCGGTTGGTTGAGGTTTTCTCGAGCAATGAAGACGCGATAGTTAGGGTCAAAGCCACCTTGTTGGTCAAAGACTCAGAAGACAGCCCACCTAAAAAAACTCTTCGCGTAGGCACTGGTTTCTTTGTCAGTCAAGAAGGTCATGTCCTGACTTCCGATATTGTGGAAGGAGCAGGACGTGTTTGGATCGAGCATCATCAAATATATTATTTAGCTGAAATTCTTGGACATGACGCGGTTTCCAATCTCGCTTTACTCAAGCTAAAGACCAAGCCCAAGAAATTTTCTTTTCTAAGGGTGGATGAGAGACCCGTGTTGCCCAAACCAGGCACTTTCGTAGTCGCCTTGAGTTCTGCCTTGGAATTCCCTCCTTCTCCCGGCATTGGAATCGTGCAAGGTAACGAAAGCAACTTTGGTAATAAATTGTTTCCCACTCGCATGCTACGTACCAGCGTTTCCGTCGGACCCGGAGAAGTGGGAGCGCCTTTGCTAGATCTCAATGGAAGATTCATAGGCGTTGTTTATGCCGGGTTGCCTGATTTGCGTTCGTCTTGCATTCTTCCAGCCAGTGCTGTTTTGCGTGTGCGGGATGATTTGCTGTTTTCAGGCAAAGCAACCTATGCTTGGTTTGGGTTGACCGTTACCAGCCAAATCAGCCTGGAAGAGGGGTTACGTGTCATTGTGGATGAGATTCTCGAGGATTCTCCCTCAGCAGGGTCCGGTCTGCGTCCTGGTGATCAACTTTTGAAAATCGGAGATTTTGCTATTAAGCGAAGAGGTGACGTCGCGAACGCGAGTTTTTTCGCTCGACCAGGCCAGTTCGTTAATTTTTTGGTTCGCAGGGAGTCAGAGGAGGTTGAAATTCCCGTTCGAGTGACCAAAAGATCGAAGAAGAAGATTGTTTCATCCCCGCCTCCCGAATTGGAATCCATTGTTCCAAGTGATCAAAACTCCACGGTGCCTACCCCGACGCCCAATGCAGTTCCCGAAGTCAAGGACGATGAATCATCTGGCGAGGATCTCTAGTCGGGCCGTTGCATCTCCCACTTTCAAAGACATTTTCCCATGAGCGAGTCCATACATCAAGACCCTTTTCCGGTTTCACTTGACGAAGCAACGCCTTGGCGAACCCTTACAACCGATTTCGTAAGCCTTGCCGAGTTCGAAGGTTCCAATCTTCTGAAAGTCGATTCAAGAGCCTTGGAGCTATTGTCTCGAGAGGCTTTTCACGACATTGCCCACTTTCTTCGCCCAAGCCATCTCGAACAACTGCGTTCTATTTTAGACGATCCTGACGCATCCGCCAACGATCGGTTCGTGGCCCTTGATCTTTTGCGTAACGCTCAAATCTCCGCGGAGGGCATTTTGCCCATGTGTCAAGACACCGGAACTGCGATAGTGATGGGAAAGAAGGGGAGTAGAGTCTGGACCGTTGGAAGTGATGAGGACTACATAGCCAAAGGTATTGAGAAGACCTATGCCACCGACAACCTTCGGTTTTCTCAATTGGCCCCTCTTTCCATGTTCGAGGAAAAGAACACTCGTTCCAATCTCCCCGCGCAGATCGATTTGCTTCACGTCGCTGGCAATGAATATAAATTTCTCTTTATTGCAAAAGGAGGCGGATCAGCTAACAAGACCTTTTTGCATCAGGCCACGCCTTCTCTTCTACGCGAAGACTTGCTCCTGGATTTCTTGGATGATCGCATTGCCGCTTTAGGCACAGCTGCTTGTCCACCCTATCATTTGGCCGTCGTCATCGGAGGTACTTCGGCTGAGATGAATCTAAAAACAGTCAAGCTCGCCAGCGCGCGATATCTCGATGGTCTTCCTCTTTCCGGGAACGAATCAGGTCATGCCATTCGTTGTCCGGACATCGAACAACGAATTCTCGAGTTGACC
The DNA here is from genome assembly GCA_002721705.1 of Opitutia bacterium. Taxonomy (GTDB): domain Bacteria; phylum Verrucomicrobiota; class Verrucomicrobiia; order Opitutales; family Seribacteraceae; genus UBA2993. Next base: position 7,464 of record PBLJ01000026.1, read on the forward strand.
AGGGAACGAGGAATTGGAGCCCAGTTTGGCGGTAAATACTTCTGTCTCGACGTCCGCGTAATTCGTCTGCCTCGTCATGGGGCCAGCTTGCCCATTGGCATTGGCGTAAGTTGTTCAGCCGATAGGCAGGCCCTCGGCAAAATTACTGAAGAGGGCGTTTTCCTCGAGGACTTGGAGCGAAATCCAGCGCGTTTTCTTCCAGAAGTGGAAGAAGACAGTGGCGAGGTGGTTCAGGTTGACCTCACTGAAGGCATGGAAGCAGTGAGAAACAAGCTCACCCAATATCCCGTGAAGACTCGTCTGGCTTTGACTGGGCCGTTAATCGTGGCGCGTGACCTTGCCCACGCAAAATTAAGGGAGCGTTTGGACAATGGTGAAGGATTTCCTGACTACTTCATGGAATATCCAGTTTACTACGCTGGTCCGGCCAAGACCCCGAAAGGATACCCTTCTGGATCCTTTGGTCCCACCACAGCCGGGCGTATGGATGCTTTCGTCAACAAGTTCCAATCTGCCGGAGGATCATTGGTGATGCTGGCCAAGGGTAACAGGTCAAAGATGGTGGTTGAAGCCTGCAAGAAGCATGGAGGCTTTTACTTGGGCAGCATTGGTGGTTCAGCTGCTCGCTTAGCCAAGGAATGCATTCGAAAAGTGGAATGCCTGGAATACGAGGAACTTGGGATGGAGGCGATTTGGCGAATTGAGGTCGAGGATTTTCCCGCATTCATCATTACCGATGACAAAGGGAATGACTTTTTCCTCGGTGAAAATGCCGTCTGATCAAATTTCTATTCTAGCGGGGGGATTTCTCCCTGCCCTTATTTGGCTTGGCTCAAGCCTCTTCGGAGAGATAGCGCAGGGCGGAAACGTAACCGTGCCGGCCCATGCCGGCGACCACTGCGCAACAAACACCTGAAATCAGCGACTTCTGGCGGAATTCCTCGCGAGCGTGGATATTGGAAATATGTACCTCCACGGCTTTCAGGCCACTCGCAACAATGGCATCCCTTAGCGCCACGCTGGTATGCGTGAATCCTCCTGGATTTATGATCAATCCAACAAAAGCTGAATCCGCCCAAGATGCGATTTTATCGATCAATTCACCTTCATGGTTGGATTGAAACGATTCAACCTCCACTTCATAGTGATCGGCGCGAGCTTCCACTTTGGCTACGATTTCGTCCAACGTGGTCGTACCGTAAACCGAAGTTTCTCGTTTCCCCAAGCGGTCTAGATTCGGGCCGTTAAGTAATCCGATTTTCTTCATCGTTTCCAATCAAAGGTTAATCCGTTGAAGCGGCAATCCCCAAGTCATCAATCACAGCGGGCAACTGGTTTCGATGAACTCATAGCCCAATCCGAACTGCTTGCCAACCTCACGCCCCAGTGCATCCACGCCAAAGGTTTCGGTTGCGTAGTGTCCGCAGGCATAGAGATTCAGACCCAGTTCTTGCGCCATGTTGAAATGATGTTGCCTCAGCTCTCCCGTCACAAGGGTGTTCGTTCCGACACCAAGGATTTCACTCACGACACTATTACCTGAGCCTGATAGAATGGCGATTCTCCCGAGATTCTCGGATCCGAATTCAATGGCTTGGATACCATTCGGAAATAAATTTTCAAGACTTGCCCTCAGCTCTTGTCGCGATTCGATACCTTCGGTTAGGAGTCCTGCGTCCACTCCTTCGTATGGAAAGATTGTGGAGTTTGTCCGCAGCCCCAGCTTACGGGCGATTATTGCATTGTTCCCGATTTCAGGATGTCCGTCGAGTGGTAGATGGCTACTGTAAACTGCGATGTTGTTCTGGAGCAGTAATTTGATTTTTTCATAGGCGACACCAATCAGAGGCACCGGCGGGTTCCAGTATAGACCATGGTGTACGATCAAAAAGTCGATGTTTGCATCGACCGCTTTACGAAAGGGTTCCATGCCAGCGTCAACTGCTGCGCCCACCTTCGTCACTTGACCGTCGTTGGCAATTTGCAAGCCGTTTTCAGCTCCCGGGAAGTCGGGGACGTCTTCTATCTTCAATCGATCGCTGCAAAACCGAGAAACAACTTCCAGTTCGGCGCTCATATCTGGAACGACTTCGAAGAGTGACGAGGTTTCATGAGCAAATCTCAAAATAAGTGAGCAACAGTTCTTTAACCAAGATGAGTAACTTCTTTACCGAGACTTGGCGCTCCAGTTGCTTGGCAGTGGGAGATTGGGTGCAGGGCTGGGATTCGAACCCAGGACCTTCAGGTTATGAGCCTGACGAGCTACCAGACTGCTCCACCCTGCATCCATGCAAAAAAGAGAACTCAACAAAATGTTGATACGCAGTCTTTGAGGCAAGATTTTTTTCTCGAATCGTAAAATCCTGTTTTTTGTCTGGATTAAATATCCCTTGCGTTTGCCTCGGGAAACGTTTTCCTCCTTTTTTTCCCAAACCTCGCACGGTGATGGGATAGTTAGGATTAAATACCAAGTTCAACAACCCAAAGAAAATTATTTCTCCCCGAGTCGTTCGCCGGGGCTTTGAAGGCTTAATTATCATGAACGTTACAGTAAAAGACCTCCTCGACGCGGGAGTCCATTTTGGACATCAGCTTCGCCGTTGGAATCCCAAGACAAAACCCTTTGTCTTCGATAATCGTCACGGCATCTCCATCATAGACTTGGAGAAGACCTATGATTTGCTTGAAAGCGCTGCGAATGCAATGGAAGGCATTGTTGCATCCGGAAAGAAGGTTTTGCTTGTTGGAACCAAAAGACAAGCACAGGAACCAGTCCGCGAAATGGCGGCATCCACCAATATGCTCTATTGCGTGTCTCGTTGGCTGGGCGGCACCCTTACCAATTACCAAACCGTTTCGACCAGTATTGCCAAATACAAGAAGTTTCTTCGTATGGAGGAAGATGGGACGATGGACCAATTGCCGGGAAAGGAAGCCGCAGCCATCAAAAGACAAATGGCTCGTATGAGCAGAAACTTCGAAGGCCTGTTGGACATGAACGAGTTGCCCGGCGCTCTGTTCGTCATAGACTCGAGAACGGAAGCCATCGCGGTAGCCGAAGCCAACCGTCTGGAGATCCCTGTTTGCGCTCTTGTCGATAGTAATTCGGATCCGACCTTGATCGACTATCCAATTCCCGGAAACGACGATTCCTCGAAATCAATCCGTATTGTTGCCGACGTCATCATGGAGGCGATCCAATCCGGTTCCGCGAATCGCGTTGTGGTCAAGGTTCAAAAGGGGATCACTCCGGTTGTACAAGATGACTTTGACGATGGAGACGACGAACCCGAAGTCAACTTACCTGAGGGTTACGAAGAATTCGTCGATACGCGTCGCCGAGAAGACGATTCCGAAGAAACCGAGGGCTCGACGGAAGATGCGCCTGCGGAAGTGGCTCCGGCCGCCGAAGAGGAAACGACTGCCGAGGACGAAGAGGTTACTGCTGAAACCGATCAAGAAGAATTGAAGGAGCAGGAAGCTGAGGCAGGCGAGGAAACGCCAGAAGAAGAAGAGGCTTCGAATGACGATTCGGATTCCGCCTCGGAAGAAAAACCTGAGAACTAAGTTTTCTAAACGAAAATTCCTCTTACAATACCGTCTGGGAAAAAGATTGTTATGGCTGAGATTACTGCTAATGACGTAGCCACCTTGCGAGCTAAGACAGGTGCGGGCTTAATAGATTGCAAACGAGCGCTCACCGAAACCCAAGGTGACTTTGATGCAGCGATTGATTTGTTGCGCAAAAAGGGTGTGGCCACCGCAGCCAAGAAAGCGGGTCGTGAAGCCGACGAGGGAGTCATTGCTCAATGCGTGGCGGAGGATGGCCTTTCTGGTGTCTTGGTCGAAGTGAATTGTGAGACTGACTTCGTGGCAAAGAACGAAGAATTTCAAGGCTTTGCCGCAAAGATGGCTGCTCTGTTGCTCGCTTCTCCAGATGCCGACTTTGAGGAAATGAGGGCGAGTCAAGTGGCCAAGACCGGGGAGAACATTAAGATTGCCCGTTTCGAGCATTTGACCGTGGAAGCAGCTGGGGTAGTTCAGTCCTATGTGCACACAGGCGCCAAAGTGGCCGTGCTGCTTGCTTTGTCTTCTGATTCCGATGAGGTGGCCTCGCGTGAAGAAACCAAGCAGATCGCCAAGGATTTGTGCATGCACATAGCTGCTGCCAACCCTCTATGCGTTTCTCGTGAAGAAGTGGCCCCTGATCTCATTCTCAAGGAAACGGAGATCGCCAAGGCTCAAGCCGAGGGCAAACCACCTCACGCCATAGAGAAAATTGTCGGTGGCAAGCTGGAGAAGTTTTACGCTACTAACTGTTTGCTGGAGCAATCCTTCGTTAAGAATCCGGACTTAACAATCAGCGGGTTGCTTGAAGCTTGCGAAGGTGGCCTGAAGGTAAATCGTTTCGCTAGGTTTCAGATCGGAGAGTGAGGTTTCCTGATCTCTGTCTTTCCTTAACCGTGAAAGACCGTGGATGCGGCGATTGCCGCGAGATACAATGTTATCAGCAAGAAGCCTTGGGCTTTCCCCATCGGACTTTTGCCTAACGTGAGCAACCATAGCAGACCGGTCAGAATAAGCATGGCCGGGAATTCGATCTGAAACAATTCAGGGGGCACCTTGAAAGTAAAGATCGCTCCCGTTATTCCGCCAACCAGGAGCATGTTGAAGATATTGGATCCCACCAAGTTGCCCAGAAGAATGGCGTGCTGACTATGGCGAGCCAAGCTTAGGCTGGCCGCTAGCTCAGGCAAACTGGTTCCTATTGCCACCAGGGTAAGTCCGATTATTGCATCTCCAACACCTGCCTCGCGCGCCAAGCGAACGGCGCCTTCGACCAAAATTTCGGAACCCAACCACAATATCCCGGCGGCAATTGCCAAAAGCAGTACGCATTTGGCAGTGGAGAGCTGGCCATTTCCCTCGCTCGAAACGTCTTTTTCTCGAGCATCCTTTTTGAGCAAGAACAAAAAGCCCAACATCAGGACAAGGCAGATGCCTCCATCCAATCGAGAGAATATTGTTTCTTCATGGGGAAGTAGACAGATGATCGTAAACAACAAGGTGGAAGCGAAAAGAAAAGGCCATTGCCACGAGCTCAGTGGATTGGAGGTATTCAAGGGTTTCACGATCACCGCAATCCCTAGAATTAAGCCAATATTGGCGAGATTGCTCCCCACCAAGTTACCGATTATGAGTTCCTCGCTTCCCTTGGTGGCAGCAGTTAGAGAGGTGAAAAGCTCCGGCGCGGAGGTCGCCATCGAAACGATCGTCAAGCCAATCACGGCGGGGTTGGTTCCTGATGCCTTCACTAAGCCGCTGGCACCATCGGTCAGCCAATCTCCCCCTTTGAACAGAAGATAAAACCCAACAATGACCAAAGTCACCAAGACCACCACGTATAACGTGTGCTGGTTTGATTGCCATTGGTCGAGGATTGGGCTTAGCAAGCTTTCCATGAAAAGAGATTGCACATTGAAAAACGGACCTTGCATAGCAAGAACATTCGCTGGTTCCATGCGCCTTACGTCCTTGACTTAGGCGCGCGAACAAGCATTTTCATCCCCTCTTTTCGTAGCGAACGCTCGGATTTCGCACAGATGGCTAATGCGCTGAAGGACACGCTGAATTTACCGGTAACCGGTTTCCCCATGCGAGCCAATTTGGTTGAGAGGGAACCCGAGAGGCTTTCGCGTTGGGAAGGTGTTCGGTTATACGATCGCTTGTTGGAGGCGAATGCCGAAGGAGAAAACTTCATTCTGCATGACGGACCGCCTTTCACAAACGGCGACGTCCATGTCGGCACCGCCCTTAACAAAACACTCAAAGACGTAATCGTTCGTTACAAGAGCGCTCGGGGGTTTCGCGTTCCTTTCATTCCGGGATGGGATTGCCATGGACTTCCCATTGAACACAAGGTCACCAAGGCCTTGCGGGATGCAGGCAGTGAAGGCGACGCGCTGCAGTTGAGACAAGCTTGCAAGGAATTCTCGGAAGGTTTCATTGAGCGGCAACGAAATCAATTCAAGCGACTTGGTGTGCTTGCTGATTGGGCGCGCGAATACCGCACGATGACGCCGGCTTACGAGGCTACCATCTTACGTACCTTTGCGGAGTTCATCGACAAGGGGCTTGTCTATCGTAGCAAGAAACCGGTCTACTGGTCGATTCCTTGCCGCACCGCTTTGGCCGAAGCTGAAATTGAATACAAGGATCACCTCAGTCCGGCGATTTACGTCAGGTTCAAGATCCGAGACTCGAATGGACGCGCCGTCGAAAACGCTTTTATTCCAATATGGACGACAACCCCATGGACACTGCCCGCGAACTTGGCGATTGCGGTTCACCCAAGGGAAACTTACAGAGAAGTTAAGTCCGACGGCAATTCCTATTGGGTGGCGGCGCCCTTGGTTGAAAGTTTTATCGAGACCTGTCAATTGGAGCGCACCGAGCTAGCTGAGGAGCTGAAGGGGGAAGCCTTGGTCGGTTGGAAGACGGAGCATCCTTTCATCAACCGGGAAAGCCCTGTGTTGGCTGCCGATTACGTCACCATGGATACTGGCACAGGTTGCGTGCATACTGCCCCTGGCCATGGCTTGGATGATTACATGACGGGACGAGCTCATGGGCTGGAGGCTTATTGTCCTCTGGACGATGATGGCAAATACGTCGATGATGGCGAAGTGCCAGCCAGCTTAGTTGGGTTGTCGGTGCTCTCAACCAAGAAAGGTTGTCCAGCCAACGACGGCGTGCTGTCCATTCTGAATGAATCGAACTCTTTGCTTAACGTGGAGCAGTATGAACATCAGTATCCCCACTGTTGGCGTAGCAAGACCCCCGTGGTTTTTCGAGCCATGGATCAGTGGTTTGTTTCATTGGACAAAGATGATATGCGGGCTGCTGCTCTGGAAGCTATCGAGTCGGTTGCTTTCACGCCCGATTGGGGACGTAGTAGAATTCGTGGATTTTTGGAGTCTCGTCCGGATTGGTGTATTTCCAGACAACGTTCTTGGGGCGTTCCCATACCGGTCTTTCATGATGAAGATGGCGAAGCATTACTGGATGCTTCAGTGGTGCGAGGCATAGCCGACAAGGTGGAAAAAAGCGGCACGGACATTTGGTTTGAAGCTCCCGAGGACCAGTTGCTGGAAGGGATTTCGTTGCCTGAACAATGGCAAGGCAAGAATCTGCGCAAAGGCACTGACACGCTGGACGTATGGATCGATTCGGGATGTAGTCATCGAGCGGTTTTGCAAAGAGAGGAAAGCCTCAAGTGGCCTGCCGATCTTTACCTCGAGGGAAGCGACCAGCATCGTGGATGGTTTCAATCATCGCTTTGGACTTCCATGATTGCCGATGGCAAGCCTCCCTATGACAGAGTGTTGACGCATGGTTTCGTCGTTGGGGGAGATGGTCGGAAAATTTCCAAGAGCGATGGAAAACCGCAAACCGCGGATAGCTTTGTTGCTCGTTATGGCGCGGACGTTGTCAGGTTATGGGTTTGTTCGGAGGACTTCCGAAACGACATTCCCTTGTCTGAAGAGATTTTCAAGCAAGTCACCCAAGTATATAGGACTCTTCGGAACACGTTGCGATTTCAGTTAGGAAACTTGTACGACTACGAGCGCGAACGCGACGCCGTGCCTTTCACCAGCCTGTCTCCTTTGGACCAGTGGGCTTTGCATGAAACCACCGAGATGCTGAATCAAGCCACGTCTGCCTTCGAAGCCAATGAATTCCACAAGGTGGTTCAGTTGATCAGCAGGTATTGCGGCAACGTTTTATCGGCCACTTATCACGACGTGCTCAAGGATCGTTTGTATACTCTTGCCCCGGATCACCCATTGCGAAAATCATCTCAAACTGCGGTTGATATTATCCTCTCCGTTCTGATTCGGGTCATTGGTCCCATTATACCCTATACTGCGGACGAGGCGTGGGCTCATTATTCGCGCGGCGAAGATTTCGCCGATGATGATGCTCTTTGCCTTCAATCTTGGCCACAACCCGATTCTTCTTGGTACGACAAGGCTGTCGTCAGCGAAATTCAGGCGGTCTTTGATTTCAAGACAACGATCTTGAATGAGAAAATGGAGGAGCTCCGGACGCGTAAGGAGATCGGACAATCCCTCGACGCCGAAGTTGAAATTAGAGGAGCTTCCAATGACCCGATTTTCTCCATTTTGCGGAAAAGAGAGGCGGAATTACCCGAATATTTCATTGTTTCCAGCGTCATTCTAATGGAAAGTTCCAAGAGCGAACTTTGCGTCGAGGTGCGTCAAGCCCCTGGCGTGCGTTGCCCTCGTAGCTGGCGCTGGGTCCCTGAATTGGTATCGGCGGGTCCTTGGGGTGAAGTTTCGCCCAGATGCGCTGAAGCTCTTGCAGACAGACCAATTATCGACGAAGATTAAGTTGATCAACAAACACCTATATCATCCAAGATGAAGAAGACCACTTCCAAGAAGCGAAACTCTCCCGCCAAAAAAGCGACTGCGAAGAAGCCGGCCGCCAAGAAGGCTCCCGCCAAAAAGCCGGCCGCCAAGAAGGCGAAGGCTCCTGCCAAGAAGGCTCCCGCTAAGAAGGCGGCTGCGAAAAAAGCGCCTGTGAAGAAGTCCCAAGAAACGGCATCTTCCATAGCCAAACAGGCAAAAGCCGCAGTGGAGGCCAAGCGCAAAGCAAAGAGCCCGCCTGAAACGTCTAGCAAGGGTTTCTCGCTGGACGACGTCCGTCAAATTTTGAAGTCCAAGGATTCTTTCACCGCGTCTGGTCCCAAAGACCAAAAAGCGAAAGTTCGAAAAACTTCCGCCTCGAAAAAGGGTGGGAGTAGAAAGCGCAAGTTTTCCGCTGCATCCGTTTCCGACATTCTAGGATTCAACCCTAGCCAGAAGAAAACGCCGCAAGAGACGCGTGAATCACAAGTGCCCAAGAAATTTCTGCCCTATTATCGAACCTTGGTTAAGTTGCGCGATGAATTGAGAGATGATTTGGATGCTCATGCGCAAGGTACTTTGCTCACTTCCAGCAAGGAGGAATCGGGAGATTTATCGACCAACAGCTCGGATGCGGGGTCGGAATCATTTAACCGTGACGTGGCGTTGAGCATGGTGGCAAGCGAGCAAGATGCCTTGCAGGAGGTAGAGGCAGCGCTCGATCGTATTTTCGATGGAACTTTCGGTATTTGTCAAAATACGGGAAAGCCGATCAAGAGAGACAGGTTGAAAGCTGTGCCATTCACTCGATTTTCTCTTGAAGGCCAAGCCCTTCATGAACAAAGCGAAGGACGTCAAGTGGAGCGCGGAGGCATATTCACTAATTTATCAGAGTCCGTTCCCGGTATGCAGACGGACGGCGATTCCTGATCTTCGGTACCGTGCAACTGACCTACGTTCGTTTTTGGTGCTTGGGTCTAGCCGTTTTGGTGGTCGACCAAATCACCAAGAGTTGGGCTGGTCGTTTTCGAGATGGTGCTCAGAAATACATGGAAGTTTTCGATTGGGATGGATTTCTCAGCTTGAATTTCACTTACGTCACCAATCCCGGGGCTTCCTTTTCCATGTTTTCCGATTATCCTGAAATTCTCACCTGTCTTGCGGTTGTAGCTCTCTTGAGCATTTGGTTTTTCCGTCAAGCATTGGAAATGGATCGTCTACCCCTCCAATTTGTGTTTGGAGGCATTTGCGGAGGAATCGCCGGCAACTTGACCGATCGGCTTTTCCGAGGAGGGGAGGTGGTCGACTTTATAGATTTCGAGTTTTATTTTATTCCTGCATACAATGGGTTTTGGGCAGGGTTGAGGAACTTTCCTATCTTTAACGTAGCCGATTCAGCGATCTTCGTCGGCGTTGTTTTCTACCTCTACTTTGGTTTTCAGGATGCCCGGCGTAACCAAGCTGAGGTTGCTTCCAACGAGGCAAGCGCGGAAGAGGTTTGACCCTTCCTCGCTATTCCACGTTCAGGGCTTGCTCACGCATTTTTTCTATTTCGGCGCGTGCGTCGATGACGATTCTCTTGACTTCGACGGAGGGGGATTTGCTTGCCACGGTATTCAGTTCCCGAGAAACCTCTTGGAGGGCGAATTCCAGTTTGCGACCTACCACGCCCTCTTCCTGGAAAATGGTTTTGAGCAATTCCTCGTGACTGCGTAGTCGCGTGAGTTCCTCGGAGACGTCGCAGCGTTCGGCAAAGAGAGCGATTTCCTTCAACACCCGTTCGTCTTCGAGATCGATGTCCAGTTCCGCTTGTCGTAACCGCTCAAGCAATTTCTCACGCCAAGACTTGGCAATGCCTTCGCTGGATATCTCAAGAGCATCCACTAGTTCGGCCAGTTTGCTTGCCCTGGAAGCAAGGTCCTTGCCGAGCCTTGCTCCTTCTTCCGAACGAGTGGTCACCATTTCCACCAACGCCTCTTGAACAGCATTTACCAAGTCTTTCTTTACTTGGTTTGGTTCCGGCAAGGAGGCTTCGTTTCTTTGGGTAGTGGCCAACTGTGTCAGCAAGTTGGCATCGGGCAGAAAGGAGATGCCTTCCTTTTCGGCCAACGTCCGCAATCGATCAAGGTCGTTCATGAGTCGAGTCTCGTCCCAGGTGGAAGCGTTCCCCTTGGCTTGAGAGGGACGAGCCTTGATGGTGACTTGTACTCTGCCACGCCCAACTGCCTTGCGGGCGCATTGAAGAACTTCGCGTTCAAGCGATTGCCAGTCTCGAGGTAGCGACACCTGCGTTTCAAGATTCCTTTTGTTTACTGAAGATGCCTCCACTGAAACATCGAGATCCTCGTGGAGGAAGGAACTCCGCCCGTATCCAGTCATGCTATTCATTACTTTACAGCGTTTAGTTTGTTGTTCCTTCTCTGAGGCGAGCCACTTCTTGGGCATCTTTGTCACCCCTGCCACTTAGGTTTACGCACAAGATGCTGTCCGGAGACATTTCGCGAGCCCTTTTCATGGCATAAGCCAACCCGTGGGCCGATTCCAAGGCCGGCACTATGCCTTCGACCTCACAGAGTTTCGCGAAAGCTTCCAAGGCTTCGGCATCCGACGCATGACCATATTCGATGCGGCCTCGATCCTTGTAAAATGCGTGTTCCGGCCCAACCGCTGCGTAGTCCAGACCTGCCGAAACCGAATGGGTGAGGTCGATCTGGCCTTCCTCATTCTGTAAAATCCAAGTTTTGCAACCTTGCAGCACCCCGAGTTTTCCTCCATCGAAACGAGCCGCGTGTTCCCCGTCGGTTATGCCTCGACCTCCTGCTTCCACGCCGGTCAAGCGTACTTCGTCGTCCTCCAGGAATTCGAAGAAAAACCCAATTGCGTTACTGCCGCCTCCCACGCAGGCAATCATCTCGTCGGGCAAGCGGTTTTCCGCCTCGAGAATTTGAGCCTTGGTTTCTTTTCCAATGATCGCATGGAAGTCTCGAACCATGCGAGGATAAGGATGAGATCCTAGAGCCGAACCTAGAACGTAGTGTGTTTTCCTGACGTTCGTGACCCAGTCGCGCATCGCTTCGTTGATCGCTTCCTTTAAGGTTTTCTGGCCAGCTTCCACGCCTCGTACTTCAGCTCCACTGAGGCGCATGCGAAAAACGTTGAGGGCCTGCCTCCGCATATCTTCGGCTCCCATGTAGATGACGCACTCGAAGCCAAAGCGAGCGCAGACGGCGGCCGTGGCTATGCCGTGTTGCCCGGCTCCCGTTTCAGCTATAATGCGCCGTTTGCCCATGCGCTTGGCTAAGAGAGCTTGCCCAATCGCGTTATTGATCTTGTGGGCTCCCGTATGGAGCATGTCCTCTCGCTTGAGATAGATTTTGGCTCCCCCGCAGAATTCCGTCAGGCGTTCGGCAAAGTAAAGATGAGTGGGACGTCCGGCGAAGGATCGCAAATGATGGGCGAGTTCCTCTTGGAAGGTTGGATCCTTGCGGGCTTCTTCGTAAGCTGCTGACAACTCGTACAAGGGAGCCATCAGGGTTTCCGGCACGTACATGCCGCCATAAGGCCCAAAGTGACCTGCCTCGTCTGGCAACGAGTTGCGGGAAACAGGTTCGAGCATAGCGGATGGGCTCATGAGAGAGTCGGTGATTGTCGTGAAATTGATCGCGGCGTCAATACCGAGGCACCGAGGCGTCGATTTGAGTCGACCACAAGTCAATTCCACCACGCAGGCTAGTGGCCTTGGTAAATCCCTTTTCTCGCAACATGCGGACAGCTGCCAAACTACGAATGCCATGATGACAGTAAACCACCACGGCCTTTTTTTCATCAACGTAGGAGAGCGCTTCCGATAGACTGTTCAAAGGGATCAACAAGCTGCCTTTCAGTGCACAATACGCGTTTTCTTCGACTTCGCGCACGTCCAAGAGGGTGGCGGACGGGTTCGCTTGCAGAAACTCGAGGGCTTGTGCTGGATCCATCTCCATAGGGAATTCGCGATCTTCCTCTTTCATGCATTCGCTTTCGCGCGAAGACCTTCAACTCGCAACCTTTTTCTTTCACTTGCTCGCTGGCCCAGAGTTCTTTTTCCTTAGGGGAAGAATTTCTTGTGTCCGATCTCATTATTATTGTTCCGGCCCGCTTGGCCTCACAGCGCTTTCCACGAAAGTTGCTCCATACTGTTCGCGGAAAGCCCCTGATCTTGTGGACTGCCGATCGATTGGCCGTGGAAGCTCCCGAATATCCGGTTCATTTCGCGGTGGCGGATCCGGAACTTCAATCAGTTCTGGAGGATGCCGGTTACCAAGCTCACCTCACGGATCCGGATTTGCCAACTGGTACCGATCGCGTGGCGGCATTAAATGAAACCTTGGGCGCGCCAATGGTGATTAACGCCCAAGCGGACGAGCCCTTGGTTGGCGGAGCCCAACTGCATGCCTTGGCCGATCTACTTTTGCAGGGGGCTGAGATGTGTACCTTGGCTTGCCCTTTTCAGGAAGAGCAGGATTTTCGCGATCCCAACCAAGTCAAGGTCACCTTGGACGCATCGGGGAAAGCGCTTTATTTTTCCAGGGCCAGCATACCTTTTCATAGAGGCGATGCTTCTTGGGCCGAGTCCACTCTCGCTTTCAGGCATCTTGGCCTGTATGGTTATTCCGCTGATTTCCTGCAACTTTTCGTTGGCCTTCCGCAAACTCCCCTCGAAAAAAGCGAGCGGCTCGAGCAACTACGGGCCTTGGAACATGGCCATGACGTCATGGTGTCGATGACCCAAGACGTCACCGTGGGAATCGACGTGCCTGCAGACATCCAGCGCTTCGAGCAATGCCTCGATCGTCCAAAGACCAACCAGTGAGCTTCCGATGACTCTTCTTCAACGATACGTTTTGCGATACGTGTTGGTTTCTTCGGTCATCGTTTTCTCCTTGTTCGGCTTCGTTCTCTTTTATGGCAATGCCACAAGGCACGATGAATATTTCCTCAAGGCTCTTTTCTTGTCCGCAGATTCTTTTTTCCTGCTTTCGGGCCTTTTGATACCATACGTCCTTTCCTATGCCGTGCCCTTGGGTTTCATGGCGGGTATCCTCTTGTCGCTTGGTCGTATGTCCGCCGACAGGGAGATTGTCGCAATGAAGGCTTGCGGCTTGAGTTTGACTCGCATCGCTGCGCCCGTGTTCCTTTTGGCGCTTCTGGCCACCGGTCTCTGCCTGCTGGTAAATCTTCAATGGGCGCCTCAGGCCAATGCGGCATTCGAACAAAATAAAGAAAGGCTCTTCTTCCAGAACCTCGATGAGTTTTTGTCTGCTGAAAAACAGCTTGAGTTCGTTGCCGCCGAGCAGAATTTCCTCAAGGGTGAAGAAGGCGATCCGAGCGCTACCGAATTAAACCCTGCCGAAAGTTTTGCCAACTTGCCGCATGAAACCGCATTCAACGGACTTCAGGCAAAAAGAGACCGCGAAGCGCTAGAAACAACGGGGCCATCTCACGAGAACGAGGTTTCGCGCTACGTTTTGTCGGTCGATAGTGGCGAAAACGGTGTCTGGCGTAACCTAAGGGTGTGGTTCATGAATGCGGAGAGCGAACCTTTGGCTTTGCTTTTCGCGGAATCGGGCACCATTCGTTTCGATGAGGCCGAAGGAGTTCTGTGGCTTAGCTTGAAAACCGCGAATTACCAACAGTTCGATGGATCGAGCTTTCTTGCATTCAGGGATCACGATCCCATACCGTTGCAGTTGAAGGGTGGAGTGAGGTCGAGGTCGCTCAAACACAAGACGATCCGTGAATTGCTCGATCACAGAAAAGAATTGAAGGCCAAGGGAGAGGATTCCTTTCAAGCGGATTTTCATATCCACAAAAGCTGCGCCTTGGCGTTCGCTCCCTTGTCGCTTGGGTTCCTCGCGGTTCCCTTGGCGATTCGGGTAGGGCGTCGCGAGACTATGTTCAATGCAGGCTTGGCCCTGTCCCTGGCATTGGTTTACTTCTTTTTCCTGACAATCGTTCCCGAATGGCTGGAAAACGTCCCTCAAGCTCGGCCGGATTTACTCGTGTGGGCGCCAAACATCCTCTTTCAAGGGATCGGCCTTGCTTTGTTTCGTTCTTTGGAGTAAAAATAATAGTTACAAAAGGACCTTTTTTTAAATATGCAAAACATTGTATATAAGTGCTTTATGTATACGCGTGCCTTTGGGCGCGAAAAAAAGTAAAAAAAAAAACGTAATATTTCGACGATTTCGGCTAATACCTAAAGGAAGATTCCACTAAGAATTCATCGCAGTCACGACCATGAAAAGTAAATTTCTTCGAACATCTGGCTTCTTTTTAGCAACCATTTTAATTTCCACTAACGGTTTGCGCGCACAAGCGGAGATAGGTGAGCTCAGTGGAAGCATGAGCTTAACTGTTGGTGATGGTTCGACCAATTTGGAAAATCCGGCCTATAAGATAGCCGGCATCTCGCTCTCTCAGGACCCTGTCTACACTGGGGCGACCGCTTCCGCAACATGGAATGCCGGCAGCAAGACGGGAGTTGTCACATTGGCTACGGAGGAAGACATAGAAGGCAATACCGTACCCGCCTTTCCCACCGACCATTTGGCGAGCGGCACGGTTTTGGTCACTGCCACCGTTAACGGTTCTGGAGCGATTTCAGGGTTCACCGTAGTATCGGGCGGCAGTGGACTGGGGTCCACGGAACCCACCGTGGTAATCGATGACCCTGACACCGGAGATGACGCGGCTACCGTCGATGCAGCCCAAATCACTTTGTCGGGAGGCGCCGTCACGGGGATGACTCCTACCAACGCAGGTTCCGGGTATAGTTCGGCCAACCCACCTGGCGTCACGGTGGACTCCGGTCGTCATTTCATCCGTTTGACCAGCGGAGCTCATGAAGGACGGGCTTTCTTGATCGACAGCAACACCGCTACCTCCGTGACCATTGGAGATACCAGTTTGGGTGAAGGCGAGGCTTTGACCGATCTTTTCAGCTCTACGGGGCTCGACAACGTGGAAATCGTTCGAGCGACGACTCTGGGTGAGGTTTTCGGCACCACCGCTGCAGACGTGGATTTGACTGGGGGCGATTTTCCCGACACAGCTGATTGGGTCTATTTATGGGAGCCTAGTAGTTCCGGAGGCGTATACATTCCCTACTACTTCAATACGGGTGGAGGAGTTTTCGACGAGGGCTGGTTCAAGGTTTTTGAATTCTTTCTCGTCTCTCCTCGCAACGACACCCTGATTTATCCGGATGAATCCTTCATCGTGGCTCGGCGCAACGACAATGCCCTGAACCTTTCCTTCGACGGCGCTCTTTTGACCACCGACACGCAGATGCAGTTGCCTCGGGCTGGTCAGCGTTTTCTCATGAACAACCCCTTTGGAGCGGATATTCTGCTCACCGAGCTTTTGCCGAGTGACAGCATTGGTCAAAACGTCGGTAAGTTCTACCCTCACGACACCGAAGGAAGTGGTGATCTCGTCTACGTTCTGGAAAGCGATGGCACTTGGTCCAAGTATTTCCACAAAAATTCCAACGTCGCCATTACCGAGGTAGCTACTTCCACAGCGATTCGCCTCAGCGGGACCGGTGTGGCATCGGCGGACATTTCCTATCCTGTCGATCCAAATAATCTGGTCGGTGGACACAAATGCACGATTTCAAGTATTACGAATCCAGCCCCCGGTGACGCCAACATGACGATCACTACCGGAGCCAACCATGGCTTGGTAGTGGGTGACATCGTGACGATCGCGGGCGTCAAGGGCTACAAGTACAATGACGACAACAGCAAGTACCTAAAGGCCAACGGCGACGAAACCTCGGTGCAAGGAGAGGCCTTGGTCATTGAAACTTCCGCCAATGGCACTTGGCCAGTCATTTCCAAGACTAACAATACCTTTACCATAGCCAAGAGCGCGAATGCGGAGTACATGTCAGGTGGATATTGGGCCACGGGCACAGGTGGAGCGGGTTATTCCGGCACTGCCGCAGTATATTTCATCGGAGGAGGAGGTTCCGGAGGCAAAGGCACTTGCACGATTACTGCGGGCAAGGTGTCCGCTATTTCCATTTCTTCCGCCGGTAGCGGTTATACCAGCACACCACAAGCCATTTTCAGTTCAGGACAGTGGCGAGAGTCGAACGATCCTTTTGCCGACGTAGGCAACACCACGATCAACGCGGGAGCTGGTATCTTGATCAAGCGCAACAAGGACAATAGTGGTGAAACCACTTACTTGAAGGCTTACAATCCGGTAAAGTAACCCTTTCTTTTCTTTTCAGCAAACTAGGAGCGGCGCCTGCGGAGGCGGCGCTCCTTTTGTTTGGGTTCAAGCTGGTTTAAGTTAGATAAGGTCAGTAGCTTCTATCTAATGCGGCTCAATCGATGACTTGAACGAGCCGTAAGTTCAAGACTAGGGTTTCATCCTGGCGGATGCCGAGCATCTTGTGAACCGAACCTTTCCGATACCTTTCAGCATGCAGCTGATGTAGACGGAATGATATCTGAGATCAAAAATCGATCGATGTAATTGCTTTACGGAACAGGCGTTTATCAGCGGGTCTCCCATTTGCCCGTGGAATAACGGTAGAAAAGGCGCTGCCCGGATAGACCAATCGATTGAGTCGTATTGAACCAGAGCCATTCCGCGTTGGGATAGTCGAAAATAAACGGAAAGAGCGTTGGGTTGGTCCATATCCAGTTTTCCATGATTTCCGACCACAGCCAGACGGAGTCATCACTTTGGACAATCATGTAGCACCAGCCGAGTTGATGATGGAACACCCAGTTGTTGCCGGAAACGTACCAATAGGAACCGAACCAGTCGCTATGCCACCAATCCCATCCGTCGTAGATCGCTTCCAGTGGGCGGGCTTTGGGCTCGTTCGCGGCGCTTGGAACAAGCTCGAAAAGGGCGGTGAGCGTCAGATCGTCGATCAGGCTCAGGGTGGTCCTGGAATTATTCAGATCATCGACGAAACCACTGCCACCTTGCCACCCTATGAATTCGTAGCCATCGTTTGCCTCGGCGTAAATGGGCAGGGCTGGCGTGTAGGTGTAGGTCCCAGCTCCGGCCGCTGACCCTGCGACGTCGGGACTGACGTTGAGAATCAGCGTGACGTTTCCTTCCTTGGCAAAGTTCGCCGTGATGGTTTGGTCGGAGGTGATGGTCAAGGCGAGTGTCGATTGTACCTGCTGGGCGGGAGTAAGTCCGCTTCCTGCCCAACTGACGAAGACGTAGCCTTCGGCTGGTGTAGCGGTGGAAGTAATCGTCGATCCATGCTCCACTTTGCTCGATCCATCGTAGGTTGCGAAGGAAATGCTTCCGGCGGTTTGCGGATAAGGCGCGTAGTCCACCTCATAGCTCTTGCGTTGAAACACTGCATGATACGATCGGTCGGCGACCATCGTCACGTTCGTGCTGGTACTGGTGGAACTGAATTGCCCAAGATCAATGGACGCGGCATCCACCACGCTGATTGCATTGCCCATTCCGGCAGTTGCGCTGGAATAGTAATAAAGCGTGTCCGGAGTCGACGCATCGGGAGCGAACGTGATCGTGCCGGAGTCGGCGTTCGAATTAGTGACGTTGGCGTCATGCAGGCCGCTGAGGGTGCCGCCTCCACCATCGCTGGTACTGAAGTAAAGGGGCTGGCCGGTGGTTGTTCCGCCATCGAGATTGAAATTGTATACGTTGCCGCGAACCAGAATCAAGGTAGGCCTGCTTTGACCTTTGATTGCATAGACCCCGTTCGAGACCGCGACGTCGAGCTCAATGGTCCCATTGGTTTCCCATTCGACGAATTCGAAACCTGGATTGGCGGTGGCCACGAGAGATGCGATGGCTCCGTGGGCGAAATTCGAGCCTGCGAAGTAGGTTCCGCCGAGAGCCGAATTCTCGTTGCTGGATCCATCCGCGTTTTTGGTGGTTTGGGTGATGAACAGGTTGTGTATGTTGGCTTGAAACGTTCCCGTAATCGTTTTGTTGCCGTCCATGTAGACGGTGGCGTTGCGTTCCACCGAGGTGGAATCCCCGGTCCATTCTATAAAACTGTACCCTTCGCTGGGAGTTGCCAGAATGGTGGCGGTAGCTCCATGTTCGTAGAGGTATTCGTTGTCGCTGGTACGCACGGAGCCACCCGAGGAATCGGAGGCAAGCGTAAGAGAGTAGGTCTTGATCTTGAAGTTGGCCGTTACGCTTTGCGCCTGGGTCATCGTTACCGTCGTCGTCGTCGCATTGGCATCGGTTATGCCGCTGCCCGACCAACTGACGAAATCGTAGCCTACGTCAGGGGTGGCGCTGATCGTTACGATGGAGCCGTGTTCATGGGGACCAGTGGCATTGGCCTCGGCCGATCCACCGGTCGAGGCATTGACCGTCAAGTCGTAGGTCTTGAGCGAATAGGTGGCTTGGAGGGAAAAGTCTGCAACCATGGCGACGTTGGTCGAAGATTGCGTGGGGAAAGGCAATATCTCGGAGTCGGTCATGGTGATCACCTTGATCGGGCTCCCCATGCCAGGCGTAGATCCCGAATAATAGTACAAGGTATCGGGTGTGGAATCGTCTACCGCAATGGATATAGTCGCTCCACCGGTCGCTCTCGAATTGGTCACTCCCGTGAGGAATTCCCCCGAGAAGTCTCCTCCACCATTGGGATCAGTGCTGAATTGAAACTCATGGCTGCCATTCACTTCGAGAGAATAGGTGAACCCGCGAATGAAGGTAAGGGAAGGGCGCTCTTGTCCTTTCACCATGAAAACGGACTTATTGGCATCATGAGATTTGGATCCCACCGTCACCGAGTAGTCCATTGTCTTGTCGATCGTCCATTGATTGAAATCGTGAATCGAATCGGGGGTCGCGTTGGCGTCCGCGCTGTCTCCGTAACGATGGGAGGCGCCTCCTTCCGACACCGTTCCATCGGCCGTGGAGGTCAGTTCGAGAAAGTACTCGTTCTGGAGGAACTGCGCGGTGGCGGTGGAGTTTTGGTCCAAGCCTACGGTGGCAGTCGAATTGAAATCGCCCGGACTGAAGCTGCTGATTTCGGCGCTGGTCCAGGCGAGAAAGGTATAGCCGTCGTTCGTCGTCGTGGTGATGGGGAAGGAGGTGTCCTCGTCGTAGTATCCTCCATTGGCTACGTAAAGAGTTCCCGCCGCCGATAGGTTTTTGTCCAAGGTGATCAAGAAGGAATCAGGAGGTATGGGCAAGAAGGTGGCGGTTGCATTCAGGTCGCCGCTCAAGACGAAACGGTAGGGATTCTCCGAGGTGGTGCCGCTGCCGGCATTGGTGACCCAAGACCATTGGTCGAGGTAGTAGCCACGCTTGGGAGCCCCTGCATCCGTACCGTTTGGAAAGCCGAGGATACTGACGTTGTCGTCGTAGAAATAAGTGGCGGTGACGCTCAGGGAGCCATTGGCATCCCCCTCGAAACCGACTGTCCCATTGACGTCTCCGTTGACCGATAGCCTGACGATATAAGGCAATGCCGAGAAATTTGCCGTTACCGTGACGTCGGAAGCAGGTATTGCCAGCGTGGTCGTTGAAGAGTTTACGTTCACCATGGTGGAAACGTCTCCAGACCAGTGCGAGAATTCATACCCTGCCGGTGGGTTCGGACTGGCGCTGACCGTGGCGTTGCTTTCGAAAGTGAAGGCACCCGACCCATTGGCGTCGCCTCCGGCACCGGAAAGAACGGTCAGGGTATATTGCTTGCGGGTGAAGTTAGCCGTGACGTTGGCATCCGTCACCATTGTTGCCGTGACGCTTGCATTGTCGGTGCTGCTCAGGACCGAGACGTCGCCCGACCAATAATCGAAAGACCAACCCGTCAAGGGGGTGGCTACGATCAAGACGTTGTCGTTATATTGATAGATTCCAGTGCCGTTGGCGTCACCGCCTTCCGTGGTAGTTACCGCCAAGTCCAAGTCCTGCGGCAGGAAATTTGCAGTTATGCTTAGGTTGGTGCCTGCCGTCGACATGTTGACGGTGGTGGAAGCGGCGTTGGCATCACCGAGAGATCCGACGTCTCCGGTCCATCCGGTGAACTTGAATCCCGTTGATGGTGTTGCGGTTACCGACACCAATTGGTTATGCAGATAGGTTCCGGTGCCGTTGGCGTCCCCGCCGGCAGTGGAATTNACCGTCAGNAGGTANCTATTCATGGTGAACGAGGCCGTGACGTTTGCGTNAGCCAGCATCGTGATGCTCGTGGAACTGGANTTGACGTCGTCCACGTTNTCCACNTCTCCCGTCCATTNCGTAAAAGTNTAACCCACTGCGGCCGTGGCGTTTAGNTCATACTCGCCGAAGTGGTAATAAGGNCCGGTATCCGNTGCCGCCGTGCCGCCCTGCGTGGCGTTCACCTCGANATTGTACTGCTTGAGCGCGAAGTTGGCCGTCACCGTCAGGTCTTGGTCGAGCGTCACCGTGGTGGAAGCATCGTTTGCGTCCAGTACCCCGCTGCCGCTCCATCCCGTGAATTCGTGCCCGGTCACCGGCGTCGCGGTAATTGTTGGAACCGTTCCGTAAGGGAAGGTGCCACTGCCGCTTGCGCTGCCTTTGGAGCCGTCGTTGACCAGCACGGTCAAGGTATATTCCTTGGGCTCGAAAACAGCTGTCAGGTTCCGATCCTGCGTCATCGACACGGTGGTAACGGAGGCATTGGCGTCCGCCGTGCCTCCGCCGCTCCAGCCAGCGAATTCATAATTGGCGTCGGTTACCGTTGCCGATATCGCGACGTTGGTTCCATATTCGTAGGTTCCATTCACGTCGACGGGAGAAACGGTTCCAGGCCCTTGTACGGTGACTCCAAGGTCGAATGAGAAGGCGATCGCGGTTTGGTAGGGGAAGGAAGGATTCTCGAAGGTGTTGCCGTACACGTAGTCGGATGAGGAAGTGTTGCCCGAGCCGGAATCTCCAATCGCCTTGAAGTATTCATTGGTGGGAATTCCCGAGGAGGCTCCTGTCCATTTCCAGTTGGGGCTGGCCACCGTGTTGTACTTGGCGCTGTTGCTGATCACGCTTTGGTCGTAAAAGCGAATGGCCAAGTAGGTTCCGTTGGGAGGGGCGTTGGTTTCTATTACGTGGCTGGCGTTGACGTCGTAGGTGGCTGGTCGATTCGGGTATATAGTGACTGCCTGGGAGCCCATCACGAATTTCGTGGAGAAGGAGAACATGCCATGCTGCATGCCCGAACCATAGCTGGAATCCCCGATTGACGTTCCCATCGTCAGGGGCACGAATTCGCCTTGAAACAAGTTGCTGCTGGTCGATTCGCTGAAATACCCGAGGACAACCAGTGAACCGTCCTGGTTGGTGGAGGTTCCTTGCGACAATGGATTGCCGTCCGAATCGACGAACAAGTAGCTGGAGGACGAATCGAAGGTGCTTTTCCAGTGCACCACGAAGGTTTTCGCAGCTTGAGCCATAGGCAAAGCCGACAACCATGAAATGACAACGATTGCCTGCTTGCTCCGACGAATCGTTCTTCGCATGGGGCTTTCCCTGCATGGAACGGACGAATCCCGCTGGGCGCCAGTGCCTGCGCAGGGAAGGCGCGTGCACGCAAGTAGCGCGCGCGAAACCAATTCGTTGCACGATCTAAATAACTTAAGGATGCGTGGAATATACGCCTCAATTTCCTGTTCTTGCAAGCGGAAACCTAGTTTCCGCGTCCACGACCAAGTATTCTCGAGTTCGTTTCAATCCTTCTTCACGAAGGCTTTCCACTTGCTTCCTTTAGTTCTCCAGTTTGCATCGCCCGACTGTTCCCTTTACCCCATATTATTCGAAGTTTCCACTGCGTATACCTGCGGTTGTTTCATCGCGGCGCTGTAGGAGAATTGAGCAGCCCTCTTTTTTTCGATGAAAGAGTTGACGAATTGTATGAAGGCGCGCTTTATTAGTCACTGTAGATTTGCCCAAACTAAGCCAAAATAATCCAAGACCGACTTTTGCGCGCCTTTTTAAACGCGTGCACTCTACTGTTTGTGCCCGCTTACTGAAGAAGCCAACCGCCCTTTTGTTAACGGTTTTGGTTTTGCTTGGATCCGCAGTGGAAGGCTATTCCGATTTGATCACAATTTATTGGAGAACCTTCAATTTCATGAGCGGCGATCCGGCTGGTAATACCGTGATTTTCAAAAAAGCCGATGGTTCGACTGCCCTTCACGTGGGAACCACCGCCGTCAAGGATGGCGATCTCGTTCAAATCGGCTATTTCGGCGATTCATCCACTTTGGCTCCTACCGCGACTGCTTCGAATCCCTTCAAGGGAACGTTCATTCCCTTGACGGTAAAGACTGCCATCGGAGACCACATTTCGACCTCCGGGTCCAGTTGGGATGCCGGCGAATTCAGCTTCGTTACCGATTTCGACAAAACCGGAGCGACATATGGTGGTGACGACACCGCCTTGGTTAATGCCAACGCTCGAACTGGCGGCAATAATGAGTATTCGGAAACGGTGACTTCGCCCTTCGATCAATCGGATGCCCTGCAAGCCCTCGATGATTATCATACTGATGGCGGAACGGAGGCCTATTTGGCCATTCGTTTTTACGACGTAGACACAGCTGCCGATGGTGGCGGATACGGAAGTGGTTTAAGCAATGCCTTCAATGCCATGTACAACACGGTGACGGACGTGGCGGGAAGCGATGCATGGAAATGGACGGATACGGATGGAGGTGGTTCGAGTAATCTTGATATCAACCTGCATGATCAAGCATCATCCAACGCCCGACGAGGTGATTTGTTATGGGAGTTCGACAATACGGATTTCGACAGTGACGCCTTGGTCGACGCAAACAACATACTTCCCGGCGTAGACGAGTCCACCACGATTACCCATGTTTCCGATGGAGCCACTATCACCAGCACCCAATTTACCGGGGACGTGGTGGTCAGTAATTTAAACCTTACTTCCGGTTCCATTGACGCGGAAGGCGCCACGCGAGCTCTCATCATAAATTCTGCGACCGGCAACACGGACACGGCGACTACGCCTGACGTATCGAACACCGCCAGCATTGCCGGTGACAACCTCGCTCTGATCAAAGTGGGCGCCGGCGATCAGAAAATCAGCGTGGGTACCCAAACCGGTGGAACCGTCACGGTCAAGGAGGGTAAGCTTATTCTCAACAACTCGTCCGGTAGCATTTTCACTGACACTGGTGTTCGCAGCGCCACGAGCTTCATCGACATCAAGGGAGGAGCCACCCTGGAAGTGGCAGCCACCACCGGCGCTAGCTTCGAGTGGGCTCGATACATTAACGGTGAAGCCACTGGTACCCTTGCTTTCGCGGATGGCAACTACAACATCGAGTTGGGCTTGGACTCCACCGATGGAGCCCAAACCTTTGCAGGTATCGTGAGCGCGCCGTCCACCGGTGGCAACGTAGGCACGATCAAGATCGAGAACGATTCTTCTTCCCCTGGATCCGGGCATCAGAAAGTCGATGAGTTGACAGGAGCAGGCGACATCAAGAAAACGGGAGCTGGTATCTTGGAGATTACGGGAGACAGTTCGGCTGGTGGTGATTCCACGACCGCTTTCAGCGGCAACCTGATCCTGGAGGGCGGAACCTTGGTCTTGTCGGACGCGAACGCCTTGAACGGAAACGGAATCACTGGAAGCAATTTCAAATACGGCAAGGTGGCGATCAACGATACTTCAGGTAACTTCAACGATGATTTCTCGACCACGGGTGCGGGCAGTGGCAAGTCAGTCATCGGTGGTACCGGCAAGTTCGACAAAACGATCGTCATAGACGATGCCACCGGCAGCAACACCTTCAACGAGCTCGACCCAGGCACCGGTGCGGCTTCTTCGCTTTCAAACACAGGGACCGCGGGAGGTAGTCCTCATCAGTCCGTTCAAAAACCGGGCGACACCATTGGCACCTTCGAGGCGACCGGCCTGACTTGGAACGATGGTGGTATCTACAACTGGGAAATCAGCGATATGACCGGCTCCACGGCAGGCACCGACTGGGACCTTTTCAAGTTTTCCAGCGGAACGTTGGCTCTTTCAGCGAACTCCGGCCGCAAGATCAAGATTTTCGGCATTACCACGACTGGCTACACTTCAGCTTCCACGGGTACGCACATCGCCGGTGGAGCAGGTCAACCTGACAATTGGGCCTACACGCCTGGCGAATTCAAGTTTCTCGAGGCTACAGGCGGCGCTACCATTACTGGGGCCTCCGATGGAGAACTCTTGGACCACGATTATTTCGACATCGATTCCGATGACTTCGAATGGATGACGCAGAACTTCAACGGCGTTTGGCAGGTCAAATACAAGGCGGAAGGAGGCGGCGCCTTGTATTTAACCTATACCCCCGTACCCGAGCCTTCCACCTACGTCATGGTGCTGGGAGCCTTGTTCCTCCCTGTTTGGAGCTTTTTCAGACGACGGTTTCGTCGCAAGGAAGAGGAGTGATTCCTCTTGAGGCGCGGCTCCCGCCTCCATTGCTTCGGTTATTCTTCTTCCTCCCGCAAGGCTACCAGTTCGCGTAGGCTTTCGAAGTGGCTCGCGAGATCCGATGATCGATCGTCCAGTTTGCCGATCAGTTCCTCGAAGGTTTCTCTTTTTTCCCTTTGCAATGCCCGGACGCGTTGCTCGACCGTCCCCAAGGTGACTACACGATATACGAAGACGGCATTGCGCCGGCCAATCCTGTGGGCGCGGTCAATCGCTTGCAGTTCGGCCGCCGGATTCCACCACGGATCCATCAGAAAGACGTAATCGGCCGCTTGCATGTTTACACCTACGCCACCCGCTTTCAGGGCCGCCAGCATGACGGCGGCGCCTTTCTCCTCCTGAAAGCCTTGGACGGGGACTTGGCGGTCTTTGGTTTTACCGGTTAGCTTGAAGATGGCGAGAGAATCAAAGCGCTCGCGAAAAGTCTTTTCCAGGAGCTCCAGGTAAGACGTGAACTGACTGAATATCAGTATTTTACGACCAGATGGGACGAGCTCTTCCATCTTGCCGAGCAAGGCATCGGTCTTGGAACTTGAAGATGCTTTGTCGCGACGCCATGGAAGCAGGGAAACGTCGCAGCACACTTGCCGGAGGCGCATCAGCAGAGCGAAGACGTGGGTAGCTCTTTCGCGCATGGCGCTGCTTAAATCGTCCGGGTTCTCGAGCAGGCCTTCTTCCGCGATTCGACGATATTCTCGACGTTGTTCATCGTTCAACGGACATACCAAGTCGGTTTCGATTTTTGGTGGTAGTTCGGGAGTTACCTCAGCCTTGGTGCGGCGGAGGGCAAAGGGAGCGATTTGTCTCCTGAGGCGTTGAATGAATCCAGTCTCCAATTCCTTGGCGAGGCTTTCCATTTCCCTTCGCCTGGCGAGAAGTCCGGGCATGAGAAATCGGTAGATTGTCCAAAGGTCGATAGCCGAGTTTTCGATGGGGGTGCCAGTCAGGGCAAGTCTTCGCTCGGCTTGTATGGTCAAGCATGCGGCCGTGGTCTTGGCTCGAGGATTCTTGACGTGTTGGGCCTCGTCCAAGATGGCATAACCGAATTTCTTTTTTTCGAGGAGGGACTTGTGTCTTCTCAATTGAGTGTAACTCGCGATCCAAAGCAGAACGCGCTTGCCTCGCTTTTTTCTTTTCTTGGAGCGGAAGTCATTTCCTTTCCTCAAAATTCTCGTTTCAATTTCCGGATAATGCGTTTGGGCCTCCCGGACCCATACCGGGGCAACACTGGCAGGACAAACCACGAGATGAGGCAGCTTCTTACATGGGAAAGCGCTCATGAGGGCAAGGGTTTGAATGGTTTTTCCGAGGCCCATTTCATCGGCAAGGATGCCGTGGCACCCATGCGTCGCGAGGTTTGCCAGCCATTGTACGCCGCTTTCTTGGTAGGGACGAAGAAGCGCGGGCAGTTTGCTCTTTTTACCTGCCATGAACTTGTCGACCGTGGATTTCCATCGGTCCAATTCCTTGTCCACTCGAAGGTTTTGAGGCAATTTGGCAAAAAGGGAAAAGAGCATGTAACGCGGCCATCGAACGAGGCCTTCCTTTTCCTGGGAATCCCGCCAATTTTCTATGGATTCGGCGTCCTCCGCGCTCAATCTCACGAGGCCGTTACCGGAAGCGAAGGCGATGCCTCGAGAAGATTTAACTAATCGATGGACACCTTCTCGATCCAACCATTTTCCATCGCATCGCAGACGCCAGCGGAGTTTCATTTCTTGTTTGGAAACCGCTTTGGCCTCGGTATCCAAATGTACGTCCCTCATGCCTTTTCGAAGGAGCTTGGCTTCCCCGTCCCATACAAGGTCAAAGCGTTTCTCCCACAGGGCCAAGTGCCTTTCAATGAAATCAGCAGTATCGACCCATGTTTCGAGAGCAAATTCTCCGGCCGACGTGCGGAACCTGAAATTCGCTTTGCCAGCCAAGTCGGCTAGGCGGACAAGGGATTCCCGATCCGTTCCCATTAGCTGTGTATGCGCTTCCTTGCCGAAGGCCGCCACTTCCTTGCCTTTCCCGTTGGGGGCCATCCACGTGGGTTTACAGGCCAACCCGCGATCGAGCATGCGGAAGTGAACCCTCAGTTTCAGCTTGGGTTCTGGCGGTGGTTCCTTTTCCGGTTGCGTATCCTTTTCTTCTTTTTCCGGTGGCTCTTCCAGCGCCTTTTCCTCGGGTTCGGGTTTCCTCGGTTTTCGGTCTGGTGGAAGAGGCGAGGTTTCCTCGCAGACGAGTTCACCGATTTCATACAGACCGGCGACTGCCAAGGAGCGACCGAGAAAAGTGTCCGAGGTG
The DNA here is from genome assembly GCA_002721705.1 of Opitutia bacterium. Lineage (GTDB taxonomy): Bacteria > Verrucomicrobiota > Verrucomicrobiia > Opitutales > Seribacteraceae > UBA2993. The sequence continues at coordinate 34,671 of PBLJ01000026.1, forward strand.
GAGGATCGCACTACGGGAGCGCCATTGGCCCATTCAATCACCGAGTATTGGTCGCGTCGTTCGATCCTTCGCGAGACAATGGCTTCGCCCGTCGCCAAATCCAAGCCGGTAATTTCACCCGAGTGGTAAATCTTGCGGCCTCGGAGTAATTCTTCGTTGGAGAAAGCTTGCTCCCAGTCAAAGCACAGGTTGTCGAACCAGAGGTCGAGGGCCTCGGGCGTATAGCTTACTGATGCGTTGGGCATGGGGTTTTTGTCGACGTGAAGGGAGCCACTGAAAATGGGAAGCAAATACTTTGGAGGTTCCTGAACTTGCTCGCAAGCCGGAATCTTTTGTTTATTCCGAAACCCTTGTCCCAAAGTGGATTAAGGCTTCAGGTCTTCTTCTTTGCGGATTGTTTTCAAGCGTTGTTCCACCGCCCAAGAGTAGGTTTTTGCGTAGTATTTCGCCGAGGGCTCCCAAGAAGAATCTCTCTGCATCCCGTTGCGTCGTAAAGCTGAGAACGTCTTTTGAGACCTATAAACCTTGAGGGCTTGTTCGAGTGCGAGGAACAATTCCCATTCTCCCATGCCTTCGTATACAATCCCTGTAGCGGATCGTTTGCCTGGACGCCAAGGAGTGACCGTGTCAGCCAAGCCACCAGTTTCCCGAACGACTGGTATGGTTCCGTATCGCATGGCGTAAAGCTGAGTCAGTCCACAGGGTTCGAAGCGACTGGGAACGACAAGGAAATCTCCGCCGGCAAAGAGTTTGCGGGCCAATTTTTCGTCGAAGCCTATTACGGCAGCCACTCGATCGGGGTTTTCTCGCGAAATACTCTTGTAGGTTGATTCCAAGAGAGGATCCCCACTGCCCAGCAAAGCGAACGCTGCGTCATGGTCGCTGATCAGCTTGGGCAAGACGTTGGCCAAAAGATCCAGTCCTTTCTGCTGATCGAGGCGTGAAACCACGAAGAAGAGGGGTCTTTTTTCTTCTTGGGGCAAGCCGAGGGTCTCGAGCAAATCTTTTTTGCAGGCCGTTTTGCCATCCTCGACGTCGGGGATGGAATAATTCCGAATCAATGACCGGTCGGTATTGGGGTCCCATTGGGCGCAATCGATGCCGTTGATTATACCGATCAGGTCGGCAGCTCGATGCTTTAATGATTTTTGCAGTCCGTGAGCGAAGGGTTCTTCTTGGATTTCACGTGAATAGGTAGGACTGACCGTGGTGATCTTGGTGGCATGGTGAATGCCGCCCTTGAGCATGTTCAGGCAACCATTGTGTTCGAGACCGTTGGCATTGTAGAACTCATGTGGCAATTCCGATTTGTCCAATACCGTTTTGGGAAAAACGCCCTGATGCATGAGATTGTGAATCGTCAGCACGGAAGCCCATTGGCGACGAGCGTCACCGGAAGGCAGGGCATTTAGGCATGCCGGAGTCAAGGCAACCGTCCAGTCGTGCAGGTGAAGGACGTCCGGTGTCCAGTTGATGGCGGAAGGCAAAGCCAAGGCGCTTTGGGCGAGCAGCAAGAATCTTTCGTCGTTGTCGGTGAAATCTCCATTCGCATCGGAATAAATACCCTTTCTGTCGAAACTCCGCTTGTGTTGCAAAAGATACAAGGGCACGTCGGTCGCCGGCAGCTTGGTCTCGACGACGTTTGCTCGCCTTGCGGCACCACCAATGCTCAAGCGAATGGAGCCTGCCTGCCGTGTTTTTCCCAGAGATTCAGGGTCAATGAAGCCATAGAGCGGGCAAAGCACGCGAGCATCCACGCCCACCTGTCGGAGAGCCTGAGGCAGCGCTCCCGCGACGTCGCCCAATCCTCCGGTTTTGGACAGCGGCGAGACTTCAGGGCTTACAAGAAGGACTTTCATATTCTTTCTACAATGAGCGCTTTTGGCGCGGATTGGGTAGGGGTGGCAACCTTCTATTTCCACTCCGAATCAGGACTTGCCTCAATGGCAGGCATGACCTATCATTTAGAATTCTTTTTGGAGGGAATTCATGAGCATGCCTTGTGCCTTGTCGCCAAGCCCCTTGCAATCTGATCAACGAGTCAGTGACTAGTTTTTTGCGGGTACCCGCTTACACCTGATGGATAATTTGCACGCTTATTGGAGGATGGATTACGTCAGCGTCCCGAAGGAGGATTCCGAGGTGAAGAATCCCTTCGTTTCGTTACCTCGGATGGGAGACGACCGCAAGGCGTTGATCGTACGGCGGTCAACATCCGTTTACCTTGTTCTGAACAAATATCCCTATAATGCCGGACATTTATTGGTGGTGCCTTATCGTGAAGTCGCTCGATTGTCAGACCTTGATGGCGAGGAACGCGTCGATTTCCTCGACGTGATCATTTTCGCTCAAGATCTTTTGGAGCGTACTCTTCGCCCGGATGGTTTCAACGTCGGCATGAACTTGGGCATGGATGCTGGGGCTGGCATCCCCCGGCATTTGCATTGTCACGTCGTCCCCCGTTGGAAAGCCGACGTAAACTTTATGCCAGTCATTGCCAAGACAAGAGTTTTGCCTGAAGCTCTAGACGTCATGTGGGAAAAACTTAGCGAAGAAGTGTCAAAGATGATTTCCCAGTGAACTGATTTCCGAAAATGACGTCGAAAAAAATCCATTTCTCGAATGGTCGGTTGCTTAATCAACTGCACTGCGGCAAAACCGAAAATCTCGGCAAGGCTGAAAACGCCTTTGGCGTGGAATTGGTTGCTCGTGAAGACTGGCTTTCAATCGAAGGGCCTGAAAAGGGCGTAGCGCGTTGTGAAGAGTTCTTCGAAATTCTGCGGATGGGTCGAGAGCAAGGCTTCTCCTCGAGCAATGGTCAATTCATCCGCATTCTCGAGAAAGTGGCTGAAGGCAATGGTGACGAATACCGGGAATTGTACGCGGATCCCCTTCGGCTTCAAATCCGCAAAACCAGCGTGGTTCCCCGCAACTTGAGCCAGAAAAGTTATTTGCAGAGCATTTTGCGCAACGACGTTCTTTTCGGTATCGGGCCTGCGGGCACTGGAAAGACTTTCCTCGCGATGACTGCAGCTCTTCATTCCTTGTTGAATGGGGAGATCAAGAAGATCGTTCTGGCTCGACCGGCAGTCGAAGCCGGTGAGGCGTTGGGCTTTTTGCCCGGAGACCTGGAAGAAAAGCTTTTGCCCTATCTCCGACCACTTTACGATGCCATGGATGAGGTTCTGGGTTCAGTGGAAGCTCGTAAACTGGTGGAGACCGGTGTCGTCGAGATTGCTCCCTTGGCTTACATGCGCGGGCGCACCTTGTCTAATTGTTTCGCTCTCTTGGACGAGGCTCAAAACACGACTTCTTCCCAGATGATGATGTTTTTGACTCGTCTCGGAGAGGGTAGCAAGATGGTGGTGACCGGAGACGTCACTCAAGTCGATTTGCCCAATCGGCGCGAATCAGGCCTCGTCGAGGTCGAGAAAATTCTCGAGAACGTGGACGGAATTACCTTTCATCATTTTCAAGACACCGACGTTGTGCGACATCCTTTGGTCAGTGAAATAATTCGCCTTTACGGTGAGCGTTCCGATCACGCTTGAAAACAAGACATGCAACCAAATACGCTCCTTAAATTATGATCAAATTGTTGGCATGGTTTTCCCGCCGGAAAGGCAATGGTCGTCGTGGCGGGCGACGAAAGCCGGCGAGGGAAGACGATGAAAAGCAGGATGGGATGTCGTCCTCGAAGGCTTTTCTGAGGCGTCGCGTGAAACTCTCTTTTTTCACCGTCCTTTTTGCGACTGCGGTGGTTTTCATTTGTTTCTACGGACAAGCCCCTCCGGCTACTCGAAGCTTGTTGGTGGGAACGATTGCTCCGAAGAGCGTCTATTCGGATCAAACCTTTAGTTACGAGAGCGCCGAGAAGGTGATCAATGAGCGCAAGGCATTGTTGAGAGATAAGGCGCAGTACGATCGCCATAAGGACCAGGAGGCTCGTTTCATTGAAGGTTTGGCGCTTTTCGAGAAGGGCCTTTCTCAAAACTTAAGCGAGGATGATGAAGGTCTAGGTTCTGCCAACCTGGATTTAGCCAATGAACTTCGGGAGTCGCATGAAATCGATTTCACTTCCGACGTCCTAGCGGCGTTTTCCCTCGTGAGAGGCAATGCCGAAAGGCAAATCATCTACCAAAAAATCCAACGCGAACTGGATAAGCTGCATACGAAAGGCGTACTGAAGAACCCATCCGAATTCTTGAGGTTTCATTCAGAAGATAATGCCACCAAGGCGTTGGCCACAAAAAGCTACGAAATAGCCGGCTCCTTGCTTGTGATCGGAGGAGTGGATGAAGGTTTGGGCTTGCTGTTGTTGGAAGTGGAGGACTTCCCTCACTTGAACGACTTGGTGCAAACGATCCGTTCCGATGAGAACAGGACGGTGGATGATTTTTCACTGTCTGAATTGGCTTCGGAGAGTGAAGACTTGAATGCTACCAATGAGGCCCGCGATTTACGCCAGCAAATGGCTTCGGCCTTCACTTCGCTGGCCATTCAGGGCTTGGTCCTTCGCGAATATAACGAGGAAAAGACCGAGACTGTCGTTAACCGTGAGATGGAGGTTTCTCGATCTAAAGGTGAATTCAACCTTACGGTCAAGGAAGGGGAGCGCATCATTCACAAAGGACATGAGATCATTCCCGAAGCCCGCGAGAAATATACGGCTTTCCTTGAGCAAACGGGAAGTGAAGAGACTTTGTTTCCGCGTCGCATCCTTTTGACCTGCGCCACTTTTCTCTTCGCTCTGCTCTACATCAATTTGGTTTTGCCGGAATTTTGGCGCAACGATGCCAAGAGAGCAATTGTCGCGGTGGCCATAGTATCCAATCTTCTGCTTTCTCGTGGGGTGTTGGAACTGGGAGGAACCGACTTGTTCGGAGGCAATCCTTTGTTCGTTGCCTTGTTGCCTTACTTACTACCTGTGGCATTTGCTCCGATCGTAGTCATGATAACCGTTGGCCCCCGCATGGCTGCGCTTTCGGCCCTGATGGCTAGTGTTTTTCATGCTGCGATGGCAGGGTCGGAAGTTGAATCCTTGGCAATTTCCCTTGGAGCTTCACTCACGGGAGCTTTTTTCTGTCGGGACGTTCGTTTGCGTAAACACGTTTTGCGAGCAGGAGCTTTTGCCGGGTTGGTGGCGGCTGTTCTCGCAGTGTCCTTGGGCATTGCCACCGGATATGATTTATGGATCACCGCGCTTCAAGCAGGGGCGGCTTTCCTGACGGGAGTAATGACCGGGGCCTTGGTGACCGGGGTTCTCCCCATGTTCGAGAACATGTTCAAAGTGACCACGGAAGTTACCTTGCTCGAGTTGACGGATTACAATCATCCGATCCTGCGACGTATGCAAATGGACGCGCCGGGCACCTACCATCACAGCTTGATGGTCGCCACCCTTTCGGAGAACGCGGCTTTGGCGGTGGGGGGCAATCCCTTGCTTTGTCGAACATGTTCCTTGTATCACGACATAGGGAAAATGGTTCAACCCGAGTATTTCACTGAGAATCAAGGAGGGCAGGACAACCCTCACTTACGGCGAAACCCGTCCATGAGCGCATTGATCATCAAGAGCCACGTCAAGGAAGGCGTGGAGATGGCGCGCCGAGCAAAATTGCCGGAAGTCGTGATAGACGTTATCAAGCAGCATCACGGTACTTCATTGGTTCGGTACTTTTATTACGAAGCGGTTCGCAAGAGCCAGCAAACCAAATTGCCTCTAGGAGAAAAAGAGGAAGTGGATGAAAGTACCTATCGTTACGACGGCCCGCGTCCCCGTTTCAAGGAGAGCGCAATTATCTTCTTTGCGGATGCCGTCGAGGCAACCAGTCGCAGTTTGAAGAAAGTGACTAGTCGAAGCGTGGAGGAAATGCTGGATTCCATTTTTGCCGAGCGTCTGGATGACGGTCAACTGGATGAGTGCGCCTTGACCCTGGAAGAGATCAAGCTGATCAAGAAAAGCTTCAGCAAGACAATCCTCAATATGTTGCACGCTCGAATAGAATATCCTGAATTGGAAAAGGAAAATGGAAAGGCAAAGAAGGACCGAGAAGACGACAAAGCTGAGGGTGGCGATAAGTAACCGTTGCGAGCGGCTGTCTTTCCAAGAGGAAAAGGTTCGAACCTTTTTCGACGTCGTTTCAACGTTTCATGACGTTCCTTTGGAGGGAGAATTATCGATCGCTTTCTTGAATGATTCCGAAATGTCCGACTTACACGAGCGTTTCCTTCAGGATCCCACGCCTACGGACGTCCTGACTTTTCCGGGTGACGAGAACGAGCGTTTTGCTGGTGAAATATGCGTTTCCGCGGAACGGGCTTGGACCGAAAGTGTCTCCCGAGGAATTTCTTTTTCTCAAGAGATGTGCCTTTATCTCGTTCATGGATGGCTCCACCTGAAAGGATATGATGATCACTCGGAATCAGATCGCCAAGCTATGCGACGGGCCGAGAAGGAGACCTTGGGAGAAGTCGAGGCAAGGAGAGCGATACCCATCTTCTCCATGGACTGAACCTTTTTCAGTCAACTCGACGGGGTAGCCGTTCAATGATGGTTTTCCGTTGTTTTTTCGAGCTGTCTCGATAGAGATGACGCTTTCCCCAGCGGGGAAGACCAATATGAATCGGCAATGTTTCGCAAATTACGTAATTCCTTCGTCACGGGTCTTTTGATCTTCTTGCCCTTGGGAGCCACCTTGTTCGTGGTGAATTTCCTCTTGGGAATCGTCAAGGATCCCGCGATCCAAGTCATGCATTGGCTTCGATGGGATGAAGGCAGTGTGTCCGACTATGAGCTTTTGGTTGCGTTAATCGGTTTGTTCGTAGCTGTCACTGGACTTACGTTCATTGGCTTTCTCTCGAATTATTTATTTGGCAAGCTTTTCATCCGTTTCTCCGAGAGAATCTTGGTGAAAGTCCCCTTTGTCGGCGTTGTTTATCGCACAGTGAAGCAGATCGTGGACACCTTTAGCAAAGAAAATAGGGCGGTTTTCCAAGAGGTGGTTCTTATCGAGTATCCCAGACCCAATTGCTATGCCTTGGGCTTTCTGACCAATAACGCTCGCGGCGAAGTGGAAGAGAAAACCGGAAAATCCCTCGCTAACGTTTTCCTTCCGACCACTCCAAATCCCACCAGTGGCTATTTGCTGATGCTCCCAAGGGAAGAGGTCCAGAGTCTGGAAATGTCGGTGGGCGAAGGAATGAAAATGATCATCTCCGGCGGCGCTGTCATTCCAGAATACGGCAAAGTGGAGCAACCTGAGGAAACAAAGGAAATCGAGGGAAAGGCATCACCCGAGGAAGGGGATTGAATGAGCTTGGCTTCTTTTGCGATCGAAGGATTGGTCGTGGGACGAGAGGAGCCTTCGGAAAAGTTTCGGGAGCTTACCCTTTTCTCCGCGACCGATGGGTTGCTTAGATGCAGGTGTCGTTTGTCGACCAGCAAGACCACGTCCGTCCCTGATTTGTTTTCGGACGTGGAAACCGTGCTGAATCCCATGAGTGGAGGACACCTCCACTACCTCGGAGAGTGGAGGTGCTTGCGTTCGCGAGTTGCAATTGGATTGGATTATAGACGACTGGAGGCAGCGGGCGCCTTGGCTCGAATTATCCTGCGAAATGCTCGGTGGTTGGAGACTTTTGAAAATGCCAGCAAGGTGATTCATCAAGCGCTCGATGCTCTGGACTCGGAGATTTCGCCCGAGGCTGTGCGGCTAAAGGCGCTTTATATGCTTGTTCATTCCGAAGGTTATCCAGTTTTCGAGGATTGGAGGTCGGGAGTTTCCGACCTTGATCGAAACGGCATCGATGCGGTCTTGAACCATCCGGTGAGCTCCTGCGATTTTATGGAAGAGGATATTTCGCGGTGGCGGATAGACCTTGAACGCTGGATCGCCTCCAAGACTGAATTCGTCCTCTGAAGTCGGCTTAGTCTTGCCACCGAGCGTCACATGCGTATACCTGAAACTGTGATGTGAGATGAGCGTTTTTCGCAAGACGATCGAAGTGAATTCGTTAGGGAAGGGAACCAGCGAAATCACTGGGAAGGTGCAGACAGGCTTGGACGAGTCAGGCTTGAGCGACGGCTTGGCTACGGTTTTCCTGCTGCATACCAGTTGCAGTTTGGTTCTGATGGAAAACGCCGACCCCTCGGCAAGACGCGACTTGGAGCGTTTCATGGAGGACTTGGTGCCCGAGGATTATCCTCATTTCACTCACACATATGAAGGCCCGGATGATATGCCTTCTCACATCAAGATGGCTCTGACACGCAGTTCGGAGACCATCCCATTCGCCGATGGGAAACTATTGCTTGGTACTTGGCAGGGAGTGTTCTTGTGGGAACATCGCTTGGCTCGACATCGTCGGAAGATTAATCTTAGTTACATGGGGGAATGATGAGGATAAGGATAAAAACCGTTCAGGCCGTGCTTGGCCTTACTTGTACATTTGCTTGGTTGACTGGTTGCGGTCAGGGCGATTCCCATTTGAACGAAAAGGAAAACCCAGATTACCAGCGAGGCCATGCACTTCTTAGACAAGGACTTAAGGAGGAGGCGCTGGATCAATTTCTGCAAGTGCTTGATGAAGACATGGCCCCTCAGACCCATTTGGAATTAGGGCAACTTTTTCTGGACGTGGAAAGTCGCAATGACCCCGTGCAGGCGATTTATCATCTCGAATCTTTCCTCCGGCAAAATCCTGATTCGCGAGAAGCCGAGAACGTGAAGCAACTGATTGCTACTGCCGAAAAGCAGTTTTTGTCTGGATTGGCGGGTCGACCTTACGGCGACCTTATGGAGACCGAGGAATTACGCGCCAGCAACTCGGCGCTTGGGCAACAGGTGCAGCAGCTCAAGTCGCGTTTGAGCAATTACGAGGAAATTCCGGAAGAGCAAATATCCGCGGGTTCGCCGGACGAGCGATCTTCTCCCGTGGTCGATTCATCTGAAGTGATCACCCCAAGTGAGAACACCTATATCGTGCAAACAGGAGACAGCCTTTATGTAATCAGCGTTCGGTTTTACGGGTCTCCTCTTTACGTCGAAGCGATACACGAGGCCAACCGTGAAACGATGCCCAGCAAGGACAGCCTGCGGGTGGGCCAACAGTTGACCTTGCCCAAGGTTGCAAGGCGGTGAGAGAGATTTCGACTGAACGTTATTTCGATCACAACGCGACTGCGCCTCTGAGAGCCGTCGCACGCAAGGCGTGGGAAGAAGCCTTGGAATCGTTTTGGAGCAATCCTTCCAGTCCGCACGCCGGAGGAGTGCGTTGCCGGGCATTGTTGGAGCAAGCCAGGGAAAGCTTGGGCCAGGTGCTTCAAGTATCGAGTGAAGACCTTGTCTTTACTTCCGGGGCTACGGAGGGAAACAATTCAGTTCTCGCTCATTTTTTCGCCCAAGCGGATTCATTGAGCACAGTTGCCGTTTCCGCCGTGGAGCATCCGTCCGTACTACATGCGGCCAAGCAACGATTCGGAGGAAAGGTCATTCCCGTGGCGGTCGATTCCCATGGCGTTCTTTCCCTTGACGCCTTGGCTGAGGTATTGAACCAAAGCAACCTGGAACTTGTTTCGGTGGCTGCGGCCAACAATGAAACCGGAGTCATTCAGCCTTGGTCTGATGCCTTGGGAATGTGCCGTGAGGCGAAGGTGCCTTTCCATTGCGACGTCACGCAGTGGCTGGGTCGCATTCCTGTAGAAGGTTTGGCTTGCTGCGATTTTCTTACCGGCAGCTTTCACAAGCTGGGAGGACCCAAAGGCGTCGGTTTCATGAAAACCACTGGTTTGGACTCGACCCCGTTGCTTTTCGGTGGAGAGCAGGAAAGAGGAAGACGGGCGGGTACGGAAAACCTGCCTGCCATTTTGGCGGCGCTGGCCGCTCTCGAGGAGGCGGTGTCCGAGGTTTCCGATTCAAGTCCTCGTGATCTTTTCGAATCCCGGGTTCAGGAGTTGGTGCCTGGAACGGAGATTTTGGCAAAGGAGGTTGAACGCTTGCCAAACGTTTCAGCGCTAATGCTTTCCGCTTTCGAGAACCTTCGTTGGATCAATCGATTGGATCGTTTGGGATTCGCCGTTTCTACGGGATCTGCTTGCGCAACGGCCAATGAAGCTCCCTCGCACGTGCTTGCTGCCATGGGCCTTCAGCCAGAGGCGGCTCGCCGAGTGATTAGAGTCAGTGGCGGATGGTCCAACAACGCCGAGAATTGGGATGAATTGGCCGATTCCCTGGGGAGCGTTTACAGGGAATTAAGCAAAGAAGAGGATTCATCTCAAGTAGTGTCCCTGTGAGACTAGGTAGCCTTAATCTAGTCGATTATCGCAACGTCCAGTTGGCTCGATTGGAGTTTGGAGGGCCACGGGTTTTCTTTTTGGGTGCAAACGGACAGGGCAAGACGAACGTCCTGGAATCGATCGGGTTGAGTTCCGCGTTGCGATCCTTTCGAACTATGGAGACAAGGGATTTGATCCGCTGGGAACGGCCTCGCGCCGAATTGCTGTTTGGCTTCGAGGAAGAGGAATTGGGGAATGCTGAAATATTGATTACCTTGGATCGTTCTCGAGGCAAATCCGTTGCCGTGGATGGCGACAAGTTGCTGCGATTTGGCGATTACATCGGACGTTTCCCATCGGTGGTCTTCAGTTCAGAGGACTTGCGGTTGTCGCGGGGCTCTCCCGGGGAACGTCGCAAGTTTCTGGATCTTGTTTTTTCTTCCTCGAGCGCCGAATACCTCGAGGAACTCCGTCGTTATTACCGCGCCTTGCGAGGACGCAATGCCTTGCTTCGCTCGGAAGGAGGGGATGGGGAACTTGCGGCCTTCGAGAATGAAATGAGTTTAGCGGCTCTCTTCTTGGCTCGAAGCAGGAAAGATGGTGTGACCGCCTTGGCCAAGTTGTTTGCCAACCGTTACCAAGTGATTGGGCGAGCGGAGGAAGATCCCGTCTTGCGATACTTAGCTGACGTCGAGATCAACGCGGCCGATGATTTGGCTCGCTTGCTTCATGACGGCAGGCAACGCGATCGGCAGCTTAAGAATACTTCAAAGGGGCCGCATCGTGACGATTGCGCTTTTTTCCTGCATGGTCGCGATGCCCGAAAATTTGCTTCCGAAGGACAACAGCGGAGTATCGCGCTCGCTCTTCGTTTCGGCCAGGTCGACTTTCTCCGCGAGCGTTGCGGAACTTCTCCCTTGATCTTGATCGACGACGTCTTGGGGGAACTCGATCCCGAGCGCAGGGCGAACTTCCATGCCTGTCTGGGCGATGGTTCGCAAGTGTTTGCGACAGGAACTCAATTACTCGATGAAGACGTCGATGAATGGGAGGTTTACCAGGCCAAGGAGGGGCATTTCCTGAAATGACAATCCTAGCATTAGTTTTCCATGGCTGACTTGAGCTTTTGGCATTGGTTTGCGCTGGCCTTGGGCGCATGGTTGACCGGCCTCGGGAAAGGGGGGGTGCCTGGTGCCGGCATCGTCACGGTTGCCATCTTCGCATGGGTCTTGGAGTCGATTGAGGGAGCCAAAGGAGTATCTCTGTCGGTTGGGTTGTTGCTACCTGTGCTGGTTGCTGCCGACGTAGTGGCCGTGGTCATTTATCGCCGCTACGCGGATTGGGGGCATTTGTTCCGTTTGTTGCCTTGGACCTTTTTGGGAATTGTTGGGGGCTATTACTTTTTTAAGGAATTGTCCGGGGATTGGCTCAAGGTGATTATAGGGATAATCTTGCTTTCGATGACCGCCTTGCATTTTGGCAAACGATACCTCTTGCCTCGCCATGCTCAGTCGGAGAAGTCGCCGAAGATTGTTTTTCTTTGGGGAGTATCCCTCGGGTTGCTGGCGGGCGGAGCCACCATGTTGGCCAATGCGGCAGGTCCGGTTGCCGCCTTGTTCCTGATTGTCATGCGGTTGCCGAAATACGCTTTTTTGGGAACTTCGGCTTGGCTTTTCCTTATCGTGAACGTCTCGAAGATTCCTTTCATGGTGGATTTGGAGATCATATCCTTCCAGTCGATGGACGTTAGCTGGAAATTGTTTTTTCCCGCCGTGCTTGGAGCTTGCATGGGACCGTGGGTGGCTCGTCGACTCAACCAAACCATGTTCGAGGCCTTGGTATGGGTTTTCATTGTTGTGACTGGCGTGAAATTCCTATTCTAAAAAGTGGGAGGAATCGTTTTTGGCTCGGAAGAACGCTAGGAAAATGTGGGCCGACCATTTAGCCGGTCGGGGGAGGACGTCGGTCGAGGTCGACTCCAAGGTGTTGCTTGGCAAGAAGCCGTACGACGGAATCATCTTGGGAGTCGATCCGAGCCTTCGAGGCACGGGCTTGGCTGTTTTGTCCTTTACCTCTGGTCAAGCTTCGCTGTCGACCAGCCTTACTCTCAAGCTCAAGCCAAAGGTGCCTTTCGACGTTTGCTTGGGTCGAATCCATCAGTCGGTGGTTTCTTTTCTCGAGGCACATGAACCGCGTCACTTGGCCTTGGAGCAAACCATTTACGTGCAAAACACCAAGACGGCCCTGATTCTAGGTTCCGTGAGAGGGGCCGTGATTTCGGCGGCGGCTGTTCAAGGGATTCCCGTCTTCGAGTATCCCCCGTTGCGAGTCAAGCAGGCGGTCGTGGGATATGGTCGCGCCAGCAAGGAACAAGTGGCCCGAACCGTAGCTCAATTGCTGACTAGTGGCGAAGAACTGGACTTTGACGAAGCGGATGCCGCCGGGGTGGCTTTGTGCCACGCCATGACTTGGGACGGGGTGGAAGTTCTTCGCTCGAAGATTGTGGAATGAACGCTTGAGTCGATGCGTTCCCTTTCGGTATGCCTGTAGGAACGAAGCCCTGCCTGAAACTATCGGATCAACATGGCGTCCCCATACGAATAAAAACGATAGTCTCGAGCGAGCGCTTCCGCATAAAGCTGTTTTAGCAAGTCGAGACCATCCTCTTTGCCTGGAGAAAGGAAAGCAGCGACCAGGCAGAGTAGGGTGGAGGCCGGGAGGTGAAAGTTCGTCAACATACAGTCGACCCCGAGAAAGGGGGGGTATGGTGGCGCTATGAAAAGATCCGCTTCCCCCATCGTTGAGTCACGAGGCTGGCAGTCTTCCCCCAAGGACAAGTGATGTTCGATCGCCCTGGTCGTTGTCGTGCCCACGGCCAAACGAGGTGAGCCCTCTTCCCGAAGGGCGAATTTCACCTCGGGTGAAAGCTCATAGCTTTCCGTATGCATTTGATGCTCTTCCACCAGTTCGGTTTCAATCGGGCGAAAGGTGCCTGGGCCTACGGATAAAGTAAGGTCATACATCGGATGCCCCTTTGCCTGCAACGCGTTCAGCAAATCCGGCGTGAAGTGGAGTCCTGCCGTCGGTGCGGCAATTGCCGTGCGCTTGGATGAGCTCGCGTAAACGGTCTGGTAGCGAGCAAAGTCTTCTTCCTCGGCCGCCCTTTTTACGTAAGGTGGCAAAGGCATGGCACCCAGTCTCTCCGCCAAGGCGGGGACGTCGGGGTCCTTGGACAGGTCGAAATGAACCAAGTATTCACCCGAAGGCAGTTTCCTCGACACGGTGGCCGAGTATTCGCCCTTATTCGAGAAGGAGCCACCTTTGTGCGTTTTTAATCCGGGCTTCAACAGGCACCGCCAAACGTTGTCGGCTTTCTTGGTTTCCACAGGACGCACTAGAAGGCATTCCACCAAGCCGCCCGTCGGGCGTTCACCATGTATGCGAGCCTTGAGAACGGCGACGTCGTTGCGGAAAATTCGTGTGCCCGCACACAGAAGGTCGGGCAAGTCGCGAAAACGATGATGAGTGGTTTCGCCGGTTGAGCGTACGTGCATCAAAAGTCGCGACTCATCCCTTTGCTTCGAGGGGAATTGAGCGATTTTCTCTGGAGGTAGATCGTAATGTAGCTTTTTCGTTAACATGAGCCGCCGAATGAAAAGCGCATCGACAAGATGCGGGCAATCCCGATATTCTCCACTCCTAATCTCAACACCCTAAGAATTTTATGAGCGAAAACAAATCCATTGAATTGGTGGAACCGCCTGTCGCGGTCTCCTCTCAAGCTCACGTTGCGACCATGGAGCAATACCATGAAATGTATGAGCGCAGCGTGACCGACCCGGAAGGGTTTTGGACGGAGATCGCGGAGAATTTCTTCTGGTTCAAGAAATGGGATAGCGTTCGCGGTTTCAATTACGACCTCAACGATGGACCGATCGACGTTCGCTGGTTTGAGGGTGGCGAAACGAACGTTTGCTATAATTGCGTGGACAGGCATTTGGATGAGCGGAGGGACAAGGTGGCCCTCATTTGGGAAGGTAACGAACCCGGAGAAGACGGAACTCTCACCTATGGTCAATTGCATGATCAAGTATGCCGTTTCGCAAACGTTTTGAAAAGTCGGGGCGTCAATAAAGGAGATCGCGTTTCCATTTATCTTCCCATGGTGCCCGAGGCAACGATCGCAATGTTGGCTTGCGCCAGGATCGGAGCGGTGCATTCGGTCGTGTTCGGGGGCTTTTCCGCAGAAGCTCTTGCCGATCGAATTGTCGATTCTACCTGCAAGATCTTGATCACTGCCAACGGCACTTTTCGCGGATCCAAGGCCATCCCCATGAAGCCCAACGCAGATCGCGCCATGGCGTCGGCTTCCGATCAAATGGACGAGAACGTAGAAACTTGTATCGTAGTGCAACGAGTTGGCGAGGAAACGGGCATCGAATGCAATATGGAATTGGGTCGAGACATTTGGTGGCATGACGTGATGGACCAAGCCGACAAGGAATGTCCTTGCGAACCAATGGATGCGGAGGATCCGCTTTTCGTGCTTTATACTTCCGGTTCGACAGGAAAACCAAAAGGCGTTCTTCACACGACTGGGGGATATATGGTCTATGTCGCGACCACGCACAAATACGTTTTCGATTATCATGAAGAGGACGTTTATTTCTGCGCCGCCGACATCGGTTGGGTAACTGGACACTCCTACATCGTCTACGGTCCGCTGGCGAACGGCGCTACCACCATGATGTTCGAAAGCATTCCAACCTATCCGAATCCCGATCGATATTGGCAGGTGATCGAAAAATGGAAGGGCAATCAGTTCTATACTGCTCCCACTGCGATTCGGGCCATCGCGGCGGCAGGAGAAGAATGGCCTTCTTCCCATGACATGCCTTCCCTTCGCATTCTGGGAAGCGTGGGTGAGCCAATCAATCCCGAGGCTTGGCGCTGGTATCATCGTAACGCGGGCAAGGGTCGCTGTCCGATTGTGGACACTTGGTGGCAAACCGAGACCGGTGGCATCTTGATTACCCCTTTGCCAGGGTGCACGCCACTAAAACCCGGATCCGCCACCTTCCCTTTTTTCGGCGTGAATCCCGTTATTCTCGATCCTCAATCCGGAGAGGAACTTGAAGGGAACGGGGTGAGCGGCGTTCTCGCCATCAAGGAACCTTGGCCTGGGCAGATGAGGACTTTGTTTGGTGATCACAAGCGTTTTGAAGATACCTACTTCCTCCAGTACAAAGGATACTATTTCACTGGCGACGGCTGTCTTCGAGATGAGGACGGTTACTATTGGATAACTGGTCGCGTGGACGACGTCATCAACGTCTCGGGACACCGCATGGGAACGGCGGAAGTGGAGAGTGCACTGGTCGCGCACGAAAAGGTGGCGGAGTCGGCGGTCGTCGGATTTCCTCACGAGGTGAAGGGCGAAGGTATTTACGCCTACGTGACCTTGAACGCCAACGTGGAATACGCGGAAGACTTGCGAGAGGAGTTAAAGCAACAGGTTCGTTCCGTTATCGGGCCGATTGCCACTCCCGACGTCATCCATTGGGCCCCTTTGTTGCCGAAGACGAGATCAGGCAAGATCATGCGGCGTATCCTGCGCAAGATCGCAACGGGAGAAACCGATCAAATCGGAGACACCTCCACCTTGGCCGATCCCTCGGTCGTGGAGCAATTGATCAAGGACAAGTGAATGATACCAAGGTGAAGTGATGAAGATTTTTCTTAATGGAGAGTTCGTTGACAAAGAGAATGCCAAGATCTCGGTTTTCGACCATGGCTTGCTTTATGGCGATGGCGTTTTCGAAGGCATCCGATTATATGATCGTTGCGTCTTCAAGCTAAACGATCATTTGGAACGACTGGCCTACTCGGCCAAGGCCCTCCTGCTCGAATTGCCAATGAGTTCCGAAGCATTGTCTGATGCAGTTTGCGAAACCTGTCGGATGAACGAATTGACCAACGGGTACATCCGCTTGGTCGTGACGAGGGGAGCCGGACACTTGGGGCTTAATCCTGAAGGTTGCGGTCCAGCGAGTGTAATCATCATTGCCGATAAAATTCAGCTGTACCCCGAGGAACTCTACGAGACCGGATTGAAAATCATTACGGTGGCCTCGCGCCGCATCAATTCGGCCGCGTTGCCCCCCGCTGTCAAGAGCTTGAATTACCTCAACAACATTCTCGCCAAAATCGAGGCCAAGCGAGTGGGCTTCCAAGAGGCCTTGATGCTTAACGACAAGGGAGAAATCGCAGAGTGCACGGGAGACAACGTGTTTGTTTTGCAAAAAGGGCGTTTGTTTACTCCGCCTCTGGATGCAGGCTCTCTACGTGGAATCACTCGCGGTGTTGTCATGGATATCGCCAATGAACTTGGTATTCCCTGTTCGGAGCAAGCGTTGACTCGTTACGATCTTTGGACTGCCGACGAATGTTTTCTTACCGGCACCGCAGCTGAAGTCATTCCTTGCGTTGAAGTGGACCATCGTATGGTAGGTGAAGGCAAGCCCGGGTCTTTGACAAAACGTTTCATCGATGTTTTCAGGAGCAAAGTCTCCGTGGAAGGAGTCAAGATTTGACTCGTTTGCGTTTTTTCAAGCTCCTTTGAAGCGGTCTTTTGCTCCAAGCTTGCTTTTGGCGCGCATTATGCGTTGCATTCCAATGCCAATGGAAGTATTGTGATCTCAGGTTTTCACATAGGGAAGGGAGGAATTAAGTTAGATGGGTAAAGCGATCAAATGCCATTGTTGCGAAAAAGCCGCAACCGTGCATCTTACGCAGATTGTCGAAAACAAGGTGCAAAAAGTCGATTTATGCGAAGAATGCGCCCAAGCCAAGGGTGTTACGAATCCCGAAGGCTTCTCAATGACCGATTTTCTACCTACCTTCGAAGCCGGAGTATCGAGCGATGAAGAGTTTGTTTGCGAGAGTTGCGGGCTGACGCAACAGGAATTCAAGAAGAACGGCCGTTTTGGTTGCGCTTCTTGCTATGACGTTTTTCAAAAAGTCTTGGACCCCATGCTAGAGGGAATGCATGCCGGTAAACGACATGCAGGACGCGCCCCTGCAGACTTTGTTCCGCCCGTTGCTCCTCCGGCCAAAAAGCCCGAGAAAAAAGAGCCCGAGAAAAAAGAGCCCGAGGTTCGTGAAAAAGATATCGCCGCTCTCGAAACGGAACTGATTCAGGCAATCGAAGCCGAGGAATACGAGCGGGCCGCTGAAATCAGGGATCAAATCAGGCAGTTGAAGGAAATGGCTGCGGGTTGATTTTGACCATCGAGGAGATTTGACGAATGATCGATCCCACGAAAGGCGGAGAATTGATGAAGGCAGGTGCCAGGGCGGTTCCAGTTACCTTGAGCACCAGGATCCGATTGGCTCGCAACCTTCGTGAATTCCCCTTTCCCGGGTGGGCCGAAACGTCTCAACGACGTGCCGTAATGTCCGCTTGTCGCGAGGCAGCCGAGTCCCTTAAAACGTTTAAGGATCCGATTTCTTTCGAAGTGGACGATCTCAGTGAATTGCAAAAGTTGGTTTTAGTGGAGCGTCACGTGATCAGTCGTGAAATGCTGCAAATCGAGGAAGCCGCGGGTGCGGTGCTCAGTCCCGATCAATCCGTTTCCATAATGATCAACGAAGAAGATCATCTTCGTATGCAAGTTCTTCGCAAAGGCTTTGATTTCAAGTCGGTCTGGAAAACGGCCAAGAAGATGGACTTGGAAATGGAGAAGGCCCTCGAATACGCTTTTTCATCCGACTATGGATTTTTGACTGCATGTCCGACTAATTTGGGTACCGGCATGCGAGCTTCCGTGATGATGCACTTGCCTGGGCTTTCCATGGAGAAGCATATGGACAAGGTCATTCGTGGCGTCAACGAACTGGGAATCGCCGTTCGTGGTTTGTTTGGTGAAGGAACCGACGCCAGCGGTAATATCTTCCAGATTTCCAACCAGCAGACCCTGGGCGAAGGAGAGGAAGAAATCCTTGAACGCTTGGGCAGGACCTTGGACGAAGTAAAGACACAGGAAATAAATGCTCGAGAAAGTATTCTAGAAAACAGCAGCCAGATGCTTTTCGACAAAATCGGTAGATCTTATGGCCTTCTTGGCAATGCCTACAAGATCACCTCATCCGAAGCAATGGATTGCCTGTCATTCATTCGATTGGCAGTGGATTGCGGTTTTTTACCCGAAAAATGCAGGGCTCCGATTGATGCTGGTTTTATCGAGTGTCAACCCGGGCACGTTCAATTCCAAGCGGGGCACAACGTCGACCCAGATGAGCGAGATGCCATGCGAGCCGAGTTTTTCAGGAAAAAGCTTAGCAAATTTCCGAGCTTGGATTTTGACAAAACTTGAGGCTGATGTAACCCTTTAACTAACGAATAATCCATGGACGAACCGATGAATCATTTTACTCCGCGTGCCCAGCAAGTGTTGGCTTTGGCTCGTAAGGAGGCAGACAGCTTTCACCACAACTACGTTGGAACGGAGCATCTCCTGCTCGGCCTGATCAATCTTGGTCAAGGCGTAGCCGTCAACGTTCTGCAGAAAATGGGCCTTGATCTGGATACCGTCAGAGGAGCCGTGGAACAGCAAGTGGGGAGTGGACTGGATGCTAAGCATACTGGCAACGTCCCTTACACTCCACGGGTTAAGAAGGTCTTAGCCTTAGCTGGGAAGGAAGCGAAATCCCTCAATCACAGTTACGTGGGCACCGAGCATATTTTGTTGGGCTTGCTCAGGGAAGGCGAAGGGGTTGCTGCTCGAGTGCTTAAATCCCTCGAGGTAGATATCGAACGTTGCCGCGCCGAGATTCTCTCCGAATTGGATCCCAATTTCGCTGCGGAAGATGATGCGGAAAAATCTCTTGCAGGATCAGGTTCCGCTGAGGAACGCAAAGATCAAAAGACTCCTGCATTGAAAGCTTTTGGTCGAGACCTTACCGAAATTGCCAAGAATGGTGAGATGGATCCCATCATCGGTCGTGAGAACGAAATTCGTCGAGTTATCCAAATTCTTTGCCGCCGAACGAAGAACAACCCGGTTCTGATTGGTGAAGCAGGCGTTGGTAAAACTGCCATCGTGGAAGGGCTGGCCCAGCAAGTGTCATCTGGTTTCGTTCCGGAAATCCTAATGGACAAGAAGGTCATTACCCTCGACTTGGCTCTCATGGTTGCAGGTACGAAGTATCGTGGACAATTTGAAGAACGCATCAAAGCGGTGATGGACGAGATTCGTAAATCGAAGAACGTCATCTTGTTCATAGACGAACTTCACACCATTGTTGGCGCAGGAGCGGCGGAAGGAGCCATGGACGCTTCCAATATCTTCAAACCGGCGCTCAGTCGTGGCGAGCTGCAATGTATTGGAGCCACAACTTTAGGTGAATACCGCAAGTACGTGGAAAAGGACAGCGCTTTGGATCGTCGTTTTCAGTCGGTCAAGGTAGAAGCTCCTTCTGTCGATGAAACGATTCTCATTTTAGAGGGTATTCGACATAAGTACGAAGACCATCACAACGTCGAGTTTTCTCAAAAAGCTCTTGTTGCGGCTGCTAAATTGTCGGATCGGTACGTCACTGGGCGTTTTTTGCCGGACAAGGCGATCGACGCGCTTGACGAGGCCGGAGCCAGAGCTCGAATAGAGTCCCTGAAGCGCCCCCCTGAAATAGAAGGCTTGAGCGATCGCATCAAAGAAATTTGCACGACCAAGGAGACTGCCATCAGCGAGCAGAATTTCGAGGAAGCCGCGAAGGCTCGTGACCAAGAAAAGAAGCTTCGAGCCGAACGTGACCAAATTCTTGAGGATTGGAAGAAAAGTCGAGAAGAACAGCGAATCAAAGTCTGCGAAGAGGAAATGCAGCAAGTGGTTGCGGACTGGACGGGTATTCCTCTTCAGCGCATGGCTTCCAAGGAGCACAAGAAATTGTTGAACTTGGAGAAGGATTTGCAGAAGTTGGTAATTGGTCAGGACGATGCGACGGAAGCCGTGGCCAAGGCATTGAGACGTTCGCGAGCGGATCTCAAGGATCCCAAACGCCCTATTGGATCATTTATGTTTCTCGGGTCAACTGGAGTAGGCAAGACTCACCTTGCCAAGATTTTGGCCGAGAATATGTTCGGTGAACAAGATGCCCTCGTGCAGATCGACATGTCCGAGTACATGGAGAAGTTTTCCGTTTCCAGGTTAATAGGATCACCTCCGGGTTACGTGGGATACGAAGAGGGTGGTCAGCTAACCGAGGCCATTCGTCGTAAACCATATGCCGTGATCCTGTTTGACGAGATCGAGAAGGCTCATCCTGACGTCGCCCAGATTCTATTGCAGATACTAGAGGACGGGCGCTTGACCGACAGCCTCGGGCGCAAGGTCGATTTTCGCAACACAATCCTCATCATGACTTCAAACGTCGGAGCCGAAATACTGCAGCGAAACGTTTCGATGGGCTTTACCGTTGCTGGCGAAACCGATGAAACCCGGATTCGTGACAAGATCATGGACGAGGCAAAGAAGGCTTTTAAGCCAGAGTTTCTTAATCGGTTGACGGAGATCGTGATGTTCCGAGCTCTTTCTAAGGACAGCATGAATGTCATCGTCAACTTGGAATTGAACAAAATGAATGCTCGTTTGAAGGAGCAACGCATCAAGCTGAAAGTGACCGAAGAGGCCAAGGCATTTCTGGTGGAAAAGGGTTATGATGAAAAGTTGGGAGCTCGTCCCTTGAGGCGAGCGGTGGAAAAATACCTCGAAGATACTTTAGCTGAATCACTCTTGTCGGGCGCCATCAAGAAAAGTAAACCGATTAAAGTCTTGGTTTCCGAGGAAGAGGACACCCTGTGCTTCGAGCAAACCAAGCCCGAAAGCAAAGTTTCCTCTGCGGACAAGTCGGGTTCTTAGTGCTCGAAACGTCTTTTTTATAAGATGGAACGATCTTTGATTTTACTCAAGCCCGACTGTATGCGGGAAGGAAAAGCCGGTGAGGTGATCTCGCGTTTCGAACAAGCGGGCTTTCAAATCATTGCCTGCAAGATGATCCCACTGGAAGACGCTGTATTGAAGGACCACTATGCTCATATCACTCATTTGCCTTTCTTTGGCGACATCGTGGACTTTATGAGTTCTCGTCCTGTTTTAGCGATGATCTTGGAAGGGGAAGGCGTCATCCAATCGGTGCGAGATTTGATTGGGCCAACCGACCCAGCCAATGCTGAAAAAGGTACCATTCGCGGTGATCTTGGCAGTAGCAGCATGCAGAACGTAGTGCATGCTTCCGACAGTCAGGATTCAGCGGCCATTGAAATTGGCCGATTTTTTGAACCGGAAGAGTTATTCGATCTTTCGGACTCTTCTAGCTAGCGATTGTTGTCAACGAACAGATGGCGAAAACGGCGATCCCTTCGCCCTGACCAATGGCGCCGATACCCTCATTCGTCGTTGCCTTGATACCAATGCATGAAGGCTCGATTTTGAGCGTTTTGGCCAAAGCTTTTTTCATGCTGGTTGCATATGGGCCTATTTTAGGCAATTCAGCCACTATGGTCACGTCCACGTTGTTTACTTGGTATCCTGCGGAATGACATTCTTGGACTGCTTTTGCCAAGATTTGCAGTGAGTCGATACCCTTGATCTTCGGATCATGATCGGGGAACCATGATCCAATGTCGGGCAAACCAAGCGCTCCAAAGATCGAGTCAGCTAGCGCATGGGTCACGCAGTCGCCATCGGAATGAGCTTCCAGACCACGATCATGTGGAATGTCAACACCACCCAAGATCAAAGGACGTTTCGATCCGAAACGGTGAAGGTCGTAACCGTGACCTATTCGAAAAGCTGGATTCGTCATTTCCGGTAGCTGGATAACAGGTTTTCCACGAGTAGCAAATCGATCTCGGTCGTAATCTTTGGGTTTGGATAACGAGCTTCCATTAATCGAATGGGATGCCCCAGCGCTTCCACGGCCGAAACGTCATCAGTGAGAGTCAAATTCTTTTCTTTGGCGTGAGCATGGGCCTTCTGAATTAAATCAAATTCAAAGGCTTGTGGAGTTTCCATTGCCCATAAACTTTCTCTATCAAGCGATCGCGTTACGAAGACGCCCTCTCTGTCCGTTGATTCGGAGCTTTTAACTGTGTCCTGCAAGCGTTTTGCCAACGCGATTGCAGGGTATTCGGAAAGAGCTTCATTTATGGATCGGAGCGTTTCGGCTCGAACGAGTGGACGAGCGCAATCGTGGATAAACACTGCTTTTGTCTCTGGGGGCAACGCTTGCAAACCTTTGCGAACGGAGTCGCTTCTTTGTTGCCCTCCTTCTGCCCAGATCACTGATGGCATGTTGTTCCTTGTTTCCACCTCGTGTCGAAGAGCCTTTAATTGATCGGCATCTCGGTGGACGACCACAACTACTTCGGCAATGCCGCTGGAAGCGAAAGCATCGGCTGAACAAGCAAATACCGAACAGTCGCCAACTCGAGCCAATATCTTGTCCTTTACTTCGGATCCCATTCTGGAGCTTTGTCCTCCAGCTAATAGAACAACACCTGTCATGAGGCTTCCTCGGACAGTTCCATTAGAATTGACTGGAATGCTTTGCGGGAATCAGGCGATGATAAGATAGGTCGGCCAATGACTAAGAAATTGGCTCCCAATTGAGCGGCTGCGGCAGGTGACATGACTCGCTTTTGTTCATCTTGCGCGGCATTGGATGGTCTGATGCCTGGTGTCACTAACGAGATTTCTGCCGGAAGAATACGGCGTAGCGGTTCGAGTTCCAAAGGGGAACACACTATGCCATCCACACCCGAAAGAGTGGCCATGCCGGCGAGTCTCTGCACTTGAGTCTCCGCCGAATCCGCGATCCCAATTTCTTTCAGCGCAGCATCATCCAGAGAGGTCAGTACCGTTACCCCGAGTAGTTTGGTTTGAGGTAAGTGTTCGCCTGCTGCCGCGACTGCCGCTCGTATGCATTCAGAGCCGGCGCATGAATGCATAGTAAGCATTCCAATCGGCATGCCCGCCAAGCTCTCGATGGCTTTGGCCACTGTGTTTGGAATGTCGTGAAGCTTGAGGTCGAGAAAGACTTTATAACCGCCATCGGCTAGCTCCCGAATAAAATCTGGCCCATCACGCAAATAAGTTTGCAATCCGATTTTGATCCATCGCAAGTCCTCCCCCACGTCGGAGAGGATGTCCTTTGCCTTGAGACGACTTTCGACGTCGAGAGCTAGGATGATTTCCGTTTTTCTTTGGTCGGTATTCATTGGCAACGGATTTTGAGGTATGCCCTCCTTGAGGCGAACCTTTTTCGGGGAAAGGTTTGCAACACATTTATCAATGACGTTTTCAATGGTTTGCCAAACAGCTCCTTTTCTTCTGTTCTTGAATGCCTCGGTCGTCTTTTTCAATGGATAAAGAAACCATTTTTTCTCCTGCCAAGATCAATCTGTTTCTTGCCGTAACAGGTCGGCGAAACGATGGTTATCACAACTTGATTTCATGGGTGGCTCCGGTTGATTTTGGAGATCAACTCGAATTAGCCAGAACGGAAGACGGTAAGATTGTCCTGACTTGCGACTGTTCGCTCATTCCAACGGATGAACGTAACGTTATAGTGCGGGCCCTTTTGCTTTTTCAGGAAACAACAGGTATTCAAACTGGATGGCGAGTTCACTTGCGCAAGCGTATTCCCGTTGGTGGAGGATTAGGCGGCGGTAGTTCCAACGCAACAAAGGTCATCCTCGCCGCAAACCGTTTGCTTGGGTTTCCTTTGACCGGAGACGAGCTCGCAATTTTAGTTTCCCGTATTGGGTCCGACTGCCCTGCCTTTCTGCATCAGGCTTCTTGTGTGATCAGAGGGCGAGGAGATGTCGTCGAACAGGTGTCGCCATCGGTTTGTCAGTTCTACAAGGGGCGAAAGATAGCTTTGTTTTGGCCTATCTTTCCTATCTCCACACCTTGGGCTTTCTCTTGCTTTGATGAAAGTGTGAATGGATTTTCTTCAATATCCCGATCGGAGGAGAATTTACGAGAATTGTTGACAGCGAGGGGATCGTTGGATGGCCCTTTCCAAAATGACTTCGAGCCTGTGCTGGGTTTGAAATATCCTACTATAGTGACACTGTTGAATGCCTTGCGAAAACTCGATGGAGTAAGTTGTTCCGTCAGTGGCAGCGGTTCATCCTGTTTTGCCTTCGCGGAAGATGAATCTTCTTTCCTGACAGTAGAATCCCTTGTTCGTTCCGCTTGGGGGGCAGAAGCAGGGTTTACTCTTGCGAAACTACTTTAGGAACTCGTTTTCTTTCGCGTTCGATGTCACCATGTGCTTGAATCTGACTTCCCATTGCTTCTTCTGACCCCATGACTGAACAAGGCAAGAATCTCGCCCAAGAGGTACTTTTTCAGGGCATTCCGGCTTCCGCCGGGGTAGCTCATGGTCGTGTGTTCAAGTTCTCTCATGGGGAATTGAAAATTCCGAAATATTCGGTTTCCGATGATGCAGTGGATGATGAGCTTCAACGATTCGAAGAATCTTTGTTGGTTACTCGTGAGCAGATCGGCGAGATACGTAACGAAGTGGCGGAGAATTTAGGTTCTGAAGAAGCGCGAATTTTCGATGCCCATATCCTAGTCCTCGAGGATCAGGCGTTCATCGACGACATCGTTTCGGAAGTCAGGACATCCGGAGACAACGTGGAGCTTTGTCTTCATCGTGTTTCCGTGAGGTATTTGGAAATCTTCTCCAATCTCGAGGATGAATATCTGAAGGACCGAGCTACGGATATCCAAGACGTCACTAGACGAATGCTTCGTAATTTGCTTGGTTTGACTGGTTCTGGAACCGCCTTCTTTGAAGAAGCTCGAATTTTGGTTTCCGATGAACTCACTCCTTCGGATGCAGCCGCTTTGGATGCTGATAAAGTGCTTGGCATCGCAACGGATTTCGGAGGTCGTACCAGCCACGCCGTTATCATGGCGAGAGCGAATGGCATTCCTGCGGTGGTTGGCTTGGGTAGCTTCA
This sequence comes from Opitutia bacterium, assembly GCA_002721705.1. Classification (GTDB taxonomy): domain Bacteria; phylum Verrucomicrobiota; class Verrucomicrobiia; order Opitutales; family Seribacteraceae; genus UBA2993. The sequence goes on from PBLJ01000026.1 coordinate 59,980, forward strand.
GCGATGAGTTGGAGGATGGGGATGAACTGCTCTTGGATGGATATGATGGCACTGCCATAGCCAACCCCTCCGAGGCAACGCTCTACCGATTCGGTAAGATCAAGAAACGTCGGGAGGAGTTTGCCGAGAGTCTTGAAGCATTGCCCCACCGCCCTGCGGTCACTCCCGATGGCAAGACTGTTCAGGTCTATGCCAACGTAGAAAGCGTGGAAGAGATCGAGAAGGCCATTCAGGCAGGAGCCGAAGGTGTGGGTCTTTTCCGGTCGGAGGCTGTTTTTCTGAAGAAAAACGCTTTCCCGTGTGAAAAGGAGCAATTCGAAGAATACCGTAAGATTGTTGAAGCAATGGGATCTCGCCCCATTACTATCCGAACCTTGGACATCGGGGGCGACAAAGTTTTGCCAACGGCTGCGAAGACTCGAGAAGAGAATCCATTCATGGGTTTGCGAGCTATCCGTTACTGCCTTCGCAACGAAGAAATTTTCCGGTCACAATTGAAGGCGATTCTTCGCGCCAGCAATTTTGGCAAGGTGCGTCTGCTGTATCCCATGATCACCGGACTTGGTGAATTATTGCGAGCAAATGAGATTTTGGCCGATTGTAAGGCTGAGCTTGATAAGGAAGATGCCCAATATGATCACGATTTGGAAGTGGGTGTCATGATAGAGACCCCCAGCGCTGCCTCGATTTGCGAGTTGTTTGCTGAACATTGTTCTTTCTTCAGCATCGGAACCAATGATTTAGTTCAATATATGTTGGCGGTAGACAGGATAAACAACGACGTTGCCTATCTGTACGAACCTTGTCACCCCGCTGTGCTGCGTGCCATGCGGCGCATTTTTGACGTAGGCAAGGAAAAGGGAATTCCCGTAGGCGTCTGTGGAGAGATCGCTGCGGACCCTAATTTCCTTCCTGTTCTGCTAGGCATGGGAGTCGATGAACTTAGTGTTGCTCCGCCTTTGATTCCTGAACTCAAGTACGTTTTCAACCAGATAACTTTCAAGGAGTCGGCAACCTTGGTGGAAGAGATTTTGAACTGTTGGCGCAGTCAGGAGATTCTGCAATGCCTGAAGGACTTTTCGGTTGCCAGGTTGTCTGGCCAAGACTGACTAGACTAGGCTTTTTCCGCCGCAGCCAGCAGCGTTTCGAAACCAGGCTCCTTTACTTCTCTGGAAACCACGTTCACGGAGATTGCCTTGAATCCGGCATCACGGATTATGCGATATAGATCATTTTCGGAGAAACCAAGCCAGCGATCAGCATACAATTCACGAGCCTTTTCGAAACCATGTTCCTTCAAGTCCAAAACGAGGAGATTGCCCTTTGGCTTCAGGATTCTATAAGCTTCGCCCATGGCTTCCTCGGGACGTTGAGCATGGTGCAACGATTGGCACATTAACGCCAAGTCCACACTGTTGTTGGGCAAGGGAACCTTTCCGATGTCTCCGTATTTGTAGGTCAAATTGGACAGGCCGTTTTTCTTTGCCAGTTTTTTCCCTACTTCCACCATTCTTTTCGAGTTGTCTATGCAAAACACTTTCTTGGCGCGAGGCGCCAGCAATTGGGCAACCATGCCTTCTCCCGCTCCCAAGTCGGCGATGACAATCGGAGGCGCGAGTTTAAGCAAGAGGTGGCCGAGGGCTTCCCAGGACCTTCCCGGGCAGTAATTCTTTCCCAAGCGACCAGCCACCGCGTTGAAATAACGTTCCGTGGCTCGTTTGCGTTTGTCCAGAACTCGTTTTAAGCCAATCAAGTCTTTCTTGGTCTCGGGTCTGTTGACGAGGGTGGCGAGTGCTGCTTTGACCAATCGTTCCTGATCCTCCGAACCTACGTTGCGCCGGTAATAGGTTTTTTTGCCTTCCTTGCGAACGAGGACAAGGGTGCCTTTGCGCAGGGTGGATAGATGGGTGGAAATTCGCGATTGCCCCATGACCAAAATCTCCTGCATTTCCGCAACGGAAAATTCATCCTGTTCCAGAAGGTTGATGATACGCAGACGAGTAGAGTCCGCTAGCGTCTTGAGTATATCCCAAGGTTCCGGCATAGCGGCTTTTCAGTCAAAGGGGGGTGGTTCCAGTTTTGTTCCGAACCACTCAATCATCGAAATGCCTTAAGCTTTTTCGACCCAGCGAGAAAGCTTCATGATTTTCCATGAGCGCTTTTCTCCATCGACTTCGGTTTCAACGACGTCATCCACTTTTTTTTGCAACAAGCTTTGAGCCAGAGGGGTTTTGTAGGAGAGAACGTTGCGTTCAGGATCTCCATCCCAAGCACCCAAGATGACGTAACTCATGGTTTGCCCAGCGGACTCGTCGAAAAGTTCAACTCGAGAGCCAATGCCCACGTGATCAGTTTGAGCATCTGAAAAGTCAGTCACCTTGGCTTTGGCTAGGCTTTGTTCCATTTCCGTGCGCCTGGCCAATAGAAGCTTTTGTTCATCTTTGGCCATTTGATATTCGGCGTTTTCACGAAGGTCACCCAGTTCCAAGGCCTTTCCGATGGCCTCCGAATTGGCGGGGATTTTCTCGGAAATCAGTACCCCCAGTTCTTGCTTGAACTGTTCAAAGCTTTCCTCGGATACGAAGAAAGTTTCGTCTTCAGGTTGATCATCCGAGTCATCGGTTTTCAACAAGCTTTGAATTTCAGGGAAGACTTTAATGAATCTAGCAAGGAGGGATTTCTTGTTAAGGTCCTCGAAGCCTTGATTAAGAATAAGTGTCTGCGCAAGATCCTTGGCTGTTTCGAGATCAGCGTCGGCAAGCAGGTCAGGCATAAGGGATTCATCATCAAGGAGAATCTCGGCCAATGGAATTCGTCGCGTGCCTAGGTTGTGCAAAGCTTCGTGATCTATCGCCGAAAAAATGGGGTTTAACAATTGCGGTGCTACCAATGGTTTTAAAAGGGCTTCGAATTTTCGCGTTGTTCGGTTCTTGATCAGCCACAGTAAAACCGAAGCCTGGATCTTTTGTTCGTTCAACCAACTTTTCAGCGAATCCAAGAGTAGTTCCGAAAGTTCACGGTCCACTAGGAAATGGGCGCATTCAGCGGTAATCTTACCATTGCTTTTACGAAAGATAGCGATGATTTTCTCTTTCCAGTCTTCCGGATACACTCTTTCGAGAAGGTCGAGGAACCGGGTTTGAAACTTGACTGGCAATTCATCGGCCAATTCAGCGAAGTCTTCCACTTCTTCCAGCACGGAAGCCGAAGTCGGTTCGAGTTTATCGACGTCCTCTTCGACGTCCCGAGCCAAATTATTGCGAATCCATACTCCGTACAGTCGGTCGGCCAAAGTAAGGCGCTTGGCTTCCTCAATCGCCTGTGTTAAGGAGGAAAGGACGATCGGTAAGTCCTTCTTCAGTTCCAACTTGTCGGATGAAAGTTCGAGCAGTTTTTCCGCAAGCAGGATTTTTTCCTTGGATGTTTGGGCCTCCGAGAATTCCTCCAGAATTTCCTCTTCCGGTTTCTTGGGTTCGTCACGCAGGACATAAACGTCGCTTTTTTTATTTGGCGCGGCAATTCGAGGATCTTTGACCAATTGCTTCTTTACGTTCGTCCACCATTTTTTTGCTTTCACCGGCGTCAGCAAGTATTGCAAAATCCGTTCAATCTCTCGAGTCGAGGCGCAACAATCATTGCAGGAGGATAGGATTTCGATTACCAGACCGACTTGGTCTTTCTTCGCCATGGTCGCGATTTCTTCACTGTTTGTCCGACTTTTCGACAACACGTGGTCGGGACCGAGAACTTCCAGCTTGTCTATGCAGAACACGGGATCCATGGCATGTCCTTTCATGTCTCCCTCTTCAAAGTCGATGATCAGTTTCCCCTGACCCACGTCGTAACTTTGAATTTGCCCGAAGCCCCAACTGCGATGGATGCAGTATGCGGATGGCTGCATGGCTTCAAGAGCTGCGCGATCGTCCGCGAGCTTCGGATTATTATCAATCAACGAGTCAATTACCTCGTTCTTCATCAGAAAAGAAAAAAAGGATGGATTTGCAAGGTGTGAAAGGCTGTTGAAATAGAATCAAGTTATTATGCTTTTGCGAGTTCAAAGTTGAAAATCTAGTCCGGTCCTAAGATTTATCCGGTTGTGGCACTTTGGCTAGAAAGATCAAAGGCAGCGCCAACAAGCAGGCTCCTGCAAGGTATGCAGTGGCAGAACCGAACTGAAAATAGATTACTGCGGCAAGAATGGGCCCCGTTGCTCTCGCCAACGACCCAGCTGAACGAAAAACACCCAGATGAAGCCCTTGCTTGTTTTCCGTTGAAAAAAGAGAAGTCATCGCCGTTAAGCAGGGACTGATCAAGGCGACACCCGCCGACATCAGCAGGAGACCTGCGTAAAAGAGAGGGATGTTTGAGAATTTCCACTCCTCTCCCCCTTGGTTGTTCAACCCTGCCTGAGAAAGTATGAAAAAGGCGATTGTTCCCAATACTATTCCAATCATCGCCAGATTTCTTTCTCCGACTGGATTGACCAATCTTCGCACAGCCAAGCCTTGCACGAAAATCAGCGTAAGGCCTATGAACACGAACATCCAAGCGATTTCGTGAGGTTCGAATCTAAAGCGGTCGACGGCTAGAAAAGTTAGTGTGAATTCCATTCCGCTGAACGAAATCATGTACCAAAAGTAAGACAGGCAGGTTCGCCTGATTGCCGGATGCTCGATTTTTCCAAGTTCAAATATGGACGGTCGATCATTATTCTTGGACCTTTTCTCGGGAGCCAAGGTTTCTCGAAAGACGAAAATAACCAATCCCCAATTAAGCAGAGCAAGGGCGAAACTCGCGAAGGCGGCCAAGGAGAAGGGGTTTAAACCAAGGTTGGCAAGTGCAGATACCTTCGTGAGATCGTACAAGGAACAGAAGCCTCCAATGGCTGGCCCCATGATAAAGCCCAATCCAAAGGCCACCCCCACCACAGCCATGCCTTTGGCACGCTTGTTTCGAGGCGTGATGTCGGCGATTGCAGCGGTAGCAACGGACAAGTTGCCACTGGCTAGACCTCCTACCACTCTTGAAAGAAGAAGTATCCAGAAATGGCTTGCAAAAGCCCACAGGAGATAGCCGGCGGAAGTTAATCCCACTGTCACGAACAGCACTTTTTTTCGGCCGATACGATCAGAAAGTCTGCCCCAGATCGGGGCGCAGATGAATTGCAGGATTGCGAACAGAGAACCCAGTATTCCTCCGAAAATCACCGTTTCACGGCGAAAAATGCCTTTGCTTTCATTTTCCTCTCCCGGCTCTTCTGAATCGGCGAAGTTCTCCAGGAAACTATTTAACGAACTTGCGATGCCATCTTTGCTGTCGGACAGATAGTGGTCCATCATTTCCGGAAAAAGCGGAAAGATCACCGAAAATCCCACCATATCCAGGAAAATGGTAAGGAAAATAATACCAAATACTCCCTTGTGCTCTTTTTTCGTCATCTCTTTGTCGGGTTTTGGCAGGTGGAGCGATCAGCCTTCCGACACCGACTTTTTTGCAAATCGAGACCGCAGCGCATGAAGGGCATTGGCCGGGATCAATTCGTCTATCTCGCCACCGTATCGATTGACGAGCTTGAGTAAATGAGAACTCGTGAAAAAGTATTTTTCGTTAGGCATCAGGAAAACGGTTTCGATTTTCGGGTCTAGGTGCCTGTTCATTTGCGCCATTTGAAACTCATATTCGAAATCGGACACGGCTCGCAAACCTCGCACCAAGGCAACGGCATTTTTTTTCTGGGCATGGTCGACAAGCAGGCAATTGAAGGATTCCACCGAGACGTTGTCGAAATGAGTCACGTTTTCCTCGACCAACCGCTTTCTTTCCTCCAACGAGAATGTGGGGTCTTTTTCCGCGTTTTCCGCAACCGCGACTATGACTTGGTCAAATAACTTGCGGGCACGTTGCAAAATATCCAAATGTCCGTTCGTTATTGGGTCGAAGCTGCCGGGGTACAAGGCGATGTTCATAAAAGAAAAACAAAATATCGAAAAATCCTACAACGTCCATCATCATCGGTCCTTTGTTAAAAAGGTCATGTCTCGTGAATCCGCTTTCCAGCATGAATTTGCCTAGCTGACTTCTTCTATCATGAATCTTCCCAATCTCATTACTCTTTCTCGAATCCCACTCATGTTGTTGGTGGTCGCGTTGATGGCTTTCGCCCCTTTCTCAGGAGCGCATACAGTGGCTTTGTTCCTTTTTCTCTTCGCTGCTTTGACCGATTGGTTGGACGGATGGCTTGCCCGTCGTTTGGGACAGACCTCGGATTTTGGTAAATTCATGGATGCTCTTAGTGATAAAATTTTCGTCCTGGGGATGTTCGTGAGCTTGCTTGCCCTGGATGAAGGGAAAGAGTTGGTGGAATGGGCCTTGTTTCCCGTACTTCTCATCCTGTCTCGGGAATTTCTCATTACCGGATTGCGTCTCGCGGCCGCGGCTCAAGGAGTTATTCTAGCCGCCGAACGCGCCGGCAAGATCAAGACGGTTCTTCAACTGCTTTGCCTTTTCTTGTTTCTTTCCGAGCAGGCCTTGGATCATGACTTGAATTTCTTTTTTCCGAACGTTCTGACCCAATATCAACCGCAAATTACATACTTAATGGAGTGGATTTCCATCGGGGCGGCCTTTTCCTTGGTAGCTGCAACTATTTTGACCGTCACCTCGGGGATTGGGTATTTGTGGCGACACGGCAATTTGTTTTTCGGAGAGGATGTGAAATGACTCAAGGGCTACGGAGAGGTTGCTCCTTGATCACTGCACTGGCTACTTTGGGGCCTGTCGGAAAGTGCCCGATTGCCCCCGGCACGGCGGGTACCTTAGTCGGTTTCGCGGCTTATTTTTTCCTATGTGATGCAAAGATTTTACTCGATTACGTTTATTGGATGACATGCCTCGCATTGCCTCTCCTTGCAGTTCCTATTTGTCATGCAGCGGAGAAAAGCCTGGGAAGGGAAGACCCCTCCGAGATAGTCCTCGATGAGTTTTCAGTCATCCCCTTGTGTTTCATGGGGACTTTGATGCCCTCCCGAATTTCATCGATGGAAGCGGCTCCCCTGCTGGCATGGCTCGCTGCCGGTTTTGTCTTGTTTCGATTTTTCGACGTATGCAAACCTTTGGGGATTCGAGCCAGTCAGCGTCTTTCAAACGGTTGGGGCGTGGTACTGGACGACGTTTTGGCCGCAGTTTGCACGTGTGGTTGCCTGAATCTCGGTTGGAGATGGTTTGGATGGGGGGCGTAAAATTTTCTTTTCAGTAAGGTCAAACCGATTAGATTAGGTTTTTCATTATGGGTGATACAAAGCAAACCGACGAAGATAGTATTCGCAGCGAGGATTTGGTGGTGGCCAATGAAATGGGCGTGCACGCAAGGCCTGCAGCCATGGTCGTGCGCATCACGAACAAGTATGAAGGTGAAATTTGGGTCGAAAAAGATGGGGAACGAGTAAATGGCAAGAGTATCATGGGAATCATGATGTTGGCTGCAGGAGCAGGCTCGAAGCTGACGGTCTATACGGATTCTCCTCAAGCCGATGAATTGTTCGAAGAACTTCGCAATCTATTCGCCGGCAAGTTTCAGGATAATTAGTTGATGCGGATTGCGAGAGGCAATCTCGCGCTCTCTTCATCCCTTTTTCAAAAAACGGAACAAACTCCGAAAACAATTTCGGCAATCCTCGAGGACCAAGTAAAGAACTGGAATTAACAAGAGCGTGATCAGTGTTGCGAAAAGTACGCCGAAACCGATCGATATCGCCATGGGCTTCAAGAATTGAGCCTGTAGGCTTCTCTCGAAAAGGATCGGTAACAGCCCCACGAAAGTAGTTAAGGAGGTCAGTATGATTGGGCGAAAGCGTGCGGCTCCCGCTATTCGCGCAGCATCCATTACGTTCAATTGGCCTCTTTCCCTGTTGATATAGTGTACCAGCACCAAGCTGTCGTTAATCACGACTCCAGTAAGTGCAATCAATCCGAAGAGGGAGAGACGACTCAAGGGGAGGTCGAAACACCAATGCCCCAATGCTGCCCCTACTAGTCCGAAGGGAATGGCAGACATGACTAGGAAAGGTTGGAGGTATGAACGGAAGGGAATGGCAAGCAGTCCGAAGATCACGAAAAGCGTAATCATAAAGGCTTGGCTCAGGGCGGAATCGGATTCATCGGATTCCCTTCGATCGCCCACAAAAGTAAAGCGAAGGTCCGGAAATTCCTTTTTGAGTTCAGGCAACAATTCCTTTTCCAGTTTTTCCTCGATTTCGGTAACCTTGGCGACGAGCTTGTTAGCCGAGCTTTGCACGTTCACGGTTCGCATTCTCCCCGAACGTCTGATCGTGGGATATCCTTGTTCATAATAAGCTTCGGCAGCTTCGTGGAAAGGCACCTCTGCGCGATCCATGGTTCGAAAACGCATTTCTTCCAGCGAACCGATGCTCTTTCGCCTCTCTTCGGGATAGCGCAGCATGACCCGGATCTCATTTCTGTTGCGTTGCAAACGCTGGATCTCCTCCCCGTAAAAGGCCTGCCTGACCTGACGACCCAGTTCCGCTTCCGTTACCTTGAGGGAAGGAGCAACCGGCTTGAGGCTCATCTGTAATTCCCTTTTACCGCCTGCGAAACTATCCGTAATACCGAAGAGGCCATCGAAATTTCTCATTTCCTCTTTTACTATTTCGGCGGCGGCGGCCATTTTCTTCAAATCGTCCCCGGAGATTTCGAGGTCAATCGCCACTCTGCTGCCACCTGCCGCTACGTCTTGAAAATTAAGTTCCTTTACTCCTGGCATTGGTCCTAGCTTTTTTCGCCAAAGCGCCGATATTTCAGGGGCGGACCTTGATCTCGTTTCGGATTTCACCAACTCTCCCGAGATTTCACCTAGATTCGCTCCCGTCCGCGTACTGCCGCCACTTCTCGGTCCTCCGGCAAATGGGTTGCCTCCCATGGTGATCATTACGTCCTTGAATGGGTTTGGCTCTCCTTTCGCCACCAGGTCCGCGACTACTTCCTGCCGGGCAATTTCTATTTTTCGCAGAATGCGTTCCGTTTCTTCTGCAGGCGTGCCTTCCTGCATCACCAGTTTAACCGAGATATAATCCGACGGGACAGGTGGAAAACCTCTTATGGAAGGCAAGTGCCCACCCCAAATCAAGCCAACCGTAACGACCAATACTCCCGTGAATGCGGATAAGGTGAGATATCTTCTTCTCAGGCAAACTTTGAGAAAGGGTTGATATACCTTTTCGATGAAAGTTTCCAGCGATCGAGCGACCTTGTCCTGTATTCGCAAGAGGTAACTGGTTTTTTTGTCGTTTGCAAATTTGCACAGCGACAAGTGGTAAGGCAGGATGAACTTCGATTCGATCAAGGAGAAAAGAAGGGCAGGAATGACCACCAAGGGTATGTCTCGAGTTAATTTTCCCGCCCACCCCGGTAAAAAGAGCATGGGTATGAAGGCTACCATGCTTGTGATCACGGCGAAAGTAACCGGCACGGCGACTAAATGAGTTCCCTGGATTGCTGCTTTGCGAGCCGACAATCCTGCTCGTCCTTTCGTATAGACGCTTTCACCTACGATGATGGCGTCGTCCACCAAGATGCCCAGTACCACGATAAAGGCGAAAAGAGAGACCAGGTTGATCGAGGTTCCCATCATGCCCATGACCGCAAAGGCTCCGCAAAAGGATATGGGTATGCCCAAGGCCACCCATATCGCCAATGAGGGACGAAGGAACAGGGAAAGTACGAGGAAAACGAGTAATAATCCGAGAGCCGCGTTCTCGACCATCATCTGCAAGCGACCTTTCAAATAAAACGACCGGTCTTGCCAAATGGCCATGCCCAATCCCTCCGGCAAGTTTTTTTCCTGATCCTTCACGAATTGAGAAACTTTCTCTGATATATCCAGCGGACTTTGCTTGCCTACTCGAAACACCCTGAGAGTGATTGCGGGTTTCCCTTGGTATTGTGTGTAAAGCGTCGTGTCCTCGAAACCGTCGATGACTTTAGCGACGTCGCCAAGCATTACCTTCCCTCCATTTACTCCTGAGAGAAGTTCGATTTTTTCAAAATCTTCCCCAGTGCCAGCCTTGCCCTTTAGCCTTAACAACGTTTCGCCGGATGCGGATTTCACGACTCCGCCCGCCATGTCCATGGAGTTTGCCCTAATGGTTCGGGCGACTTCGTCGAAACTCAAGCCATGAGCTCGCAGGTTCTTTTCCGGGATCTCGATCGAAATTTCCGGTTTTCTCACCCCCGAAATCTCGACTTGGGTGATCCCTGGCAAAGCAGTCAGATCCTGTCTGGTTTTTTCCGCCAACGCTCGCAAAGTCTTTTCATCCGTTTCACCATAAATGGCCAAGGCCAGGACCAATCGTTTGGGAACCAGTTCCTCTACGATTGGCTTTTCGGCTTGTTCTGGAAAGGTTTCGATGGTGTCCACACGGGCTTTGATTTCGTCGACCAGTCGAGAAACCTTGAACCCTCGAGCAACTTCGACGGATACCACGCCGACGTTTTCTCTCGCATAGGAATGGAGTTCCTTGATTCCCGCCAAGTCCCAAATCTTTTCCTCGATAGGTTGGCATACCGCTTCTTCCACTTCGAGCGGAGCTGCCCCGGGGTAGGGAACCGACACCGTGATCACGTCTAGGTCGAAGTCGGGAAACAATTCCATTTTGATTCCCTTGATGGAGGCGAATCCCGCCACCAGGATGACCCCCATCAATATATTGGCGGCTACCCCGTTCCTGACGAACCAAGCAATCATTTTCTATTGCTGACCGGTTGGGCTTCCATGCCGGCAGCAAATATTCCGATTGGAGTAAGGCACACTTTTTCTCCCTCTCTCAAACCTTCCTTTACCCATGCGATTTCTCCATCCCATCGTGCAATGCTCACTTCCCTGCGAAACAACCTGTTGTTCTCATCAAGTACCAAGACAGCGTTCCTGTTGCGCAAGGCGGATGAAGGGATCGGGAAGACGCTGACCTCGGGCCCGAGTAGCCGGACCTCTACGAATTGGCCCGGCATGAGCGGGCCTTGCAAGTCCACGCCTTCGTTCTCGAAGGGATTGGCCAAGGCGCCATCGACTCGAGCCACCACTCGGATCAGTTGCGTTCGTGGATCTATCGTGCCCTCCGCCCTGTCGAGATACCCTGTGTAGCTCGAGTTTCCTTCCTCCATGACAATAACTTCGATGCGAGAATTCCCTTGGGCCTTTGTTTCATTGAATGCAAGCAGATCCAGGGATCTTTTGCTTAAGGACAGAAGGATTTCGGCGGAATCCAGTGAATAAGCCGTCGCCAGGATAGGGGAGGATCCGCCGCCCACTTGCTGTCCCACGTCGGCCATTGTTTCCAATAAACGACCTCGATAAGGAGCCCTTACTTCAGTGCGTTCCAAGGTTTGCAGAGCTTGAGCCAATCTTGACTTGGCCGCATTGGCCTCCGCTTCCGCTTTGTTAATTTGCGGGATCCTCTTGACCAGTTCGGGAGCGTTTGCCCAATCACGATCCAGTTCCCATTCCTCTTTGGCTTGATCGGCCAAAGCTTGTTCTTGCTTAAGTTGCAGTTCAGCTCGGCTAAATGCGGCTTCCGCCTCGGCTACCGCCGCTATATGATGTAGATCTTCGATTTTAACCAGCAGGTCGCCTTTATCGAAAAAGCCACCTGGACGAAAAGAGGGGACCGGTCCCGTACGGTTCGCCTCCCTGGAGCCGAAAGGCGCAACGCCCTCAATTCTACCGGCTGCTTGCGTTATCAGGGTCGTTACGGTGCGAGGGCGAACGGAACCATAGGCATCCACGAACAATCGTTTGGTTTCCAAGGCGGCATCCATTACCTCAATGGCGATGACGGGAGGCTTTGATTTTCGTTTCTCGGCTTCTACTTGGTTGTTTACGAGATACCATGCGACAGCGCCACAGGCTCCGAGCACGAGAACGGGAAGGACAAATCTCATTTTTGTTTTTCCTCTTTCAGGTTTTCCTTGGATAGAGCGTCCTCACCGAGCGCAAGGTGAAGATCGACCCGATTCAACAAGCGGTCCCGTTGCAGAGACAATGAACGGCTCTCCGCCTCGAAGGCTCGTCGACTGGATTCCAAGGTTGTGAAGATACTCTCGAGCCCCCGTTGATAACGTTCCCAACTCAAGGCCGCCGCCGTTTTGGCAGCTTGGGTCGCCTTCAGTAAATCGGCTTCTTCCTTTTGCAATGTGGTTTCCGCAGCCAAGGCGGTTTCAGCTTCCCGAAAGGCCTGTAAGGCGGCTGCCTTGTAGTTGTCCACCAAGCCTTGCAAGGCTGCTTCCGAACGACGAACGTTGGCTCGCAGACGCCCTCCTTGGAATATGGGTTGGGCAAGGTTGCCCGTGAGGTTCCATATCCTGAATTGGTTGTCCAACAAGTCTTCGAACTCCCTTGATCGGCTGCCCGGACCACCGGAAAGCGATAAGGCGGGCAGCAGGCTTTTTCTCGCTACGCTAACTTGCAAACCGGCGGCGTCTAGGCGCAGGCGAGCTGCAAGCAGGTCGGGTCGGTTTTCCAAGGTTTGTACGGGAGTGGAAACGAAAGGGGGATTGTCGGGGCTCGGTAATTTTGAAGGAATTGTGGCGTTTCCATCCGGGTAACGGCCCAACAAGGTTTGCAAGGTTCTATTCGCCAAATCGGCTTGCCGCTTCCAACGAGCCACGATTGCTTGGGAGGAAGCGAGGCTAGCTTGGGCCAAGTTGTGGTCGAGCGCGGTGGCTAGGCCACGATCGAACCTTTTGGCAACGTAGGAAGCATTGCGAGCATAGGTCTTTTCCGTTTCTTCCGCAAGGGCTTGCTGTAGGCCTGCCTCTATTGCGGAGAACCAAGACTTGGCGATTTGCCCGGCCAGTGAAAGTCGGGCGGCGTGGTAATCGGCGAGGGAAGCCCGCCACTCGTTTGCGGCTGCCAACCGGCTGTCGCGCAACCTGCCCCAAAGGTCCAGTTCCCAACTGAGGTTGAGATTCAAACCGTAACTTTCGGAAGTGAAGGACGAGGAGGAGTTTGGGAAATTAAAACCAATCAGGTTTCGTTTCGTTTTTGATCCACTTATACCTATTGCGGCTTCCGGAAGCCGATTTGCACCGGCCATGATGGATTCTTCGCGTGCTATTTCCACTCTGCGGGAGGTCGCCGATAGGTTAGGGTTTTTCGTCCATGCTTCCTTGATGAGATCGGCGAGAACATCGTCTCCCAAGCCTTGCACCCAACCCGTGGAATTCATCTCTGCGCGGGAATCCAACCGATTACTCCAACTGGCTGGGAACTTCCCGGCGACGTCTGGCTCATTCTGTCCCTTCGGTACGCAACCAATCATCAAGTACGCGAGCACCATGATCGCCCAGATCGTGAGATGGAGTTTCATACAGTTCTTGATGGTGGAGTGTTCGCTTGAAACCCATTCGCTAGAAAAGCGACCAGTCGATTCAACATACCATCCAGGTCGGCCGCCTCGCATATCCCGTTCGACATGGCTTCCACGCGACGGCATTGGCTAAGGGATCCGAGCATGGCATTGATGGCAAAGTGGAGGTTCCACCAAAGATCCGCTTCCGTTGCCTGCGGGCAGGATCGGCGAATTTCACCCATGAAGACCTCGGCCAGTTCGCGAAAAAAGGTGTCGTGCACTCGTCGCATGAACTCGGCGGGCTCGGAAAAGGACCGACCTACCAATTGCAGAAAGGACAGGTCGGTTCCATCCTGTCCGCGCGCTGCTCCTCCCAAAGGCATGATAAGCGCTTCCAGGATGTCTTCCAAGGGAATGGGGCCGAACTCGGCTTTTCGCTTTGCCTCGTCCAAAAGACGCAACCGCTCCTCGTTGATCGGAGCGACTCGTTGGCGAAGCATCTCCATCACCAACGCCTCCTTGGAGCCGAAATGATAATTGGCCGATGCGAGGTTCACTTCTGCTTCAGCAGTGACTGCCCTCAAGGTGGTTCCCGCGTAGCCATGACGCCCGAAGATACCTTCTGCCGCTCGCAGCAAGCGTTCCTTCGTGTCGGTTCCTCGAGGTATGGCGACGGTGCTCATGAAAGTAGTCAAACATGTGTTTAAAACATAAGTTTGAAAAGGCAAGTGGGAAAGTGTCGGCGGCCAATGGATAAACAAAGTTCGCTCGAAGCCTCGCTACTTCAATAGATGGAACTTATGGGAAAGAAATCGACAATGGTTTCATGGTTCGCACAATTTGTGGACATGAGACGTTTGCTCCTGATGGGGGTATTTTTTGCCTTTGGAGGCTTGTGCTTTCTCAAAGCTCAGGACGAGGATCCTGCGAGCTTGGCCAAGGCGTCGTTGGTGTCCGAGGTGAAGGTTGCAAAGCCTGGCGACAAGGTTTGGGTGGCTTTGCGTTTCGAGGTGGTTCCGCATTGGCACCTCGGTTGGGCGGTTGCGGGTGATGCTGGCTTGCCCACTGAAGCTCAATGGGAAGCGCCTGATGGCGTGGCGGTGGGAGAATTACTTTTTCCAGTGCCCATTCGTTTTGAGTACGAGGGCTTTGTCAGTTACGTTCACGAAGGAACTTTCCACTTGTTGACTACGGTTTCCATACCAGCGGATTGGCAGGTGGGTGAACCGGTTGAATTGAAGGCCAAGGCCTCTTGGTCGGTCTGCAACGAGACTAATTGTTTTCCAGTTGATCAAAGCTTTTTGCTTACCTTGAAGACTGGAGACGCCACGATTTTGGATGATAACCAAAAAGCTGATTTCGAAAAAGCGCGTGAGCATTTACCCCAACCCTTGCCGGATTCGATTCAAGCATCCGTAAAGGTCGATCAAAAGAACGTTGTGTTGCGATTGAAAAATGAAGGTGATCCCAATCTGAATCTCGACGGTGTCTTTTTCTTTTCCCAAGACGATCTCGTTGCGGCGGCCGAGCAACAGGAGTTTTCCATGGAGGAAGAAATCTATGTTTTACGTATGTCCAGAGCTGAATTTTCCCAACCGGGTGATCGTTTCCGTGGGGTACTTTTCGCTTCGCGTGGTTTGCCGGAAGGGGCAAACGCCTGGGCGATTGGTTTGCGTAAAAACGAGGACCTGCTTTTTGGTCAGGAGATCGAAGCCTTCTCTCAGAGGACAACCATAGACGACCGGAATCAAACCCCCGTAATCGAAGTTCCAACAGGCTCGTCGCCCAAGGATGCCTTGGCTCCACTGATTTGGGAGGAATGGAGCCCTGATCTGGTCTTGCAATACCAGCGCGAAGGCAAGCCTGTATACGTCGATTTCACTGCTAAATGGTGCCTCAGCTGCCAAGTGAACAAGCGCATCTATTCCAATGAAAAGGTGCTCTGGAAAATGAATGAACTGGGAGTGAAAACCCTTAAGGCCGATTGGACGGACAAGAACCCTGTAATTCTCAAGGCGCTTCAATCATTTGGTCGTTTGGGCGTTCCCCTGAACGTGTTTTATCCTGCAGGGAGTTCCGGTCCGACGGAAGCCGTGGTGTTGTCCGAGGTATTGACTGAAAGCAACATGCTGGAAGCTTTGGGCGTGGACGAAGATTCTCTTCAATCGGTTTTGGACAAACAAGCGGAAGAAAAACGGAGTCCACTTTCATTGATCTTGGTATACGCCTTTCTCGGTGGTTTGATCTTGAACCTCATGCCATGTGTTTTCCCAGTCATTGGATTGAAGATCATGAGCTTCACCAAACTGGCTGGCGAACAGGGGAGTGAAGTGAAGAAGCATGGCGTGGTTTTTACGGTAGGGGTTCTTCTTTCCTTTTGGACTCTCACGGCTGTTTTTCTTGCCTTGCGTGCAGGTGGCGAGCAGGTGGGGTGGGGGTTCCAGATGCAGGAACCAGGTTTCGTTTATTGCATGGCCATTCTTTTGTTGCTCTTTGGCTTGAGTTTGAGCGGAGTTTTTGAAATCGGGTTGAGACTGACTGGGGCAGGATCCGGTTTATCCAACAGGAAGGGATTCGAAGGAACCTTCTTTTCGGGAGTATTGGCGGTAGTGGTTGCCACTCCTTGCACGGCGCCTTTTCTGGGAGTGGCTGTCGGGGCGGTTTTGAGTTTGAATTCGAATTTGCAAACTCTTCTTGTCTTCACTTTCGTGGGCTTGGGCTTGGCCGCCCCCTATTTGTTTCTCTCTTTCTTTCCGCAACTGGTTCGTTATCTGCCGAAACCTGGAGCGTGGATGGAAACCTTTAAGCAATTCATGGCATTTCCCTTGTACGCTACCGTGGCTTGGTTGTTGTGGACCTTGAGCCAGAGCGCAGGGCAAGGCTTGAATTCCTTATGGCCTTTCCTGGGCTTGGTGGGAGCCGCAATCGCAGCTTGGTTTTATGGTAGGTGGTGCGTATCGCATCTTCCTCGCTCCACTCGTAATAGAAACACCTTAATCGCTCTAGTCGTTGTCGTACTAAGTGTCTGGGGTGGCTGGCCTTCAGCCTAAACCCGGAACAGGGAGCATCCTTATCTAGCAATTGTTTTTCGCTCGAAGGAGTCGGGCTAGGCTACTGCTGACTAGACGGCTTCCTCGCCGTGTTCGCCGGTGCGAATGCGAATCGCTTGCTCTACGGGGATCACGAAGATCTTGCCGTCCCCGATCTTACCGGTCTTGGCGGCCTCGAGGATTTTGTCGACCACCTTGTCGGCAAGGTCGTCCGTGACCGCTACTTCGATCATCGACTTTGGGAGGAAGTCCACTGTGTATTCACTCCCACGGTAAATTTCGGTGTGCCCTTTTTGCCTGCCGAATCCCTTGACTTCAACGACGGTCATGCCCTCGATGCCAAGATCCGCCAAGGCGTCTTTTACTTCTTCAAGCTTGAAGGGCTTGATGATTGCTTTGATTAGTTTCATGAACTGTTTTGTCGTAGGTGGGGATGATTGTCGTCAACATCCGTTCGAAAGGTTACTGGGTCAAATACCATTCCGCATGGATTGCAATCTCTTTTGACCTGTCGACAAAAAGGGCCGCCCTGTTGAGGCGGCCCTTTTCCGATGGATTGAATAGTGCTTGGCTTAGAGAGCTTCGTCGCCTTTTTCGCCGGTACGAATGCGAATTGCGTCCTCGACCGGCAGGACGAAGATCTTGCCATCCCCGATCTTTTCGGTCTTGGCTGCCTCGATGATTTTATCGGCCACCTTGTCGGCAAGGTCGTCCGAGACCGCTACCTCGATCATCGATTTCGGTAGGAAGTCCACGGTATATTCACTACCGCGATAAATCTCGGTGTGCCCTTTTTGCCTGCCGAAGCCTTTTACCTCGGAGACGGTCATGCCCTCGATACCTATCTCGGCCAAGGCATTCTTGACCTCCTCAAGCTTGAAGGGCTTTACGATCGCTTTGATTAATTTCATGGCGTTGAGCCTTTCCTTTAATGGTTAGATTGATTCAAGAGGAGTAGCCGGCCTCGCCATGATCGGCAAGATCGAGCCCTAGTTCCTCGTCGTCGTCGTTTGCTCTTATACCGCCTGTCAATGCATCCGCTATCTTCAGCGCAATCCAAGTCGCGATCGCGCTCCAGACAATGGTGAGCAAGACGGATTTTGTTTGCACCCACATTTGGGCGCTGATGTCGAACAAGCCTTCGCTTCCTCCGAACATGTTGTGGGCGCACAAGCCAGTGAGAATGGCTCCCACTATGCCGCCTACGCCGTGTACTCCGAATACGTCGAGGCTGTCGTCGTATCCGTACTTTGACTTGAGAGAGGTCGCGGCCCAGTAGCAGATCGCTCCAGCGGCCACCCCTATGATCAGGGCTCCCATGGGGCCTGCAGTACCCGAGGCGGGCGTGATCGCAACCAGTCCGGCCACGGCTCCCGTGGCGATGCCTACCGCCGTTGGTTTGCCTTTGGCGTTCCACTCAACGAACATCCAAGTGACTGCTGCTGCTGCCGTTGCTACTTGCGTGACCAGGAGGGCCATGCCGGCGGTTCCATTAGCTGCTAATTCACTGCCTGCGTTGAAGCCGAACCAGCCAACCCAAAGCATAGCGGCTCCGATCAAGGTTAACGGCACGTTGTGCGGTGTCATCTTTGCGGTGCCGAAGCCTTTGCGTTTGCCTACCATGATGCAGGCCACGAGACCTGCGATGCCCGCGTTTACGTGTACTACAGTACCGCCCGCGAAATCCCAGACTTCTTCACCGGCTCCCATAAGCCAATTGCCATCGTCGCCTCCACCGAATAGGCCACCTCCCCAAGCCATATGCCACACGGGCACGTAGGAAATGATGAACCAAATCACGCTGAAAATAAGCACGGCGGAAAACTTCATGCGTTCGGCGAAAGCTCCCACGATCAGGGCCGGAGTGATGATGGCGAAGGTCATTTGGAAGGTGAAGAACACCGATTCAGGAATTGTGTGTTCAGGATCTGCGAAGCTTCCGACACCGACACCTTGTAAAAATTTCTTGTCCAAGGTTCCAAAGTACTTGCCATCTCCAGTGGCGGCCAAGCTGTAGCCAAAGGCTAGCCAGAGAAGTGTCATTGTGCATGTAATCGCAAAGCACTGCACCAAGATCGAGAGTACGTTCTTCTTTCTGCCGAGTCCTCCGTAGAAGAGCGAGAGTCCCGGTATGGTCATGAACAACACGAGGGCCGTAGCCACGATCATCCACGCCGTATCGCCGGAATTTAGAACGGGCACTTTTTCGCCCTTTTCTTCACCTTCACCGCAGCATTCACCTTCATCGCAGCATCCCCCATCGTCGCCGCCGCCGTCGGTATTTTCTTCGTCGCCGCCGTCAGGCTCAGCGTCGCCACCGTCGGCAGGCTCGGCGTCGCCACCGTCGGCAGGCTTTGCGTCGTCACCGCCGGCATCGTTTGTCGTCGTTGCGTCTGCCTTCACTTCTTCAGCGGGCGCGTCGCCCTTTTCTTCTTGAGCTAGGCCGTAGGCTGTGAACAGCCCAATCAGTGCCGCCAAGACGAATGCCAATGGCATCTTTCTAGTGTATTCTTTTCGTATTTTCATGATCATGAATTACTTGCAGGTTAGTGGATTTCAGCTTCCCATGTTATAGCATTCTACGCGCCCTGAAAGGTGTTCATCGTTAGTATGCATAAATTTCATCCACCCTTGTTCCATTTTAATCAGACCGATGGATCAGTTCATTCATAAGGAAGCCGACCCTTTCGGGCCGGCTTCCTAGCTTTCCACTACCGTATCGATTCGATACAGGAGAAATAGAGGTCAAAGGGCATCGTCGCCTTTTTCGGCGGTGCGGATTCGAATAGCGTCCTCGACGGGCAGGACGAAGATCTTGCCGTCACCGATTTTTCCGGTCTTGGCGGCTTCCCCGATCGTATCGACCGCTTTGTCTACGACGTCGTCTCCGACCACCAGTTCGACTTTCACCTTGGGCAGGAAGTCCACGGTGTATTCGCTACCGCGATAAATCTCGGTATGGCCTTTTTGCCTTCCGAAACCTTTGACTTCGGAGACGGTCATGCCCTCGATGCCTATCTCGGCCAAGGCATCCTTGACCTCCTCGAGCTTGAAGGGTTTCAAAATTGCTTTGATCAATTTCATGTTACTTCTTTCTTCGTAAGATTATCTGTTTCGTTAAAGGCTGGCAGGTTCAACCAGTGTAGGCTTCTTGCCCGTGTTCGGATATGTCGAGACCACGCTCTTCTTCTTCCTCACTGACTCGCACGCCGATCGTGGCCTTCAGCGCACTAAATACTACGTAGGCGAATACGAAGGCGAAGGCGCTTACCAGAAGAGCCCCCTGGATTTGAGTTGCAAGGGAGAAGTCGCCTTCCCCGAAAAGAGCAACAGCGATCGTGCCCCAGATGCCGCATATGCCGTGCACGGAGATGGCTCCCACGGGGTCGTCGATCTTTATCTTGTCGAAGAAGGTGATTGCGTAGACCACGATGATTCCAGCGATCAAGCCGATCCAGAGGGAATCACTCACGCTAACAACGTCGGCGTTGGCGGTGATGCCCACGAGACCCGCCAAAAGACCGTTCAAGGCCATCGAGAGATCAGGTTTTTTCAAGGCGTACCATGAGGTGGCAATGGCGCCCAACCCTCCGGCGCAAGCGGCCAAGGTGGTGGTGGTGAAGACTAGGCCAAGAGCTCCCGGTTCGGCCGACAAGACGGACCCGCCGTTGAATCCAAACCATCCAAAGAAAAGAAGGAACACACCAATGGCCGCCAGAGGGAAACTGTGAGCAGGAATCGGTTTGATGCCGTTCTTTGTGTATTTTCCCTTGCGTGGTCCGAGAACCATTACGCAGGCCAATGCACCGAAGCCTCCGAAAGCGTGCACCACGGTGGATCCGGCGAAGTCCTTGAAGGCTACGTCGAGTTGGGCAAGGTAACCGCCACCCCAGTGCCAGGAACCGGCGATGGGATAGGCGAGTCCCACGAAGAGCGCCGCGAAGATCATGAAGCTGGGCAGCTTCACTCTTTCGGCCACTGCGCCTGAAGCAATCGTGGCTCCGGTGGCCGCGAACATCGCTTGGAAAATAAAATCTCCGAAACCGGTCATTGCCAGACTTACCCCTCCATAACCAAAGGTATTGCCACCATCGGCATTCAGGTCACCGATCGGGCCTCCGAATTTTAGCCACGCCTCACCGTCTTCAAATCCTGGGTAGTGCGTGTTAAAACCTATTACTGCATAGGTGACTATGCCGATGCAAATGATGAAGACGTTCTTGAACAAGACGTTCACCACGTTCTTTTTCTGACAGAGTCCTGACTCCAGCGTGGCGAACCCCAGGTGCATGATGAACACCAAGGCCGCGGCGATCACCGTCCACAGCATACTTGTCGTGAAAAAAGAATAGGCTGGGCTGTAATCAACGTTTACCTTAACGGGCGGCGTTGATTCGTTATTATCAAGATCCAACTCTTTTTCAGCTGTCTGTCCATCGAGCAGAGCTTTGAAATCTTCAAATTCTTCGGATTTGTCGAACGAGACTGTCGGCAGTTTCTTTTCTTCGTCGCCATCACCGGTTTGGTTGTCTTCTCCGGCCGTGTTTTCCGCATCGGCAAATTGCGTACCTTCATCGTGAGGTTGATGGTGGTCGGCCCAGACAGAACTGGCGTTAACGAGTAAAAGAGCCATCGCGAGAAGTCCGATTTTCCCCGATGAGAGGCTCTTTTTGGTGATCAATCCTAGGATTGTTTTCATGTCTTGTTTGATTAGGTGATTGTTTGACTGAAGGTCTTAGACCGAATCCCACTTGCATCTACCGCGCCAATGTTGGCGAATATCATGAACAGTAGTCTTTTTGACCAAATGAAAAAACCGTATTAAATACGCAAGATCCTATGGATCAATGGATAGGGGAGTAGTTGCATAGTCATGGGTGGAGTTCATGCACGACGATGTAGAGCCTTGATTGATCAAGATTCGAACATTCGATCACAATGGACCGAGAGACTGTCTCGAGCTAACGAGACTTCTGGTTCTCAAGCCTCGGCTTCGGGCAAGACGGAGCGTATGTGGATGTCTCGCAATTGCCGGTCGGTGACGGGTCCGGGGCTTTGCGTCATTAGGTCTTGTCCCTTTTGCGTCTTGGGAAAAGCGATGACTTCACGGATGCTTTCACGTTGGGCGAGAATGGCGACCAGTCGGTCGAGTCCCAGCGCGATCCCACCGTG
The DNA here is from genome assembly GCA_002721705.1 of Opitutia bacterium. Lineage (GTDB taxonomy): Bacteria > Verrucomicrobiota > Verrucomicrobiia > Opitutales > Seribacteraceae > UBA2993. The sequence goes on from PBLJ01000026.1 coordinate 81,563, forward strand.
AGGAGGGGCTCCATATTGAAAAGCTTCCAGCATGTAACCGAAACGAGATTGCACGACGTCGGGAGGTATCTTGAGCACGTCCTCGAAGACTTTCTTTTGCAAGTCGGGTTGATGTATGCGGATGCTGCCGCCACCGAGTTCGACGCCGTTTAGCACGATGTCGTAGTGTTGGCCGCGAACTTTCTTGGGTTCGGAATCGAGCAGGGAAACGTCTTCCGGCACGGGCGAGGTGAAGGGGTGATGGGATGCTACGTATCGTCCATCTTCCTCACCCTGCGTCATGAGTGGGAAATCGATTACCCACAGGAATTTCCAATCGGTAGGGCTTCGCTTGAGTTTGCCTCGTTTTTCCAACAAGGTTGCGCTTTCGAGTCGAATTCTTCCCAAAATATTGGCCGAGGCCTCCCATTCTCCAGCGGCGAAGAAGATGACGTCGCCGTCTTCCACCTGTAGCTTTTCACGCAAGTTGGATTGCTCCTCTTCGGAAAGGAACTTGAGGATGGGAGATTTCCATTCCCCGTTCTCGGACTTTATGAATGCGAGTCCCTTGGCTCCGAGGCTTTTGGCGGTTTCTTCCAAGTGTTTCATTTCGCCTTGGGTGACGTCGGCAAGTCCTTTGGCGTTGAAGGCCTTGACTACGCCACCGCCCTGGGCAGCTCCTGCGAACACTTTGAATTCGGATTCACGAAAGACTTCGGTGAAGTCTTGTATCTCGAGGCCGAAACGCATGTCCGGTTTGTCGGAACCAAAGCGATTCATCGCTTCGTCGAAAGGCATGCGGAGGAAAGGCGTTTGTATTTCTTCGTCCAACGTTTCTTTCCAGATCTTGGCCAATAGGCCTTCGATCAAGGCGTACATATCTTCGCGGTCGATAAAGGACATCTCGATGTCTATTTGCGTAAACTCGGGTTGCCTGTCCGCCCTGAGATCCTCGTCGCGGAAGCAACGGGCGAGTTGGTAGTATCGCTCGACTCCGGCTACCATCAGCATTTGCTTGTATTGCTGAGGTGATTGAGGAAGGGCGTAGAATTGCCCTGGATTGAGTCGACTGGGAACGAGAAACTCGCGGGCGCCCTCGGGTGTACTCTTGAATAGCATTGGGGTCTCGATTTCGAGAAACTCGTTCTGGTCAAGGAATTCTCGAGTAGCTTGACTGGCGCGATGCCTAAGTTTGAGAGCGGCGATTCCGGAAGGCCTTCTCAAGTCGAGGTAGCGATAACTGAGCCGCAAGTCCTCGTTCACGCGGTCCGCGGAATCATCGAGAGGGAAGGGTGGGGTGCGCGACATGTTGTGAACGATGGCTTCTTCGGCTGCGACCTCCACGGCCCCGGTTGGTAAATCGTCGTTCACGGTGTCTGTCGTGCGTTCTCTGCACTCCCCTGAGATTTCGAGGACGCTTTCCGGTTTCAGCCGCGATCCCAGCGCGGCGAGTTCCTCGTTTCCCGGGTCGAAGACGACTTGGGTTTTCCCCTCGCGGTCACGTAGGTCGAGAAAGAGGATGCCTCCGTGATCGCGCACGGAGTCAATCCAGCCGATCAAGGAAACCTTGCATCCGGCGTCGGGCTTGCGGAGTTGGTTACAGTTGTGTGTCCTTTTCATCGCGGAAAGCCCGCCTATAATGGGAATGCTTCCACGGTTGGCAAGCTAGGAAGGTAGGTTGTCTTTCAGCGTCCTTTCCGGGAAGCGAGCAATTAACTTGCGGCGGATCATTGGTTTAACATAGGATTTCCATTCTGAAATCACCCATGGGAACGGAAGCAAGAAGTGTTCGTTCAACGAGTAGTTGTTGTCTTCGGGCTTGCCTGATCGCAATCCTCGTTGCTTCGCCTGCCATGGCTTGGGGGCAATCCGAGCATCGTGGGCCCAGTCGACTTACCTTGGATGGTTTCGGATTATCCACTCTCGATCTTTCGGCGTATCCCGATTTGTGTTATTTGTCCGCCCAGGGCAATCGCCTGCGTGATTTGGATCTTTCTGGGTCGCCTCGGTTGAATCGCCTGCTCCTCTTCGACAATCGTTTCGACAATCGCAGTCTCGAGAGGTTGCTTGCCGAGGTCGAGGGCAGGGGACAGCGAGGCGGGTTTCTTGGCGTTAGTTCATTGTGGAAGCAAGCTTTGAGCTTTGGAGGCAGACTGGACTTGGCGACTTTGCGTTCCAGGGGTTGGACTATCCCCACGCCTGGCGTGGCAAGGACTTTTGGGTTGCAGGCCTCCGTTTACGTTTGGGAACCGGAATCCTTCACCCGTCGAAAAGGGAAGTCTTCCTGGCGCGTTGCGGACCTTGCTCTGGAGGCTCCTCCGGTCGCGCTGCCTGAGACCGGGTTCATGGATGACGCCCCGCGCCGGTTTTACGTTACGGATCCCGATGGGTTTTACGACGTCACCTCGATCGATTTGTCCAACAAGGGGTTGGTGGGCAAAGCCGAGTTCCAATCTTTCCTTTCCCTTTTTCATCTCAATCTTTCCTACAACGACCTGCGAGCAGTCGACCTTTCCGGTAACCGTTGGCTGACTGATTTGGATCTAGGGGATAATCAATTGGAGGCCATTGATCTTTCGGGCAATCCCGAGTTGGCGGCATTGCGACTCGTGAACAATGACTTGTCGTCGATCGACTTGAGCCGCAATCGCAGCCTGACCCATCTTGATCTTCGCTACAATAGCCTGTCTTCCGAGGCGGTCGATTCTATCTTGGAAACCTTGGTTTCCCATGGTCAATCTGGCGGAGAGGTATTGCTCGGCGGCGGCGGCAATGAATCTCCTACTGCTCGTGGTCGTGGCGCTTCGTGGGTTCTCGATCGTCGTTCTTGGAAGGTAAAGGTCAATTCGGAGATTGATTTCGATCGGGATGGATTGGGTGATGCATGGGAAATCAAAGCTTTCGGCGGAACCCACGAGGATGCCAAGGCAGATTCAGACGGGGATGGATTGTCTAATTTGCACGAACGCTTACAGTATCTCGACCCCAGCAAGGCCGACTCCGATGGAGATGGTTTTTCCGATGGTGTGGAGCTGGCTGCTGCGACCGATCCGCTTGACCCTCAAGACGCTCCTTTTTCGAACGGGATTCTCGAGGGCGTGGTTTGGAACGACTTAGACCGTGACCTTGTCCGAGATGAAAAGGAGGCTGGAATACCTAGCATCGAGGTTTTTCTCGTTCGAGGCGCAGGCGATGAACGCGTTGTGTCGAAGACACGGACTTTGGATGATGGCAGCTACCGTTTTTCGCAGCTGGAGGCGGATGAATATTCGGTCGCCATCGACTGGGCTAATTGGCAAGCAGTCGGCCCAACCGTCGTGGAAACCGCCTTGGAAGGCGCGGGGTTTCACGAGGCGATCGACTTTGCCTTGTTCGATCCAGCCATCCGTTTTTCGCAATGGGAGAAGAATCATTTCGAACTGGAGCGGCTTGCACCGGACGCAGATCCCGATGGTGATGGCTACGGTAACCTGCTGGAATACGCGATGGGTACCCATCCCTTGGTTTCCAATGGGCGTGGCCTCCCTCAAGTGGAGGCATTGGGGGATGGTGGTGACTTTCGCCTCTCTCTTCGCTACTCCATTGACCGTAATGCGGCCGACGTTCGCACCGTTGCCGAAGCGTTCGAGGAAGGCGCATGGAGAGGATTACCCGAGTCAGTCGATGGCAAGGGAGCTTCGAGGGAAGTGTCCATTCCGGTGGAAGCGGGCCAGCTTGGACTGATTCGATTACGAGCCACCTTGATCGATCATCCTGCTTCCGTGGCGACTAGTCCTCGGTGGGGGGGGCATGCCCTGCTTTTGCAACCTGGAACCAGAGCTTCCGGGTTGCCTCTCGTTAACAGTCGTCTTTTCAGTGGCCGTGTTTCGCGCGTTGACGCAACTTCCGTTTCCTTTGCCAGCGTCGATCTCCCTCTGGCCCGTTTGCTTGGAAACGAACGTTCTTATCTTGAGGTGATGGAAGGGCCTTTCGAAGGAGAGCGATGGGAAGTTGCCGGCGAGCAACCTTTTCCAGATCGAATTTCTCTTGCGGTCAATCATGACGCGAATACCCGAAGAGGAGCCTTGCCTGACTTGGTTGGTCGCGCCGTGGTGATTCGGCCTCATCTCACTTTGGGCCAGGTTTTCGGGTATGCAGGAGAGCGAGCGCTCCATGCTTCGGCCATCCCCGACAAGGCGGATCGCATTTGGTTTTTGGAAGAAGGGCGTCTGACGCCGTACCACTTTGCTGCTTCGGATGACGGCCTGCAAACGATGGGCTGGTCACGCTGGGGAGACCTCTCACGGTTTTGGGACGATCGACCGATTTTTCCCGGCGAAGGTTTTTTCGTTCATCGTTTGGGGCAAAATGGAATCGTCTTGTTCTTGGTTGGGGAGGTCAGGGAGAACCGCATGGTCATGCCTTTGGTCAAAGGGATGAATTTCATGGCTGCTGGCTTTCCCTCTCGAGAATCTCTCTTCGGCCTAGGATTAAATCCCCAGGCGGGATTGGCTGCCGGTTTGCTTCCTGACGATTCGTCCCAAGCCTTTTTTTGGAATGGTCGCGGTTACGATTCCTATTACTTGTTCGGCAATCGTCGTAAACAACCTCGCTGGATTCGCATAGACGATGCCAAATCGGTCGACGGATCCTTGCTCCCACTCATAGGTGGCGACGTTGGATTCCTACTCGACTTACTTGAATCTAGACGAATTCATACCCGGTCGACCACCATTGGCTTGTGGTAACGGGCTTTGCTTGCATATTTAATTTTCAAAGAAATCATGGACGATCCTTACGTTGTTATAATGGCCGGTGGCCGCGGAGAAAGATTCTGGCCACAAAGTCGTCTCCGACGACCCAAGCATTTGTTGCCAATCGTCGGGGATACTTCGATGTTGGCCCAAACGGTGGCGCGCTTGGAAGGGCTCGTCCCTCCAGAGCGAATTTTCGTCGTGACCAATCTAGAGCAAAGAGAGGCCACCCTCGAGGCTTGTCCTTCCTTGCTTCCCAACCATGTGGTCGGTGAGCCAGTTGGTCGCGATACCGCCGCTGCCGTTGGCTTGGCCGCTATACTGGTCAACCGCGCGAGCGCGGACGCTGTTTTCGCGATCCTGCCAGCTGATCACCTGATCGAGCAAGCGGAACGCTTTCGTGGCGTTCTGCGGACGGCTTTTGAAGCGGCGGCCCGCGAAGAGATTTTGGTCACTATCGGCGTTCTGCCCACTGAACCTGCGACTGGCTATGGTTACGTTCAAAGAGGTGAATCGCTCTTTGATTTGCAAGGTCGGGACGTCTACGCAGTCAAGCGATTCGTCGAGAAACCGGATTTGGATACTGCCAGCCAATACCTTGAGTCCGGTGACTATTTCTGGAATGCCGGCATGTTCGTGTGGAGGCCCAGCGTAATTCTAGCTGCCTTGCAGGAATACGTTCCCGACTTGAGAGCAGGTTTGCAGGAGTTGGAAGACGTTTGGCGTTTGGAAGATGATTTAGACGATGGAATGGACAAGGTGTACCCTGATCTTCCAAGGATTTCCATTGACTACGCGGTCATGGAAAAGGCTCCAAACGTAGTTACGGTGGAGTCCGATTTCGACTGGGACGACGTTGGCGAATGGCCTGCCGTGGCAAGGCATTTCCCGGCAGATCAAGCAGGTAACGTGACGCGGGGTAAAGTGGTGTCGCTGGACTCCCAGGGGAACTTGGTGATTTCACCCGAAGGGCGATTGACGGCCTTGTTGGGGGTGAAGGACTTGATCGTGGTCGAGACCGCCGATGCTACTTTGATTTGTCACCGCGACCAAGCGCAGGAGGTGAAGCGCTTGGCCAAGGAAATCAGCCGTCGCGAGGACGGTGCAAACTGGACCTGACCTGCAATGAGCAATGCCTTGGGCATCGATTACGGCCGTCGTCGCATGGGGCTCAGCTTTGCCGATGAGCTTGGAATTGCAATGCCCTTGCAGGCAGTTCCCGGAGTCGAGGAATCCGGTTGCTTCGACGCTTTGACGGAAGTGGTGCGAAACCGAAAACCAACTCTTTTCGTAGTGGGTTATCCATTCAATATGGATGGCTCCGTGGGTTCCCGAGCCAAGGAGGTCGATGCCTTTGTCGATGAACTCGAGAGACGTTTCTCCTTGCCCGTGGAGAAGATCGACGAACGCCTTACCACCTACCAAGCCAAGGAGGATCTCCGCAAGACCGCTGCCGGGAGCAGAAAGAGCAAGAATCGAGGAGAGTTGGATTCAGCGGCTGCCACCCTCATCTTGAGAGATTTTCTAGAATCGAGGAACATGGCCTGAAATGAATCCTCAAGCGAGGAGGTGGAAGTGCGTTTGCGCTTACGATGGAACCGACTACTCAGGCTGGCAAAGCCAAGTCTCGGGAAACGCCATACAAGATTTGATCGAAGGGGCCTTGGAGGAAACGTTGGGCAACCCCTCCAGAATTCATGGCAGTGGGCGTACGGATGCCGGCGTCCATGCGAAGGGGCAGGTTTTTCACTTCGATGCTTCCTGGAAACATGGGGGTGAATCCTTGCGTAAAGCCCTGTGCACTCGTTTGCCCCAAGATATCAGAGTTTTAGACGCGCGTGTGTGCCCTTCTTCTTTTCATGCCAGGATTTCGGCTAAGGGTAAGCGTTACTTGTATCGCGCTATCGAAGGCTCGGCTTCTCCAATGGAATTTCGTTACTGGGCGTCGCTACCTGTACACAGGCTCGATTTGGACGCCATGCGCATGGCCGCCACGGTCTTGGTAGGTGAACGTGACTTCAGCTCGTTTTCTGCTTCTTCTGGCGATTCTTGCGATGAAAACCCCGTTAAGAACCTTTGGCAATTGGATGTGCGGCGAACGGGCAAGCGTTTGAAAATTCAGGTCGAAGGCAGTGGTTTCTTGTACAAAATGGTACGCAGTTTGTGTGGCGCTTTGTTCGACGTTGGTCGAGGCAGATTGGAAGTTCACCAAGTAAAGGAAATCTTGGATGCCAAGAAAAGAACCTCGTTAGTGGTCACTGCAGCTCCTCAAGGACTTTGCTTGGAAAAGGTTTTTTACAGAAAGGTGAAATTCCGACGATGAACGAACTATTCCGTGCGGTTTCAGGTGATGTTCTCGACCTTTTCTTTCCTCGATCTTGTCTTGGTTGCGGAGACGCTTTAGAGGACGGTGAGCCTTGTCGTTTTTTTTGCTCTCTTTGTTGGCGGCGCTTCGAGTGGGTCCGGTTTCCTTGCTGCGAGAAATGCGGCTATCCCTTTTATGGTGAAATGCTCTCAGGGCGGGAATGCCCTAATTGCGTAGCCTTGAATCCTTCTTTCGACAAAGGGCGCGCTGCTTTCTTGCTTTCGGGCATGGGGCAAGTGTTCGTACATGCCTTGAAGTATCGTGGCATAACCGGTGTCTTGAATGATTTATCGGTTCTTCTCGATCAGGTTTCGCATTTTAAGGATTTTCTTCGAGATGCGGTATTGGTTTCCGTTCCCTTGCATAAGCGTCGTCGNCGTCGTCGNGGTTACAACCAAGCCGAATTAATTGCCCGGGCTCTTGCCTCCATTATCGATGGCGCGGAATTCGCCGATCCTTTGNTTCGGACGCGTTCGACACCCACGCAAACGGACTTGCCACGAGAGCGTCGCATGAAAAATGTCAAAAATGCCTTTGCTCCCAAACCGGAAGCCGTTATGCAAGAGAACCGAAGATACGTGGTCATAGATGACGTCATAACTACTGGATCGACACTCGAAGCTTGTTCTCTCGCATTGCGAGAGGCAGGAGTTTCGTGCGTGGACGTGGCGGTGTTGGCTCATGGATAAATTCAAACATTCATATCATGGCGATTTTTGGTAAGCCGAAATACTCGACTGTTAACGTCAAGAAGCGAGACATCCCCGAGGGGTTGTGGACAAAATGCCCGAAAAGCGGCGAAATGGTCTACAACAAGGAATTGGAGAAGAACCTTATGGTGGTGCCCGCCAGCGAGTATCACTTTCCTTTGTCCGCTCCTTTGCGCGTTCAATCTCTCTTGGATTCAGGAACCTTCGAGGAAGAGGATCAATCCTTGACCTCTCGGGATCCCCTCAATTTTACCGGAGTTTCTTCTTACCAGAGTAAGCTTCGGGAAAATAAGGTGAAGTCCGGATTGGAGGACGCCGTTATTTCGGGGACGGGTCAAATGAATGGTCGAGAAGTAAGCTTGGCGGTTATGGATTTCCGCTTTTTGGGTGCCAGTATGGGGTCGGTTGTAGGGGAAAAGATCACCCGGGCAATCGAGCGAGGGGTGGAACGGAACGCGCCGGTAGTCGTCGTCTCCGCATCTGGTGGAGCACGGATGTATGAAGGTATTCTGAGCCTCATGCAAATGGCTAAGACAAGCGCTGCCTTGGCTCGCTTGAGCGAAGCCAAGCTTCCCTATTTCTCGGTCTTGACCAATCCGACCATGGCTGGCGTGATGGCAAGCTTTGCGTCGCTTGGAGACGTTATTCTGGCTGAGCCCGGAGCATTGATCGGTTTTGCCGGGCCCCGCGTCATCAAGGAAACCACCCAACGCGAATTACCCGAAGGCTTTCAGACCTCCGAATTCCTCCTTTCTCGGGGATTGGTCGATCAGATAGTTTCAAGATTCGAATTACGAGACAGGTTGATCACCTTGTTTGACCTCATGCTGCCCCAGACCAAGGCGAAGCCCAAGAAGAAAGCCAAGGCAAAGTCCAAGTCCAAGCCCAAGTCGAAGCTTGCCGACAAATAGGTTTTCGTTTGGCCTGACGAACTCCTGACGGTTCTTTGCATTTCATGTCTTCGAGTGACCTGACGGACTCCTTTCCCGCAGCTGAATACCTCTTTTCCCTGCGGAACCGTGGGGCAAAGTTCGGCATCGAGCGAATGCAGGCATTCGTTCAAGCCTTGGGGAATCCGGAATGCGAGTACCCCGTGATTCACGTAGCTGGAACGAATGGCAAGGGCTCCACTTGCGCTATGCTGGAATCAATTCTCAGGAAATCGGGAGCGAAGGTGGGAATGTTGACCTCGCCTCACCTTGTCCAATTAGGAGAAAGAATACAGGTCGATCGGCAAGTGACGTCGAATCGGGAAATTGCAGACTTCGTTGAATTCCTCAAGCCCGTGGCTGATGAGTTAGGAGAAGGAAATGCTGATGACGCCCCTTCTTTTTTCGAAATGATGACTGCCATGGGCTTTCTTCTTTTCGCTCGAGAGAAAGTGGACGTTGCGCTTGTGGAGACAGGGCTTGGCGGACGATTGGATGCGTCCAACGTAGTTTCTCCGATTCTCTCGATCATCACCTCCATAGGACTGGATCACGTTGCTCAGTTGGGAAACGACTTGCCTTCCATTGCAACCGAAAAGGCGGGTATCATTAAAAACCAGGTTCCAGTTGTGGTCGGATGCATGCCCGAGTCGGCAAAAAATACGATCCAGGCATTGGCCAACAAACGAGAAGCGCGGGTATTCGACGTCGAGGCCGCTTTTCCCGAAGCTCCCAATGATTTGCCTCAAACGAATCTTGAGGGAACCTTTCAGCGTTGGAACGCGGCTTCGGCTCAAGTTGCTTCACTAGTCTTGAAGGAGCGGTTCGGCTTGACCGACAGCCTGGTGTCCAAAGCCTTGCAAGAAGTCGAATGGGAAGGTCGTTGGCAACGCATGCAGGTAAACGGCAGAACTTTGATCCTAGATGCCACGCACAATGAGGAGGGAGCGAGCGCTTTGGATGAAAACCTTGCCAAATTGGTCAAGTGCCTCGAAAAGAAACCTTGGGTGTTGACTGGAACTCTCGGTGAGGAGCGGGCAAGACCCTTGATGACGGTCGCTGCGAAATGGGCTCGCGGAATTGTTTTACTTCGACCGAACCAACCGAGGGCGTGTCCCTTCGAGATATTGGAGGGAGCTTTGCCCAAAACTTTTTCCGGCGAACTCGTAAGATCCACCTTGGATGAATTGTTTTCAGACGAGGGAACGCTGAACTTTGGTAGTGCCGGCGATACCTTGGTGGTGACCGGTTCGATCTATCTGTTGGGAGAGGTCCTGGCCAGAATCAAGGGGCATTCAGCTCCTCGAGGCTTGGATGTTCTTCAGGATTGGGTATAGAGCGGCTTTTGTACGTCACTTCGGTGAAGGAGAAGGACGAGGAGGTCCTTCCCGCTTTTGAGGATGCCGCGGGGGAGGAACCCCCGGACGCCCCAAGGGCTGCTTGTTGCGGCGCAGTTTTTCGAAGTAAGCCCTGCGTTCATGAGGAGGAAGTGAATGAATCCGTCGCTGCTCCCTGTACCTTTGTTCCTTGGGAAGGTCTTTGTATCGGCGATGGAAATCATCCCACCTCTTGCGTTCATTGTCGCGAAAATCTTCCAGCCTTCGATGCTTTTCCTGTTCGTCCAAACGGCTGAAATTCTCAAGTCGTTCCTTCAGTCGTTTTTTTTCCTCGGGCGACATGTTTCGTATGCGGTTGACCGTAGCTTGGAGAGCGTCAAGGCGTTCGGGCGGCAATTCGAGGAGACGCTTGAGCAGCAACGCTTGCTCTCGCTCTTTGGGGTGATGCAACTGATGCCGATCTCTCTTGTCGTGTCGGTCGCTTTTCGATGGCTTCGGAGCATCCTTTCGGCTGTTTTCTTGAGCCTGAAGCATCATTGGCAGCCCCGCGATGATCGGGACGAGAAAATGTATGAGCAATCGTTTTTTCATTCTTCGAGAAGGGCTAATATGTCGAGGGCATTATCTTCCAGCAGGATTTCGAAATCTTGAAGGCTTTTTTCCATGACGAAGATATCTTCCATTTCGTCCCTTGACTTAACGAAGGAATCGGGTTTTTCGGTTACTTTCGGTGGGCCAGCGATTGTAGCCTGTGTTTTGTCACCCAATTCTTCCTTGTTCATTCTGGGCAGGTAGAGAGCCAAGGCGATGGTGGCTGCGGCGAAAACAGGAATCCACCACCATGGTCGGGGACTGGAAAATACGTCGTCCTCTTCGCGAACCTGTTGGATGCGTTCAAGTACGGTCGCCGTGAAATCAGAACGAGGCTTCGTATGCTTGTCTTCGAGGTGATCATCGATGAGTCGATCGAGTTTGTCTTTTTCTTTCATTGTTTAAAGGAGAGGCTTCAGGTTCTTGCGAAGGTGACTGCGGGCGCGATGAATCCAAGTTTTTACGGCTCCTTGGTTCACTTTCATGATGGATGCGATGTCATCGTAGGTCAGTTCGCGTTGGACTCGCAACAAAAGGGCCGTTCGCTGTTTTTCGGGTAGGTTTTGAAGGCATTGCTCCAGTACTTCCTGCAATTCGGATCGGCGCATTTTGCCAACTGGAGAGCTTTCGCCTCGAAGTTCCACGGGGTCAGTAGGATCCAAGGGATGACGGGCTTTGCGTTTGATCTCATCCAACAAGACGCGGCGCGCTATAGTGAAAAGATACGTTGAGAATTTAGCAATTGGCTTATACCTATCCGCGGCGCGGTATATTTTGACAAAGGTGTTTTGCGTTAGTTCCTCTGCATCCGTCAAAGAGTGAAGACTCTTGTTGAAGAAGCGGGTAAGAGGTCCCTTCCATCGATTCACCAACAAGCTCATCGCTGCATCCTCACCTTTCGCAATGCGAGCCATCAAGGCGACGTCTTCGTCCCATGCGTGTTGGTTGCTCGCGTTGGAAGATTCAGCCAAGGAGTCGGATTCGGACATGGAATACTTTTCTATGATTGCAATCACCATTAATTCTACAACGTCCGTGAACCCCTAAAAGTTGCGCTTTTGTTTCAACACTTTTTTTGGCTCGGTTTAATGCGACGGGTTTCAGGATTTACGGCAAGATCTTCAACCCTTCTTCCATTTCCTGTCAACGTGAACAACTTGGGATGAACAAGCCAATAAGTTGGAACAAGTTTTCCTTGCCGAAACAGGGCCGTCACAACTAACTTTCCCTCTCTGAAACAAGGGAACCCATTCGGGTTATTAATGAAATGCCCGAATGTCATTAAAGTTATTCACGTCACTATATCTAGTGGTATATGGTTGAGGGTACCCCCATATATTGTGCCGAAAAGATGTGAAAACAAAAAAAAAATCATTTTTTGCTTTTCAATTGGCATTGGGCTTTCTAGTTTCAGCGATCCATCCTGCAGAGACTTTCAAGGATCGTCTTTCAGGTGGCTTCGGAAAAGCGTCAAGGTGCCCGAAGAGAGTTTACTGAAGCAAGAAAAACGTAGAAAGACTGACTATGCAAAAGACTTATCAAATCGGGACCAAGAGCTTCGTTTTGGACGAAGAGAAGGCGAAGGAGGCATATGCCGGCAAAAAGGTTATTAATGGTCGTGAGACCATGACCTTCAATCTCCTTCCCCTGAAATATCAGTGGGCCTACGATTTGTATCGAACGATGAAAGCGAACCATTGGGAACCGGAAGACATCCCGATGCAGAAGGACGTCGAACAGTGGCAGAGTCAGTACGAGTTAAGTGATGGCGAACGTTGGATCATCATGATGAGCATTGGGTATTTTTCCGCTGCGGAGGGGATCGTGGGAGACAATATTCAACATGTTGTTCGTGAATTGGTTACGGCTCCCGAGTTGAAGCTGGTTTTGGGTCGGCATGCCCATGAGGAGAATATCCATGCGGACAGTCTTCTCTACATGATCAGCTCACTCGGTATAAATCCGCACGAGTGCGAGGCCATGTTCGAGCAGATTCCCACAATCCTCAAGAAAAACGAATTCGTCTCCGAAATTTCCCGCGAAATGCGTCGCGACATGGACCTTTCTCAACTGAAGTATAAGCAGGAGCTTGCCAAAAACATTTTTGTTTTCGGGCAATGCATGGAAGGGACTCAGTTCTATGGCTTGTTCGGTATGATCTTGAGCCTGTATCGGCAGAACAAGTTTCCCGGTATAGGGCAGATGTTTCGCTATACTTTGCGAGACGAGTCCAACCACATCGAGGTGTTTCGCAATCTTTTGATGGATTTGGTCGAGGAAAACCCAGATATTTGGACAAGCGAATTTCGGGAATCCTTACGGTCGTTGATGGCCGAGGCCGTGGAGTTGGAAAAAGAATTTATTCGTGATTGTCTACCAGTAAATGCGGTGGGCTTGAGCGCCGACGAGTTCTGCCAGTACGTCGATTACATTGCCGATCGGAGATTGGAAGGCGTCGGGTTGCCTCCCCTGTCCGAGGGCGTGACCAACCCATTCCCTTGGTTGGCCGAGATGATGGACATCAAGAAGGAGCAAAACTTTTTCGAGGGCCGAGTCACAGAATACCAGAAAGCTTCGTCTTTAGCCATGGTCAGCGACGACGAACTGTAAGCTTATTCATCAATTTGCAAACGAATTTCAGGGGGAGAACTTATGTTGAAAATATCTTTCGAAGAAGACCAACGGCTGAAGCATTACGTGGATGCTCCAAAGGAGCAAAAACCGCGTTTCAATTGGGGCGAGGCCCTTGGTTCGGATCGACCGAATTTACCTCAGTTGAAAATCGCCGTGAAAGGGGAGGACCGCGAGTTCGACGTAACGGAAATCGCCGATACCGTGGGCACCGCTTTGACCGATCTTCTTTTGTCGAGGGATGAAAGTGAAATCTTTACCGAAAAAAACCGTGCTTTCGTTGCCGAAATAGCCACCTTGGTGTCCGATCACTTGGCGCAAGCCATTCAAGAAAACGGCACGCGTCGACTCGAACCCAATGAAATCTACCTTGCGATCGAGAATGCGCTTGTTGAAAGTGATGCTCACGACGTTGCCAAAAGTTTGGTTTTCAAACGGCCCGTTGGGAACACGGGACTTGAGTCGAACGGTGACGCGTCCAGTGGGCTGGTGCGCTTGATCCGTCGCAAGGGGCAAGTAGTCCCTTGGAACAGCAGCAAAATCGAAGTGGCGTCCCGCAAGGCATTCCTTTCGTTGCGCATGGACTCCTCTCCCTCCGTGGAGATTGCCCGCTCCGTTTCCGAGCGAGCCGCTGCCTCAGGGAAATCCTTCATTCACATCGAGGACGTGCAGGACTTGGTGCAGGAGGAACTTATGAGGCAGGGCCATTTCAAGGTCGCCGAGAACTACATCTTGTATCGTGCCCGAAGAGCGGCCAATCGCAGTGAAAACGCTTCGTCGGCGGGAGGTGATCTCAACCAAGACTCGATGGTCGTCATCCTCCGTCCCGACGGGGAGACCTTCTTTTGGGACGGAGCCGACTTGAAGGAGAGGGTGAAGTTTGCTTCGATAGGTTTGGACCTTTGCCTTTCAATTGATGAAATCGAACAAGAACTCAGGAGATCGATTTATTCCGAAATCACCGAGGAGGATCTTCAGAAAAGCATAGTTTTGAATGCGAAATCGCTGATTGAGAAAGATGCCGATTTCGCCAAGTTCGCTGGCCGGATTTTGTTGAGCTACGTCTACGAGGAGGTGCTCGAATGGGATATCGTAAAGGACGGTCTAGAGTCCCTGCGATCCGCTCATGCCAAAGCGTTTTGGCAAAATATGCAAAGAGGCGTGGAAATCGAACGCATCAACCCTAATCTCTTGGAAATGGATTTGGCCCGCTTGGCCGATGCGATCGACCCCTTGGCTGACCTCGACTTTGATTATCTTGGCATACAAACCTTGTATGACCGTTATCTTATCGTCGACAAAACCGGCGATCAAGATCGTCGTATAGAAACCCCACAGTTGTTTTGGATGCGCGTGTCCATGGGGTTGTTCCGTCACGAAGAAAAAGATCCCGAGGAAAAAGCGATTCAGCTCTACAACCTCTACAAAAGTCGGAGGTTTTGTTCATCCACTCCTACCTTGTTCAACTCGGGCACCTTGCACTCTCAACTTTCCTCTTGCTATCTTTACAAGGTCGACGACTCGATTGAATCAATCATGCAACGAGGCATTGCGGAAAACGCTTTTCTTTCGAAGTGGGCCGGCGGTTTGGGGGGCAGTTGGACATCGGTTCGTGGTACCGGAAGTTACATCAAGGGAACCAACGGCGAGAGCCAAGGAGTGATTCCTTTCCTTAAAATGCACAACGACCAACTGGTTGCCGTGAACCAGGGCGGTAAACGCAGGGGTTCCGGATGCGCCTACATTGAAACTTGGCACAACGACGTGTTGGATTTTCTGGAGTTACGCAAGAACACGGGAGACGAGCGCCGCCGGACGCACGACATGAACACTGCCAACTGGATACCGGATTTGTTCATGAAGCGAATGGAGGCTCGGGAGGATTGGACGCTTTTTCGAAGCAATGAAGTTCCTGAGCTGCATGAAACCTACGGAGCCGACTTCGAGCGTAAGTACACGGAATACGAAGCCAAGGCGGAAAAAGGAGAAATATTCGGCAAGACGATACCGGCCATCGATTTATGGAAAAAGATGCTCTCCATGATTTTCGAGACCGGCCATCCTTGGATCACCTTCAAGGACGCCTGCAACGTTCGTAGCCCGCAAGACCACGCGGGAATCATTCACAGTTCGAACCTTTGCACCGAAATTACCCTTAACACAGGGCCGGAGGAGACTGCCGTTTGCAACCTCGGGTCCGTCGCTCTCGACAACCATCTCAAAGAGGACGGATCACTCGACCATGACAAGTTGAGGGAAACCATACGCATAGCCTTGCGAGCCTTGGATAACGTCATCGACATTAATTTCTATCCAACCGACGCCGCAAAGACAGCAAATTCCCGGCATCGTCCGGTGGGGCTCGGCGTGATGGGTTTGCAGAACGCGCTCTTCAAGCGAGGCGTTTCCTTCGCTTCGGAAGAAGCAGTGGAGTTCAACGACGAATTCATGGAAGCGATTGCCCATTATGCTTACGAAGCATCCAGTGACCTCGCGGCGGAACGCGGGACTTACGAGAGTTACAAGGGATCGAAATGGGATCGAGGAATTCTTCCTCAGGACACCTTGTCGATACTGGAGACAGAACGTGGGCAACCTCTTGAACTGCCTAAGGAAGGCAAAATGGATTGGACTGCGTTGCGAGCCAAGATCGCCAAACAAGGAATGCGTAACAGCAACTGTTTGGCAATTGCTCCGACAGCGACGATTTCCAACGTCATGGGGACTTCTCCCTGTATTGAGCCGACCTACAAGAATCTTTTCGTCAAAAGCAATCTATCCGGTGAATTCATCGTGCTTAATCAGTTCCTTGTGAAGGACTTGAAGAAGCGTGATTTGTGGTCACAGGAGATGCTCGATCAACTAAAGTATTTTGACGGCGAATTGAGCGACGTCCCGGACCTTCCAGAGGATCTCAAGAAAAAGTACCTGACTGCTTTCGGCATCGAATGGGAATACCTCATAAACGCGGCCGCTCGACGACAGAAATGGATTGATCAATCGCAGTCTGTTAATCTGTTTCTTGCTGAGCCTGAGTTGAAATCACTTTCCCATATGTACCGAGCGGCATGGAGGAAAGGGCTCAAGACCACCTACTATTTACGCACCCTGGGAGCCTCCAACATAGAGAAGGCGACCATTGCGGTGAAAAAAGACGTTCGAGGCGAAATAGCCTCATCCGCAAGCGAGGCAGAGGGTTCTTCTTCTGCTCAAGATGCCGAGGCTTGCAGTCTCGAAGCAATGATGAACGGGGGGACGTGCGAAGCATGTCAATGAACCGTTAGAGGGATAATCGATCATCGGTTGGGATCCGATGGTCAGGGGGAGGTCCCCGGCGTCGTTATCGACGCCGGGGCCTTCGTTTTTTAAGGGTTGTGCCTAGGCAAAGTGTGAAGTCACTCCATTCCGTGGGTGGTCAGCATCTCGTTTGCAACTTCAGCCAAGTTGACTCCAGGATGGGACGATATGGATTCCGCGCAGCACGACAGATAACCGATACGACGTTCCATGGAGGTTTCGCGATCGTTTTCTTGTATCCATTCTCCGACCATCCGAAGGGCGAGAACCCATTCCTCGAGGGAGTGGGCCGATGCGTCGATGGCTTGTAGCAAAATTTTCATTTGGCGCTCGTTTGCCATTTCTCGATTGAAAACAAGCCACTGATCGGGACACGAGAAGCATCTCGCGAAACGAAGGAACGCATCCAAATCGGGAAATACAGCTCCAACCTTGCGCCAGCTGCTGTCCAATGCATCCAACCATGCATCGGTTGTATGGGGCTCATTGGACAATTCAGATGCGAAAATTCGGAATTCCTGCACGACGATGCCAGCTTGAACTTTGGTTCAACTGCTTGGCAAGTAAATGCGGTCTTCCTGCATGATTGCATGTTGCATTCATTGCCGGGAACATAGGTCTTCACCACGCACTGCCTTCTTCATTGAATCATAAAACCTTCGCTTGAATTTGCATTTTATGGTTGTTAACTGAGAATTAATTCTCATTAAGGGCGAATGATGTTCATTGAGAAAGGTTTGGTTGGGAGGGCTGTCATTGTTTCCCTCATGGTGAGTTCGCTCCCTTCCTTTGGGCAGAAAAGTCCTGAGGAATTGGCTGAGATCGTTACCGTGGCTCGTCGCGTCGACATGCCTCGCAAACAGGTGGCCGGCTCAATTACCATCATCACCGCAGAGGACTTGGCCCGCTTTCGCCAACCGGTTCTCTACGACGCATTGCGCAGAGTGCCCGGTCTTAGGATCGCACGCACCGGAGGGCCGGGACAACCGGTCAAGTTGTACCTTCGTGGAGCCGAACCTAGGCAAACGGTTGTATTGATTGACGGAGTCAGTCTCCGAAGTCCAAATGATCCGAATGGTAATGGTTACTTCTTGGGTAACTTATCCACAGCCAACATTGAGAGGATCGAGGTTCTGCGGGGCGGCCAAAGTAGCCTTTATGGACCCGACGCTGCAGGGGGAATCATCAACGTGGTTACAAAGCGGGGTAGGGGGGAACCGTCGGGTAACCTATCGGTGGAAGCTGGTTCCATGGATACTTTACGGACTACTTGGTCCACTAATGGCTCCAAGGCTAGAGCAAGCTATTCGTTTGTCGCCGACCGCCATGAAACGGAAGGAGTTTCCGCCGCTCGTTCAGGTACGGAAACCGATCCTTACCAGAACGATTATCTCCAAGGCCGAATTGATTATCAATTGGGCGATGATTCAAAGCTGTCCGTTTTCGGTTTTCAAGCGGATGCCTTGTCGAACGCAGATAACTTTGCTGGGACTGACGGAAGCTATCCAACGAAGGAGAAAGCCTATTTGCTACGGACTCTTTGGGAGTTTGCACCTGAGGACAATGAGTGGTTTTCGGCCATCGGGGTTTCACGAAAAGGTTTTCGTTCGACGGATGGGTTCGGCTCTGTTTACCGAGGTCATACCACGGAGTTTGACTGGCGGTCTATAGTCCAACTGTCCGAACGCTTTTCCTTGGGATTTGGTATTGAGCATGCCGACGACCAAGGCAAAAGCAACTTCGGGCAAGACGTCGCCATGGGCATGTGGGGCGGGTATCTGAATGGAGCTATCGAAGTGAGCGAAGGTTTCTTCACGGAATTTGCGTTTCGTTACGACGAGAATGATCGCTACGACAGCAAGAGCACTGGGAAAGTGGCTTTTTCAAAAGCTTGGGACGATTGGCGAGCCTACGGGAATTTAGGCACCTTCTTTGTTGCTCCCAATGCCTTTTATTACACTTGGGCGTCGAATCCCTTTACTTTGAAGCCGGAGTCAGGCGCCAGCTGCGACCTAGGCCTTGAACGCAGTTGGTCGGAAGGTCGATGCCGCGCGGCATTCACTTTATTCGAGCGAAAAACGGAACAGGAATTCAATTGGAATAACCTAAAGGTCGTCAACGTCGACGTTGAGGCTCGAGGTATGGAAGGGGAATTGAGTTTTGCCTTGAGCGATTCGGTTGCCATCGATCTTGCTCTGACTATGCAGGAGACGCAAGACGTCGAAAAACAGCGCGATCTTTTCTCGCGGCCGGAAAAAATGTTTTCCGGAGTCGTTGACTGGTGCTCGTCGGATGATATCTTGGCAATGACTCTCGGCTTTCGATACGTTGGCTCTCGAACGGATGCAGGCTCTCAACCATCTCCTTCTTTCGCGGTTTGGGACTTGGGCTCCAGCTTCAGGGTCAAGGATGACTGGGATATTCACCTGCGCATGGAAAATCTTTTCGACAAAGACTATGCGGAAATGGTGGACCCGAATGGAAATCCCTATGGGTCAGCGGGCCGAAGCGCCTTCCTCGGCGTCACTTGGCGTTATTGAGAACCCTCTTTTTCTGAGCAGACCGCGCAATGTCCATATAGAATCCATTCTCCGCCCGTCGCCTTGAATCCCACTGGCAATGTAGGAGAATCAGGTTCCCTGAAGTCGGGTTCTTCCTCCAAGGCGAAAAGTTTGTCGCATGAACGACAGCTGAAATGGATTTTCTGCCGACCATCGGCCCACTCGTAGCGAGTCGGTTGACCCGGATAGTCGATTCCAACCAAACAACCCTCTTCCGTCATCGATTGGATGTGCCGGTAGGAGGTGGCGAGTCCTAGCCCAGGTATTTTTTGCGTAGCTCGAAAATGAATTTCTCTTGGAGTCAGCGGACGTTCAGCAGCTCGAATGGTTGCCCGCAAGACTTCACCTTGACGAGTATTTCGTGACATCACTCAAATCAACTGCTTGCTTCGCTCATGTTTCTTCTCGTCTCTTCCCGCAGGGCTTCGATTTCCGGCTCGAGGCGTTTTCTTTCGGTCGCCGACATTCTCTCCGTATCGATGAAAAGAATGCCATTCAAGTGGTCGTGTTCATGCTGAGCGCAACGAGCAAGAAGTCCTTCGCATTCGAGGGCGTGGGGATTCCCCTCCAAGTCTTGGTAGGAAACCCGAACACGGCTAGGTCTAGTTACTTCCCCTCGAATCTCAGGGAGCGACAAGCACCCTTCTTCCCAACTAATGTCTTCACCTAGGTATTCGATCTCCGGATTGACCAGAGCCATGGGCATCAATATGTCCGAAGGAAGCGTTCTTCCATCCAATACGCATTCAGCTCTGGAGTCCGGGCTGGCTGCCCTTACGTCCATCACGAATATCCGAGCCAAGCGTCCCACTTGTTGAGCTGCCAAACCAATGCCGTCCATCTCGTACATGGTGTCCAACATGTCTTGAGCAAGTGAATGCAAGTCCTCGTCAAAGGTGTCGACGGGCATGCCGGGTTGGCGAAGAATGGCTTCGTCAAATTTGGTAACTCGCAGAATCATGTTGAAAAGAGAAGTTAGCTCCAAGGCAGATCCTTGCAAACGAGAAATCGCTTGGTCCTTGAATCTCCAGAAACCCAAGAACCCCAGCTTCAAATATAAAATCAGGCACTTTTAAAAAAACCATGTTGCTTTCCCCTGAAACTGTTCATATTGCTGTGAACCCGAGGGTAGATGAGAGGGTCTTACGTACGAGATGGTTTGTTGTTGGCTGTGGCATTTGTTTTGCTTTTGGTCGGTTTGGCAACACCCGCTTTTTTTCGAGCAGTCTCTCCGGAAGCCTTGAAAAGCTTGGGGGAGGATTCTCCCGGATTATACGAAGAAGCGGATAAGTTGGTGGGCAACTCCAAGGTGGGAGCCTACGAGATGCTCAAGCGTTTGGATATCCCGAAGTCCGATGAGCTGGATAAGCGAATGGACAATATCCTATCCAACGGTGAAATTGATCAAACCATTGGTTCGCTGGCTGGAACCGCCTCCGCTTTCGACATCGCCAATTTCGAAACCTATTTCAAAGGTCTGGACCCTTTTAACCAAGCCAAGGGGCGAAATACCGCTTTTTTTGTTTTCAACCATGCCTATCGTCAAGGACACTTCGACAAGGAACTCGAATCCAAAGGCACTGAAAACGTCACCCAAATTCTCAAAAGCGTGCCACGTGACGACAGACCGGGAGCTTTCATCGTGGATCTATTGAACGATCCTTTGGTCCTGAATAATTCAGGAGTCAAGATCATTGAAATCCAGCACACTCGAATCCACAAATACAAAGAAGGAGGGAAATCAGTTGAGGAAAAAGTGCGTGATTTCCCATCTTTCGTAGGCAGGCGAATTGCATTATCCGTTGCCAAGTTACCCATCACTGGTGATGGGCAAAAAGATTTGGACACCATTACCGCGGCATGTCGCTCCAAAGCGCGGCAACAACTAGAGAGGGAAGGGCTTGAAATTGAAAGGTTTGTTTTAAGCAAAATCCAAAAGAACTCGGACGATAATCAGACAGAGATCACTCTAACACCTCAAAATGCAACGGTTTCATCGACGTTGACAGGCAGTGCGCTCAGGGAAGTGGCTTCGAACTTTCAGGAACTGACTGTCGGTTCGATAGACAAGGACGCCTATCGCGTCGTTGTCATAGGAGGGATTTTGGGGCCGGAAGGAAAGGTTGAGCTGCATGGTCGATGGATGCCATTTCCCATGCTCAAGCCTACGATGCTTGGTACCGCAATGTTCGTGCAGATGTCTAAGCTCGATGGCGGCGACGACCCCGGTCGCGAACTGGGCACCTTGTCCACCAAGATGCTGCAGGGAGACCTTTACAGCAAAGAGCGTTTGCGAGTCGCATATTGGTCCTTGTATCAATTGGCAAGTCGCCTGAACTGGGGACAAATGGCGGAAGTCTTGGGTTCGTGCTCCAACCTTCAGGCCATTGATGACTTGGCGACCCTTGTGCGTCTGGCTCATGGCCGCACGTCCGAGCTCGCGAGCAAATTAAAACAACTGAAGACCGACTCCAGTGAGTCGGCCCAGTCGGAAAGAGTCAGTCTTGAGCGCTTGCTGAAGGAAGCGCGGAATGATTCAGAGATCGACGTCGCCACGGTGTATGCCGCTTCATTGCTTTGCGATGACCCATCCGCAGTGCTTCATTACATTCGTTCCTATCCTGCTAGTGGGGAAGAAAAGGAAGCGCGGGCTTTGGCTGATTTACGATTTGCCATTGCTCAAGGAAAGGAGAGCTTGAACTACCTGCTCGAGCTTGGTTTGCCTGTTTACGAACCAGGTGTGGCAATGAGCACTCTGTCGGGACTCTTCCCTGTAGTGGGTGGAGACGGCTTGGTTCGTCTTTCCCATTCTTATCGAAAGACGGCTTTTTTCCTCAAGGGTTTGGCTTTTGCAACCTCCTTCATGCTCGTGACCATGGCGCTTGCCGGGATCTTGCCCGAAGCAAATTACCGACACGGTCTCAAGGCGAGGAAGAGCTTGCGCTTTTGTCGTAATTTAACCTGTGGAGCATTCGGCTCTTTGTTGGTGTTTTTATGCCTTGAACCTGCCCTGCTTCAACCCTCCTTCGAAGCACATTCGCGCGCGGGGTTTAACTTCTCGCTTGCGAATTTGATTCCAATGGGCAGTAGTCAAGACATGACAGAAGATAATTTGACGTTGGTCACAGCCCTCGTCGCGGGAGGGTTTCTTTTAATGCAGATAATTATATACGTTTTCTGCCTGATGAGAATTTCGGAGGTGCGTAAACAATCGGGCGAACCCGGTCTCAAGCTCGAGCTCCTCGATAACGAGGACAACCTGTTCGACTTGGGCTTGTACGTTGGTCTCGGCGGCACCGTCTTGTCCCTTGTTTTGCTTCTCATTCTCGACGTCAAGCAGGATGCATTGATTGGAGCTTATGCTTCCACTTTGTTCGGTATCATTTTCGTCGCGATCCTGAAGATTTTCCATGTCAGGCCTTATCGAAACCAATTGCTCGTCGCCCGGGCAAAGGAATCTAAAATATGAATCGTAGTCTTCTTCTTATCGTTTGCGATTTCCTGCTGCTCAGCATTCTTGCCTTGGCGAGATTCGACGTCCCCAAGGATGCTGAGATACCAGTTGATGGTCAGAAGGTAGTAAGTAACGATATAGTTGATCAAAAGAGCGATGGCCAAAACTACGACGACGTCGTTGCGGATCTCGAGGAGGTCAACGAATCTTTGGAGGGCAATCTAGACGTCGATCAGAAAGATTTAAGGGATCAAGCGAACCTGCTTAAAGCCGAAAAACAAGACTTGGCTCAGGCAACGGAGCAACTCAAGGCTGAACTGGCCGCCATAGATGATGAATTGGCCGCAAAAAAAGCGGAGCTAAATCGTAAGGATTCCGACCTGCAAGACATTCAAAGAGACTTGAAGGACGTTGCTCAGGATCGAGAGGCTTTGGCGCAAGCCAAGAATCAGCTTGAGGCCAAAACCCGTAAACTCGAGGCTGAACGCACAGCCTTGGCCAAAGAAAACGAGACCACTCTTATTGAATTGGCGGAAGCTCGTGAACGAAACGAATCATTGAGCGCTCTCCAAGCCGAAACCGCTGAGACGTTGACTGTGGAACGGGAGCGCAACGCCCAAATCAACCAGCGTCTCGAAAGCATAGACACGAAAGTTTTTGCAGTGGGAGAAGGGCTCCAGGACGTCGGTGAAGGATTAACCGACGTTGGTGAGGGGCTCAAGGTCGTGGGCAATGAAGTGAAGGACGTGCGCACGGACGTAGCCGACGTTCGCACCGAAGTCGCTGACGTCAGGGAGGACGTGGTCGGAGTAGGGCAAGACCTGCACAAGATAAACGAGGAAATCGCGGGACGAGACGAATCTCAGAAAAAGATTCTCCGTGACATCATTCAAAAACAACCGAACACCCTGAATGAGATTTACACCAATTACTTGGACAACGTCGTGAAGATCAGCTTGAAATATAAACATCTTGGGGGATTCTTGGGATCAACCAAAGAAGATGAGTTCGACACGGAAACTATTCTTTTGACTGATGGTGCTTATCCTTATGCCCTGATTCACATAAAGGAGAGCCCATTTAGGTTGACCCCTCGCCCTCGCACCCTGGTGGAGGTTGATGGTTCCATCTCCGGCGACCGCTTGAGTGAGGCGATTCCCATCGAACAAGTCGCCTTTTTGAATGATCCCAAAGTTTTCATTATTCCTTTGCTTACCCCGCTGGATGAACTTGCTTCCTCTGGTTTGCGTGTTTTCAAGCCCGTTAAAAATCCACATGTTTTTGCCAATGCCGTGGTGGTCGACTCCGACACCTATAACTTTGGTGAAACCTCCTTTACTCGTGATCCCAAGAACGAACATTACATTCGCCTCCGAAAGAAATTTCTCAGTTTTCTAAGAGGAGAATTCAGCCCCTCCAAAGGAGATTTGGTCTTTGCCAAAACGGGTGAGGTTCTTGGCATTATGGTAAACGACGAGTACGCATACGTTTTCAAGAACGTGCTCAAGAACGTCGACAAGAATAGCCGGTTTTTCGTTGGCGAAGGTTTTGACAAAGACCTCGCCAAGCGTACCCTGACCAGTCTCGGAACAAAGTTGTCCAGTTTGGATTTAAGGTTCCGCTGAAAAAAGCATCTCTTTTGGGTCAACACTTGGAGGCCCTGTAATGTCGCGAAAAAAACGACGCCGAAAAAAACGGAGTTCCGTTAATCCTTCCGTAGAAGGGAAGGTTTCGAACGAGCAGGCCTCAAGCTTATCGCAAAGTGAAGAAACTCGGATGGGTCCGGACCCCGAACCAACTATTGTTCCAACCGATTACTTCTCCGAGCCAACCAAGGTGTCAACGCCCCATCCCGATGGCTTCTTTTCCGAGGGATTGCAATTGCCCAAGGAACGTTGTCCTTGGTGGGTGACGGCCCTTCTCATTCTTTTTGCTTACGCTCTCAGCGTCTACGTAAGGCTCGACTGGATAGAATTCGCCAACGGCGACAAAATGGAATCCCTTCGTTGGGAGGGCGTGCCCATGCCTAACACGCATGATAGTTTTTATTTCGGTTCGGTTCTACAGAAGGGGCTCGATGGCAGGCATGGCAACAACGAGATGGTGGATTCCGTGCTCCATAACGGCATGATTACTTATTTGCCGTATTTACTTGTTAAATATACTTCTTTGACGATCGAGGAGGTTCTACTCTGGGTGCCTGTTTGGGTGTCAGGCTTGGTCTGCGTGCCATTGGTGCTTATCGGGAGGCTGTACGGGAGTGTGTTCTGGGGCTTTTTCGCGGCTTGTCTAGCCGTTGTTTCCACCAGTTATTACAACCGTACCCTAGCCGGATACTTCGACACTGACATGTATTCCGTAACGGTGCCCGTGTTTGCCCTGTTTTTCTTGTTGGCGGCTTGTCGCAAGGAATCCTTGCGTTACGCATTGGCAGGAGCCTTGACCCTTTATCTCTATCGATTTTTCTATTCGTCCGGACAAACCATTTCCTCATCACTGGGTGTTGCTTTCATTGGTTATCGTTTCGGTTTGGTCATCCTTCATTGGATTGACGCGAAGTTGCGTGAAGAGGAATGGAAGTGGTTTAATCCGTCCTTCGTCTTTTCCTTGAAAGCGAGCCTTCTGGTTGGTTTCGCCCTTTATGCCGAGGAGTGGTCGCGAGGTGTCAGGATAGAACAATTCCCCTTGCGTTTCGTACTTGGTCTAGTGGCGCTTGTAGGAGGCTTCTTTCTATTGCGCCGATTAGGAGTGACTGGTTGGAGGGAAATTCCAAAGGACTCACCAAATGATCCAAGGAAGGATCTCGAATCCTCGATCAGTCCAAGCTCAGGTATCTTGGCTCGCTTGCGTTCTCGAGAGTGCCTCGCAGGTTTCACCGTGGTCTTCCTTTTCTTCGTCATCTTCTTTGGTGGCATCTATGGCAAGATTGCCACCAAGGTGGAGAGTTACGTCGAAGCCACGGGTTCCCCAAAAGATGACAAGACTTCTTCCAGCAACCAAGACCGCAAAATCTACAACTTGCAGTTTCATAACCTTCTTTCCACGGTGCAAGAGGCCCAGGATATCGACAAGGAAAACGTGCGTAATCGCATTCTGGCCGATGCCCCTGAATGCAATTGTCCGGGTTGCAAAAGCAAACGAATCAACGAAGCCAAAGCCGCGGCCCGCGAAAAAGGAGTGACCTATGTTCAGGAAGACGACGGATTTTCCATCCGCACAGCGACTTTTGCTTTTATTGGCTTCATTCTCTTGGTGTTGAGGTTTTGGGAGTTCTCCATCGGGTTGCCTTTCGCAGTGGTTGCTTTTCTATGTTACAGCGGGGCAATAGGACTGCGTTTCACCGTGCACTCGATTCCGGTCGCTTCCTTGGGCATAGCCTTTCTCGTCCTCGTGATTTGTTGGGCGGGCGCTCGATTGATTTGTTGGGCGGGCGCTCGATTGATAGGCAAACGACAACCTTGGTTGCCGCTTTGGGGGAGGAGCGGAGCAATCCTTCTAGGATTCTTGGCGATCTGTTTCCTTGTACGGCCGAACATACAGCACGCTGCTCGTTACGATGCCAGTGTCGTCTATCCCAAGGGTACCGTCGAGGGACTAAAGGTCCTGCAAGAAAAGTCTTCCGAAGACGACGTCGTGATCACTTGGTGGGACTATGGCTCGGGGATATGGTTTTATTCGGGCAACCGCACCTTGGCAGCACCGTCCAAGCAAACGGTGGATGCCTATCTCTTGTCCCAAGTCCTTCGAACCTCCTCGCAGGAGCAAGCCGCTAATCTCTGCCGGGTCATTACCGAGGAATTCGTTTCCTTGAAGGAAAAGAACAAGAAGGCTGGCACTCGATACACTACTGCCGTTCGTTCTCTATTCAAAGACGGTTCGGCTGACCTTGAATATTATCCCAAGCTGTTGGCTGACCTCGCGAGCGGCCAAGCTTCGCTTCCCCCCAAGACTCGCGATGTTTTCGTTTATCTCCATTACAATACACTTCGGATTTTTCAGACAAGCTTGCAGTTCAGCGAGCGAAACCTCTTTGTCGGTCCGCAGTCTCGCGACGTCAAGTTCGAGAGCATTAATAAAAAAGGTCGTCAGTTTCCCACCCCAGTAGCTCGTCAGTTCAAGGGGGCTCAAGTGGTGAATGGTTCCATAAAGTTCGAGGACAATTCGACCTTGGATTCATCCGGTATCCTGAAAGTGTCTACCGATGATGGGAAATTCGTGTCTTGGCCCATATCCCGCTATCGAGTGATCGGTGAAGAGGTGGGCAGTTCCAGCTTGGTTTCTTCTCATGAATACCTTGGCTTGAAACTCAGCGCGGCGCGGGAACCGTCATCTCTCTTTCTTGTCCTGTTACCAAAGCAGAAACATGCCATCCTTCTCGATAAAGTCCTCTATGGGTCGACAATGGCAAAAAAATACCTCTTCGAATCTTTTGACCCCGAGGTCTACAATCATCCTTCCTTTGGAGACCTGTTATCTGGTAAGACCGGATCCATCTACGGTGGCGTACGCGTACCCACTTGGTCTGAAAGGTTGGCAGGTAAAAGGCTACGTGGAATTGGGTTTCATCCTATAGATGGAAGTCGTGCGGGAACGCTCACTTTGCGCAACTATGGAGCTTTGGCCGTGAACCAAAACAAACTGGAGGTTACTCCAATGGGGGCCAAGATTTCCGAGCCTTATGCCTTTATTAGGCTGAACACTGATCCTGAAACTAAAGAACTGATCCATGAGGTACTCTTTGTTCAGCAGAAAATAAAGAGACTATCTTCCCTCGATCATTTCACCAAGTTGCTGGAGGAAGGGAAATTGAAGATCCCTTATTTCCTAATTGAACAAAGAGTCCCTCATTTCGATCTTGAGAAAGGTTATCAAATCGGTCGCCGAAGCTATTTCATGGACCGGGAGTTCTTCGATTCCTTTCTTTGCCGGGCCTTCCTGCGCGAGGATCTCGACCCCAAGCTTTTCGAGACTGTCCACAGCAGCCCGTGGGGGAAAATTTACAAAGTCGTCAACCGTTGAAGGTCATTAGGTTTGGGAGTCCGACCACCCGACGGCAACTTTCTTCAAAGAGCCATTTTCGATTCCCTTGACTCTTTGTCCGAATGTTTCGGATAGAGAAATACAGCTTCCAGTCAATTCGTTTGTTGGATTTGTAATCTGTTGGCATCCAGGGGTTAATGGTTTTTATGGCTCGGCTGTGGGGATTTTCTTAAAAAAAAACGTTATATTTCTTTGATTTTGGCTAATACCTATTGTCCAAAATAGTTCTAGAAGATCCATCTGCCTACTGTTTTCAGTGGTGAAATGGTTAACATTTTGTTTGCAAACAAATTATCCGCGTGCATTTTTACTTAACGTTTTAATGACTTTACCCGTTTAATGTTTCCTCACACCAGATTGTTCACGTCGACCTGCCGATTTGCAGTGTTCGCCCTGTTTACCTTTGGAAGTCTCTCGATTGCGTGGGGCCAAGCTGAAAACGCACCCGGCGACGAAGCAGGCGCCGATGCAAGGGGAGCCATCATCCTGGCCAGTATTGCTGGAGACGTGAAGGTGCTGGTTAACGGCAAGAAGGACCCCGATGGCAATCCAGTTTATTTGCCTAACGCCGACGTCAAGGTGAACGCCAGCATATTCGATGGTCACACCGTGATTACGGGAAACGCGAAAGGCAGTTCGGCCATTTTGCTCTTTTCCAATGGTACGGTCACTACCTTGAAAGAAGATTCCGAGCTCAACATCAGAGGATTCAAGCAAACCAAGTTCGAGGCCAACGACAAGAAACTGTCCGAACTCGAGGAAGAGCCCAGTGCTTCCAAGACTGACATCAACTTGAACTTTGGGGACATGGTGGTGGACATCAAGAAGCTTAGTGAAGATTCCACCTTCGACATCGAATCACCGGTTGGCACTGCTGGTATTCGTGGTACCACGGTTTCTCTTGGTGTACGTCCAGCGCCTGGCGGTGGCTTTACCGGTACCTTCGTAGTTCCAAAGGGTTTGATTGCATTTACCCCGCCGCGACCCATTCCCACGATCGAGGTTCCGAATCCCCCCGAGCCAGCTCCCATTCCCGTGGCGGCCGGTGAAGTTATCGAACCTTCCGCTCCTCAGCGTCCACCTGCCAATGCACCTCTTAAGCCCGCTGCCGAGGTTGTTCAGGCTCCACCGCCTGCTCCTCCCAAGGCTGCCCCCCCCGCAATTTTGCAGGCTGCTACAGAGACGGTGGCCGTAGCCGTGCAAACGACAGCCGAGGTTACTCTTGATACTGTTTCCGCCGCCGTGGTCGAAGTGGAAGCGAAGGCACCTCCTCCCGAGGAAGCACCAGCCCCAGAGGAAACGCCGGACGACGCTCCTGACGATGCTCCCGACGAGAACCCTGACGACGCACCGGACGACGCCCCGGACGACAATCCTGACTCCCCGGACGACAACCCCGACGCTCCGGACGACAACCCCGACGCTCCGGACGACAGCCCCGACGCCCCGGACGACAGCCCCGACGCTCCTGCCGGCACCGATGATGGTGGACCCGACGAGGGTGGAGGTAATGAAGCAGCGACTGAAGCTCCTCCAGAAGCCGCTCCAGAAGTCGACACTGAAGTATTGAATGAAGTGGACGTCGAAAAGAAACTTTCTCGTGAAAAAGGCATTGAAGCCGAAAGTGCAGAAGACGCTGAGAAGATACTGGCTGCAGTGACCTTCAACGAGGACCTCGCGGGTGAGGATTTGGAAGACGTCGTGGCGCTGGTCGAAGTGGTCGAGGCAGTAGGTGAAACTGCTGGTAAGGAAATCGCCAACATGTTCAAGGAAGGTGAACAGATGGAGTCCGAAACCTTGGGTTCAATCAGAAAGAACAAGGAAACCTTGATTGAGAAAAAAGATGATTTCGCTAACAATTCATCGAATGCCGACAACTTGATCGAAGTAGTTGCAGCGGCCGACAAGGCGGGATTGGATGCGAAAAGCTTGGATGCCGTTTTTGAAAATGCGGGCGAGGCGGATGCATTGGTGGAAATTCTCGAGTCAGCAGGCAATGATGCGACGAAAGTTCAAAATCTCGTTCAAAATGCCGACAAGGCGAACGAGATGAAAGAACTCAAAGACAAACTTGGAGGCGATGCCGCTCAACTCGACAAGATCATCGAAAACGCGGACAAGGCGGACAAATTCCTCGAATTGGCCAAAGAGTTTGAAGGCGGAGAATCCGTGGATCTCTCTCAAAAGATGGACACCGTGCTGGATAATGCTGAACTTGTGGATCAATTTGCCGCTGATTCTAGCCTTGTCGCCGTGGTCGAAGAGAATCCCACCCTAGTTGAAGCTCTCAAGCCGACCGAGGGTGAGAACGTTGATGCCGCAGCTGCAGCCGAAGCTGCCAAAGTTCAAGCGGAGTTGATTAAGGAACTCCAATCATTAGGACTTCAGGAAGCGGAGCTTAAAGTGATCCTTGAGGATATTAAAGCAGGAGCCTCTGATTTGGTGGCCCCAACTTCCTTGCCTGAAAGCACCCCCGAGACTTCAAACCTCTCCGAGGAATTTACGGGACTAGCGATCCTCAACGACCAAGCGTTGACAGGTGGAACTATTTCCGCGAGCGACGTGATCAACAAGAACGATGTCTTTTCAAACAGTTTTTATGCAGCTGTTGAAAACGTATACCTGGAGGTCAGTACCGAAGACGACGGAACTCCCGCCAACGAGAACTTCAACTTCCTCACTGGTCGTGAGGTCACACTCGGTTCCGGTGTCTATGAATTGGGAGATGCTTATGGAATCGGTAATGATTTGTTTGGTATCTCAGCTCATGACAAGCTTACCCTTTCCGGAAATCTCGTATTCAAGGCTACCAACGAATTAATCGATCGTTCCACAACGATGGTAGGCTTTCTTTCCGCCGGATCTATCGTCTTGGAACCTGGTACTTCCATCCAATTTGATGGAGATCAAATAGGGATGGCTTCTGCCGATACCTTGGAGATCATCAACGTCAGCCTGGAAGCCGATTCTGAAGTCAGCCTGCATAGCCTCGAAGATTTGGTCATCAATAACAGTGAATTGAAAACCAGAGGTACGGGTCTAGACGAGATCCATCTTCAAGCCTACAACGAATTGGCCATCGATGGGCTTCAGTTCTCAAGCGCGGTACGCCAAATTCATATGGAGGCCATTACGATTAACCTGCAGAACGTATCCTTCCCTGGTGGATCCGAAGTGTTCTTGAAAAGTCTTTACGGGCCTTTGGATGGAAAGTATCCGACCTTTGGATCCGAAAACCAACAGCCTGGTCGCGTCAATTTCTTGAAGAACGTTCAATATAACCAGCAATTGCTGAACAGTAGAGCTGCGTTCGACCAACACGGAAGCAACGTTCATATCCAAGGCAAGTGATTTACTTGTCCCGTGTTTTAAGCAACGAAACAGGTGTTTTCGCTAAAAGTGCTTGTCTTCCCTATTCTTGACTCCACGGAAGATTGTCATTTGATCTCAAGCTAAAGTGAACTTATACAAATTTATTGCACTTCTCTTCTTACCCTTGGTTTGCGCTTGGGCCTTTCAGACCGATTCAAAGGTTGAACCGGCATCCAACGGTGATTCGAATGCACCAGCGAAGGACGCCAATGCCAGCGATTCCGTAGCTTCAGGGGGAGAAAACAACGAAACTTTGACGGAAAGCATAGGCGGGGATTCCACCGGTATGGGTATTCAACGTCTGGTACAGGTCGAAGAAGGGTCGCAAATTTCGGTAAGCGCTAATTACAACACTCGCTATTACTACTCTTCGAATCCCCTAAAGGTTAGGAACGTCCAGACGAAAGATATCACCTTGTGGGAAAATGGATTATCGGTGAACGTAGGCTTGGGTCAATTACGAGTAATGGATCAATTGATCACTCCTTCCTTAATGGCTATGCACATGAGGATTTGGAACGATCCCGGAAAACATTACGGCCATAAATTCAGAAACGACGGCTACGACGTCGATTCACAATCCGCTAATCTCAGCTTCAACGTTCCGTTGTCGGAGCAGTGGAGCCTCAACCTCGGTTATGGGAAAAGCAGAGCAATTAATTTTCGGACGAACGAGGTATCCGTATATACTGATACCCCTACCGTGGCTTTGTCCAGAATGTCCCTACTGGGGGACAATATGTTAATGATTAATCTTGGTACGGCGTATAACTTCAATAAAGCCAGTGCGGGAGTCGACATTCCTGCTCTAAATCTTTTGATCCCGCAAGACGGTTCCGACATGTGGGCCACGAATCTCAACGTCAATTACACGATCGCAGGATGGCAAGGTATCGAAAAGCTTTCAGTGTCTCCTTCGTTGGGAGTCAGTCATTCCTACTATACTAATGAAAAGGGAAAACCCATTCCTTCAGAGGGTAGGCAGGATTGGACTTTGAATTATGGCCTCAATGCCACTTATCAACTGACCGAAACCTTGAGCATCCAGGCATTCGGGATGTTTAGTAAGAAAACGTTCAATAGTTACGGCAAACACACCTTGGGTTTGGGTGGCACCGAGTACAAGAATTTCGATGCAGGTCTGGCTTTTAGCGCCACCTTTAGTTTTTAATTTTCGAACGATACCCTGATGGGTGAAAGAACCCTTTCGTAAAGTTGGAATTGAAGGACCTTTGAGTCTTCTTCGGCTCGTATTGAAGACAGGATGCCTCCCGTTCCTTGCTGCGGTTCTTTTTTCTTGTTCAGGAATTCGTGATCTCCCGGACGGAGAAGGCAATTCCAGGGACGACAGTTCGGTTTCTGAGGGAAGCAAGCAGTCGGGTACGGCCAACGAGCGAGTTCGCAGGGCAACCCAGTTCTACCAAGAGCAACGTTTCGATGAAACCGTAGTAGAGCTTGAAGGCGCATTGAAGGCCTTGCCTGAATTGCCTGCGAATCTGGATCGCAGGGAGCAGCTTCTGTCCATGCTTCGTTTG
Organism: Opitutia bacterium; assembly: GCA_002721705.1. GTDB lineage: Bacteria > Verrucomicrobiota > Verrucomicrobiia > Opitutales > Seribacteraceae > UBA2993. The sequence continues at coordinate 114,097 of PBLJ01000026.1, forward strand.
GCAAAGGCAAAAGTTCTATTGTCCCGCTACCAAGAGCGGATCAAGGAAGTGAAGGCGGATGCGATTCGACGCAAGCAGATTGCTGAATACACTATCACGCAGAGCTACGGAACTGTTTGGGAGAGCTTCGAAGGCAAACAAGTCAAGACTGTCATTGGACAAAGCGTGACCAAGGAAGCTATCTATTTCGTCCGCAAGGAATCCGGTTTGGAAATTACCTCCGAGGATGGCACGATGATACGATCCGTTGATTCTTCCTCTTTCTCCTTCAGTGGAGCCGGAGCGATCGACTTGAACGAAGGGACCCTTTTATTGCATTTGCCCAAATCTTCGACTCCCTTCCGGGTGAATGGCCCTCTTGCAGGATTGACCGTTCATTCGAAAAAAGCTTCCACTGCCTTGTTTAGCGTTACCACCAGTGGAGGTCTCAAGATTATATCCAATGAACGCGACATGCTGATAGGTTCCATTGCAGAAGATCTGGAAGTCAAGTTGCAACCTGGCGAACTCGTCTTCGCTTTGCCGGACCATCAAGGGTTGAGCAGAAAGATGAACGTCGAGCTGTCGACGATTTTATTGACCTCCAATTTGTTGAACGGTTTCGAGGACCCTGTCCCGTTTTCTCGTAGTCTTCGATTGGCCGCGATGATTCAAGCCAGACGCATCAAGGGGCGTTTTAGGGCAGTGGTAGGTGATGTCAAGTCGGGCGACAATTTCGAGGTCAAGGTCATCGAAGACAAAGACAAAGAAGAAGAAGAGGAAGATGATCAGGATGCCAAACCGGAGTGAAATATGAGGCTTTCCCCATTCTTTAAAAGGGACTGAAGTCGCAAGCAGTATTAAACTTGAGGCTGTTTTTTCCTTAAATTCAATTTGCGCAAATTGTACCTCGAAGTTATCTTTTCATCATGAAATCCTCCAAACAGTTGATCCTGGCTCTGTCCTGCCTCTTGAACCTCAATCTATTGTCGGGTCAGCAAGACGTCCTCAATCTGGCTCCTGTTTCGGCTAACGAAACGGTGATGGCTGCATCCTTCAAGGATGGTGCAGGCGTATCCTTTCTACATCTGTCGGAAACCTTGGAGAGTAGCTTGATGACTGCCCTGAACGACGCCAAGAAATTCAAGGTTCTTTATCAAGGCAAGGGTAGCGAACCTCAAGTGATTAAGGAGGAGGAAGGGGTTCGCAACGTTAGACTAATCACCGTAATCGACGATTTTCAAGACTATGAGCAGAAGGCAATTCTGGAAGGTTTGGGCGAAGTGATTGCAAAGAGAACCGTGCGACTTGGATTGGTTGCAAGTTTGTTTGATTTCGAGACGAATGAGTTGCTGGCATCTTCCAATCTCCGCATGGAAAAGTTTGAAGTCATCGTAACAACTGGTTCCAATCCCGATTCCTCCGTGCGAAGCGAAAAGATCATTGTTAAAATCGCCGATGAGGCGGCTCGCGAAATGGTCTCGCGATGTCTGGATTGCCTTTCACCTGCAAAGGTAATCGGTAAAACCGGCAAACAAATCACCTTTAACCGAGGTCATGACTTCGGATATCCAGTGGGGCGCATTGTTGAAATATTTGCCGAAGGTGAAGATTTGAAGGACCCTGACACCGGGGATTCACTTGGGCCAGAAGAGATTCTCGTAGGTACGGCGAAGGTGCGGCGTTTGACGCAAAAGTTTAGCACCGCAATCATTCTCGAGGATCATGGCATCGAGAAATCACATACGGTAAGGCTCATGCCTGAGGGTTTGAACTCAAATTGAGCTCTGCGTGTGGCTAAGATTCAGGCAGGTGACCTTCACCGGGCTTTTTTTTGCCGGGTCTTTGTTCGTTGGCTGTGTTTCTCACGTAGATCGTACTGAGAACTTTAGATTTCTTTGGAAAATTGGCGACACGGAGCGAGCTGCTCAAGAAATCAGCGGTTTGGCAGACAATTCGCCACGCCGCGATCGCATTCTCTATCGGTTGGAGGAAGGCTCGGTTAAGAGAGTGAATTTTGATTCACCAGGAAGCGCCAATGCCTTTGAAAAAGCCGAAGCGGGAATTAATCGTTATTTTGGAGGCCACCTCAAAACCTCGCTGAACCTTCCTTCCGAAGTTATCGGCCTTTTGGGTACTCCCGAAACACAACCTTACGTTAGCAGGGTCTATGATCGGGTCATGATCAACCTTTACCAAGCCCTGAATTATTTTCAAATGGATGACGATGGGCGAGCGAGGGCTCAGATTTTTCGCATACGCGGTCGTGTGCAGGATGCGAAAGATATATGGAAACGTAGACTTGCAGAATTAGAATCGGCGGAATCTTCTCAAAAGACAGTCAAATGGGAATCGATTCGGCGGGATCCGGCTTTCCAGCACGAATTGAGCAAGCTTACGCAAGAATTCCGTAGCGGGTATTATCGAGCGTTACCCGATTACGTCAATCCATGGGCAATCCATTTGGAAGCTCTCTATTTCTTGGCTACGGCGAAAGATCGATCCGATTTTGAAAAGGCCGAATTCTCTTTCCGTGAGCTACAGCGTATATTTCCTGACGATCCATGGATTTCAGAGGATTTTCGAAGAGCCCAAAGAGGAATGTCCGCCGGAAACGTCGACGCTTTCTTCACTTACGTCTATTTTGAAACGGGTCGAGCGGCCAGCAGAAGTGAGTTACGCATTGATCTTCCAGTGCTCTATTTTGATGAAACTGCCCGCGTACCCTACGTGGGAGTCGCTTTGCCGCGCTTGTCTTATCACCAATTTTTTGCGCCAAACGTCACGATCACTGGACAAGGTTTCGGAAAATCCCCCGAACCCCGTCTGTTGTCCGACATGGACGCGATCATCACCAAGGAGTTCAAGAAAGACCAACCCGTGATCGTGACCAAGGCCATCCTCAACGCGTTGGTCAAGGCTGGCTTCCAATACGCGGTTAACAAAAGCCTCGCCGACAAGGATGATACCACAAGGCTCTTCGGCCAACTCGGCACGGGTATAATCGCTCATGCGCTGACTAAGGCGGACTTGCGATCATGGACTACTTTGCCGAAACAAGTCCTCTATTGCCGAATGCCCACTCCGCCCAATAAAAAATTGACCTTGCGAACAAAGAAGGGGAACTTGATTAAAGAAATTAATTTAGCGTCGGGAGGAAAGATCAACGTAGTATGTGTTCGTAGCGTATCACCAGCCACCCCTTTGGTGGTCACTTCCAATTTCGCATTCTAATATAACGTCATTATCATGAAATACAGAGCTTTCATACCCTTGGTGTCCTTCATTCTCTTGGCTGGGCTTTACACTGGATGTGGTAGTAACCCCGTTATTTACGCCGAGAAAGAAAATCCTGCCGATTTGAGTGGTGAACCCAACTTGACTAGAGTGTTCATAAGCGGAGAATTCGCCAAGGACATCCAAGTGGATGGCGTGAATCAGACACATGTCAGTGGAGATCTGCTCAAGGTTCAATTCAACGTGCGTAACGTCGACAAGAAGCCTCGTCGCATTTTGTACAAGATAGAGTGGTTTGATGCGAATGGTATCATGATCAATGATTCCTCGCAGCTTCAACAATCTCAGCTGATGCGGGGAAATGAACCCGTCGCGCTCCAAGCCGTTGCCACTACTCCGAAAGCCCAGAACTTTCGCATTAAAATCCAAGCCGCTAAGGCGAATTGAAATTTCTTGAAGGAGGAAAAACGACCATGAAAACAAAGATATTGCTCATTTCTCAAACTCTAGCCGTCCTGTTGTTTTTAAGCGCTTGCGGCGGCACTGTCGGGGGTACCCGAAATGCACGCTACGTCGAACCTGGAAGCGAGGAAGGTTTGGTCAACCTCGATAAGATCAATTCACAAGACTTTCAACGCGCCGTTACCAAGTTGTTGCAGGATCTTTACACGCGTGGAGCCTTGGAAAAAGCCCCTACCAAACCGGCGGTTATGTTCGTGGGCAACGTCCGCAATAATACGGAAACCTATTTCGACACGGATTTGCTTCTGCAAAGTCTCAAGCGTGATCTCCTGGCCAGCAATAAGGTGGTTATTTCCACGACCGAAGGACCCGGCGGGGTTGGACAAGATACTTTTGCCCAAGATTTACGCCAAAAGGGGGCTATTTTGGAGGATCCCGAAGTCAGGCGTCCCAAGCCTTATTATTCTCTTTCCGGCAAAATCATCGAGGAGACTTCGCGAGTGGACAAGGTAACGCAAAAGGATTTTTACTTTCAACTTACCTTGACTGAAGTGAATACCGGCACGGGAGTTTGGTTTGGTCAGGAGCTCATTGCCAAGCAAGGCAGGCAAGGCTCGATCGGATTCTGAGCTTAGCGAAGAGGGCGCCACAAAACGTCGAAAGCCTCGGCGTTCGCAATGCGAACAAGTCGCTCCTTTTCTAGGCTTTCCCATTTGACCAAGCGCAGGACGTCTCCTCTTTCAAGACGTTCAAGTCTCTTGTATTTCACCACCGTCATGCCGCGTCTTTGAATTTCAAAGGTACGTTCCTCGGCATCACCGGAGATACCTACGAAACTGTAGGCGCCTTTGCTTTTCTTCAGGGGAGAAACCAATCGCACAACGCTTGGGTCTTTGGGAAAAGAAACGGGATTCTTACGCGAAAGAAGAACAAAGCTGAACTTGGTTTCGCGTATCGCAAGACCAAGTGGCTGGGTCAACTTTTCCACAATTGTTGGTGGTATTATTCGTCGCACCTCGTGGCTATAGTAGCGTGACTTGGAAGAGACCATCGGGCACGGCGAGCCGTTGAAGTATGGAGCATGAAGTTTGAACGGCGATTCTGTCGTGAGCAAGGTGGTCGCCGAATGCAGTTTTTCGCAAAGCGCTTTCAATGCAGGTTCGATGACAGCGACAAATCCACCCGGCTTTAGAAATGCCCCTAATTCGGATAGAAACTTTGCAAGTCGCAATGCCTGTTTCCCGCAATGTATTTCGTTGAGTGATGAACTAAGCAGAATGAAATCAAACGACTGACGGGTTCTTTTTGGAAGGCCTGCCTTCAAGTCCATGCGTTCGGTTGACAAGGTGGTTTGCGGCCACAGATGGCCATTTTCGGAATGAAGATGCTTCAGCTTGGCCAAGCTTTTCCCAGAATAATCAACGGCGTGTAATTTTATTTGGTTTTCTATCTTTCGCTCACGCAAAAGCCACAAAGACGCCAAACCCGCTGGCCCGGACCCACATCCCAAATCAAGAATTCTAACCGGCCCTTTTTGAGGAGAGATCCATCCTCTGAAATCAATAGCTTCCGCAAGGACGAAACAATTCTGCATCCATGTTCGCGGGAAAAAAAAGTTTCCGTACGCAAGGATGGAAAGATCTCTTTTGCCGTAGCTTATAGGTGTAAAATGACGCTCCTTGTTGAAACGATCGCTTTGAGTCACGATTTCTTCTCGAATGAGATTCAATATCTTCTCATCACTGGAGTGTGGCCATTTCGCTTTTGATTTCGCCCACCACCAGTTTTCAATTTCCTCGGGAAACAAAAGGGTTAGTGGCTTCGGAACGGTCATAGACTCCCCAGATCACGAAGGCTTGAGGATACAAGGTCTTTTGTATGACTTGAAATATTGTTGGCTTCGTTGCAGCGTACTCTACAGCTTGCCTCCGTAAATGGCATTGTCCCCCAATTGCTCCTCTATGCGTAGTAGTTGGTTATACTTGCAGATTCGATCACTGCGCGAGAGCGAGCCAGTCTTTATTTGGCCTGCATTGGTTGCCACGGAAATATCAGCGATCGTTACGTCTTCAGTTTCACCGGAACGGTGGGAGATAACCGAAGTATATTGTGCTTCCTTGGCCATTTCAACGGCGTCGAGGGTCTCCGTCAGCGATCCGATTTGATTTACCTTTACTAGGATTGAATTGCCCACGCCCAAATCAATGCCTTTCTTTAGGAAATCGACGTTCGTGACAAATAGGTCATCGCCAACCAATTGCGTTGTGTCACCAATGGCATCGGTCAGCTTCTTCCATCCATCCCAGTCGTTTTCATCAAATCCGTCCTCAATCGAGCGAATGGGGAATTTCGAGACAAGGTCTTGATAGAAATCGACCATTTCATCGGAGCTACGCTCCGAACCGTCACTCTTGGAAAATACGTATTTCCCTTTTTCCGCGTCGTAGAATTCCGATGAAGCGACGTCGAGGGCGAAGACGATGTCTTCTTCCAGTTTGTAGCCTGCCTTCTCGACCGCAGTAACCAATGCCTCCAGTGCAGCTTCGTTACTGGCAAGTTCTGGAGCAAAACCGCCTTCGTCGCCAACTGCCGTGGACAAGCCTTGTTTGCGAAGAACTTTTTTGAGCGAGTGGAAAATTTCGCAACCCATGCGCAAGGCTTCGCTGAAAGAGGGGGCTCCGATGGGCATGATCATGAATTCCTGAACGTCAATGGGGGCATCGGAGTGAGAGCCGCCATTCAGAACGTTCATCATGGGAACTGGCAAAACTTTGGCATTAGGGCCTCCGATATAGTTGTAGAGCGTCAGGCCACAGGATTCGGCGGCGGCGTGAGCCATGGCAAGGGAAACCCCCAATATGGCATTGGCTCCAAGGTTCGCCTTGTTGGACGTGCCGTCGAGCTGAATCATGGTCTGATCCACTGCAGGTTGATCCGTAGCATCCATGCCTATCAATGCATCGCGAATTTTGCCATTAACGTTGGAAACGGCGGTTTGCACGCTTTTCCCTAAATAACGCGAGTCATCCGTATCTCTCAATTCGAGAGCTTCGCTTACCCCGGTACTGGCGCCGGAGGGCACGGCCGCTCTGCCAAAGGAACCATCGTTTAAAGTGACGTCGACTTCTACCGTGGGATTGCCACGGGAGTCGATGATTTCACGAGCATGTAGATCTAGAATGTTAGTCATGAGTACGGACTGAATATGGAGAAGTTCTGAATATCGATTAAGAATCGCCCAGTAAGTGTTGTTCGGAAAGCTTGTCAACGGGTTTACTGTAAACAGTTGGAATGGCGGAATCGGCTTGCCTATGTCCCCTAAGCCTTGTTTGTGAAATGGAGTTTTGATCAAATTAGGATGAAACAGGAAAAAACAGCAATCGTTCCCACTCGGGCTCAAGATTATCCGGAGTGGTACCAACAAGTAATTAAGGCTGCCGATTTAGCCGAATCTTCACCTGTGCGCGGCTGCATGGTCATCAAGCCTTGGGGCTATGCTCTTTGGGAAAACGTGCAGCGCGAACTGGACCGCCGTTTCAAGCGAACTGGCCACCGCAACGCTTATTTTCCTCTGTTTATTCCGATGAGCTATTTGCAGCGCGAGGCGGAGCACGTCGAGGGTTTCGCCAAGGAGTGCGCCGTGGTAACGCATTCTCGTTTGGAAGCTGACGAGGACGGTATTTTGCATCCTGCCTCTGAATTGGACGAACCTCTAATCGTGAGGCCCACTTCCGAGACGATCATTGGTGAATTGTTCGCGCGTTGGGCTCAATCTTATCGTGATTTGCCATTGCTTATTAATCAGTGGGCCAACGTGGTCCGTTGGGAGATGAGACCGCGGATTTTCCTGCGAACCACGGAATTTCTTTGGCAGGAAGGACATACCGCCCACGCCACCAAGGAAGAGGCCCTCGAGGAAACCGAAATGATTCTCGATTTGTACGCCAACTTTGCGGAAGAATATTTGGCCATGCCCGTCATTCGAGGCGAAAAGACTGAAGGCGAACGTTTTCCAGGCGCTGTGAGTACCCTGTGCATCGAGTCAATGATGCAGGATCGTAAGGCCCTTCAGGCAGGAACTTCTCATTTCCTTGGGCAGAATTTTTCCAAAGCCAGCGGCATTAAGTTTCTAAGTAAGGAAAGTAAAGAGGAGTTTGCTTGGACCACCTCTTGGGGGGTGTCCACTCGCTTGATCGGAGGAGTCATCATGTCTCATGGCGATGACGATGGATTAATCGCCCCCCCACGCATAGCTCCTGCCCATGCCGTCATCTTGCCGGTGACTCCCAGAAATGCAGATCGAGAAGCCATTCTCGATCATTGTCGCAAACTTCAAAATGAGTTGAGCGACTTGCGTTATCATGGCGAGCCGTTGCGAGTCGAATTTGACGATAGAGACCTTCGAGGAGGAGAGAAACTTTGGCAATGGATCAAAAAGGGTGTACCGTTGACCTTGGAGGTTGGGCCGCGAGACATCGAGTCCGACAGTGTTTTTCTTGGGCGGAGAGACCAAGGTCGTAGGGAACGTCATTCATTGAGCCGTTCCGAACTCGTTGGCGAAGTGGTCTCGATACTGGATCAAATTCAGGAAACTCTCTTTAACCGAGCCAAAACGTTTAGAGACCAAAACAGCGCGGAGATTGATTCAGAATCGGATTTCCGAGATTTTTTCACGCCGGCTGAATCCGACCCCACTGAGATTCACGGTGGTTTTGCTTATGCTTTTTGGGCAGGTGACGCAGAGATGGAAGAGCGCCTTCGCCGCGAGTTGAAGGTAACCATACGCTGCGAACCTTTCAATCATGACGAGACTGGAACTTGTTTATTTACCGGACAGCCTAACGCTCGGCGCGTTATCTTTGCCAAAGCTTACTAAGCCGAATTCCACTGACTGAGCCTTTGCCGATGGCAAGCGTTGAATTAGTTGCTGTACGTCGCCAAGCTTTCAGCTAAATTTAATTCGGTATTCTTTTCACTTTCAGCCATGCAAACCGTACGTTCAGTCGATGAGATGCAAGCGGCCGCCCTCGCTTTCCGTGGGGAAGGTAAGACCATAGGATTGGTTCCTACCATGGGCTTTCTGCACGAGGGCCACCTACGATTGATTGACATGGCGCGAGCAGATTGCGACGTCGTGATTGTAAGTATCTTCGTGAATCCCACGCAATTTGGGGTCGGCGAGGATTTCGACAAGTATCCCAGAGATCTCGACAAGGACTTGGACCTCTGTGAAAAGCGAAATGCGGATATAGTCTTTCTGCCATCCATCGACGACATGTTTCCTGCTGGTTATTCAACCTTCGTCGAGGAAACGCAGATTGCGAAAGGTTTATGCGGATTGTCACGCCCTCTTCACTTTCGAGGCGTTACGACCGTTTGCCTGAAGCTTTTCGCGCTGTGCCAACCCAACGTTGCCGTTTTCGGGCAGAAGGATGCGCAGCAGTCCAAAGTCATATGCCAGATGGTGTCGAATTTTCATTTGCCGATCGAGATCAAGATTGGTGAGACCGTTCGAGAAACCGATGGATTGGCCTTGAGTTCCCGCAACGTTTATTTGGATGAAGAACAACGCAGCGATGCGCTTTCCCTGCACCAAGCTCTTCAAGCAGGAAAGAACTTGGTCGATGAAGGAACCCGCAATGCCGACCGTGTGCGAGCCGAGCTCGTGCACGTGTTATCCAAGGGGCGTCGTGTGCGTGTCATTTACGCTGACGTCGTGGATCGCGAAACCATGGAGCCGCTGCAGAGCGAAATTGTGCCTGGTAGCGCTTTGCTGGTGGTGGCGGCATGGGTCGATTCAGTACGGCTCATCGACAATCACTTGCTCTAAAAGGTTTGTTCGATGGAACAACGATACGATTTCATCGTGGTTGGAAGTGGTATCGCCGGGCTTAGTTTCGCCTTGAAGGTAGCCCATGCGGGGCATTCCGTTTGCATATTGACTAAAAAGGATCGGGCCGAGTCCAATACCAATTATGCCCAAGGAGGCATTGCGGCGGTTACTTCAAAGGGCGATGATATTGAGCGACACGTCAGCGATACCATGCGAGCTGGAGACGGTCTTTGTGATGAAGAAGTCGTTCGAGCCATAGTAAGCGCAGCTCCGGAGCGTGTTGAGGAACTCGTTCAGCTTGGCGTTGATTTTACGCGTTTGGAGGATGGGCGTCGTTCTCTCGGAAAGGAAGGTGGTCATACGAAGCGAAGGGTATTGCACGTTAAGGACGTTACCGGCAAAGCGATCGAGGAGGCTCTCCTGGATGGTATTGCCAAGCAAGGCGTGACCGTGCTGGAGCATTTCTTCGTAATCGACCTGATCACCTCCTCGAAACTGCGACGCCGAGGCTTGGATGTTCCCGGTAAGGAGGATAGGCTTCTCGGGCTCTACGCCCTGAACGTTAAAAGCGGTGAGGTGGAAACCTTTCGCTCTCAAGCTTTGGTCTTGGCGACTGGGGGAGTCGGACGAGTTTACCAATATACCACCAATCCAAGCATTGCCACTGGTGATGGCGTAGCCATGGCTTATCGAGCAGGCGTACCTGTGATGAACATGGAGTTTGTTCAATTTCATCCTACTACGCTCTATACCAAGACCGACGAGCGCTTTCTGATCACCGAAGCCGTGCGAGGTGAAGGGGCGGTTCTTCGGGACGAGTCGGGGAATACTTTCATGGGCAGGTATCACGAACAAGCCGATCTTGCGCCGCGTGACGTTGTTGCCCGAGCCATTGATCAGGAAATGAAGCGATCGGGAGCTCCCCATGTTTGGCTGGATGCTTCTCCCGTCGGAGCCGAGCATTTTCCTGAACGCTTTCCTAACGTTCATCAAACCTGTTTGCGTCATGGCATAGATCCCCGTAGCGATTTCATCCCGGTTGTTCCAGCTGCTCACTACCTTGGCGGCGGCGTGCAAACGAATATTGATTCATCCACCTCCTTGAGGGGGCTTTACGCCTGTGGAGAAGTCGCTTGCACGGGGCTTCACGGGGCGAACCGTCTTGCCAGCAACTCCCTTTTGGAGGCTATCGTAATGGCGGACAAGGGAGTGGGGGCTGCATTGGATTATCTCAAGGAATCTCAAGAGGATGAAACGGAGTTGCCTGAATGGGCGGAGGGTGATTTGTCCGATTCCGACGAGCGCGTTGTCTTGTCTCACAACCTCGACGAACTAAAGCGGGCGTTGTGGGATTACGTGGGGATCGTACGAACCACCAAGCGCTTGGAGCGGGCACAAGCTAGAATCCACAACCTTGCCCGCGAAATTAATGAATATTACTGGGATGCAAAAGTGGACGTTTCCCTGCTCGAGTTGCGGAACCTCGTTCAGGTTGCCGATCTTATCGTGGATTGCGCCCTTCAGCGAAAGGAAAGTCGAGGACTCCATTACACTTTGGATTTTCCAGAGCGTTTGGACGTTCCGGAGAACGTCATGGCCACTCCTTTGACTTTTCCCGAGAAGTAGGTCTGAGGATACGATGGGATTCAACTCGCTGGGAAAGGTGGGACTCGTTGGGGTAGGGGCCGTGGGTGGTTTCTATGGTGGGCTTCTCGCCCGTTCAGGCCAAGACGTTCATTTTCTCTTTCGTTCCGATTACGAGTTTGCAGTCAAAAATGGCTTGAAGGTGACGACCTGTTTGGACGAGCCGGACCGCTTTCGTTTGAATCCGTTGCAAGCTTATCGATTCGCGGAGGAGATAGGCCATTGTGATTGGTTGATCGTGGCTGCCAAAGCTACGGCAAATCAGAATTTGCTCGAGGCTTTGCAACCATTGGTTGGGAGTTCAACTTCTTTGCTCACGCTCCAGAACGGCATGGGCAACGTCGAGTTCCTAAGGAATGCCTTCGGGTCGGATCGAAGGATTGTGGGGGGGCTTTGCTTCACCTGCTCCAACCGGGTGGCGCCTTGTGAAGTCGAAAACTATTTTCCTGGATACGTTCAGTTCGGTGAATCGGAAGGACCCCTATCGCGAGAGGGCGAGCAAGTCATGAAGGCGTTCCAATACGCGGGCATTTCGTGCCAAGCGGCCGATTCACTTGAGGATGCGCTTTGGCGCAAGCTGTGTTGGAACGTTCCATTCAACGGGTTGACCGTGACTGCAGGTGGAATCACTACGGATCTGATACTCCAGGACAAGGAGTTAACGAGAAGAGCGCGATGCTTGATGAACGAAATCCAAGCTGCTGCCGCTGCTTACGAGGTGATGATCGAGGACGAGTTTCTTGAATGGCAATTCGAACTGACTTTGCCCATGGGAGCCTACAAGCCTTCCAGTTTACTTGATTTTCTTGCTGGCCGTGAAGTCGAGATCGAATCGATTTTTGGTGAGCCTTTGCGTCGTGGCACTCGGGTCAATGTTCACATGCCAGAGTTGCAGAGGCTGTACGGACAGCTCAATGGATTGAAGTGACGCGAGATGCCTCAAGCAAAAGGTGGCTTGGGCGGTAGGTTCTCCGGGGGCTCACCCGGATTCCAAGGAACTTCATTTCTTAGGTACTGTCCGTTTTCGAAACCGGAAAAGAAAAGTCCCGTCATGGGGTGTAATATGGGTTCGGTGGATTCGTCGAGAAGAAGATTGCTCTGGGCGGCATAGGTTACGTGAGCGGCTTCGTGTACGAGCACGTGATACCATGGCTGATCCTTTTTCGGCTGGCTTTGATTTGAATGGTACCACTTTTCGCTGGCTTTGCACGACATGTCGCCATCAACGATTACACCCCGATAATTGTATTTGCGATGTTTCACGAGTTGGCCCGGCGTAAAGCGAGGAGCTTCCGCTTCAGGGGCATATGAATCGTCCAAATTGATCATGCTACAAAAGGCTCCGGGATATAAAAAAAAGGGCCGCCCCGAAGGACGGCCCTTTTAAAAACTCTTCTAAACTAAATTAGAAGGTAAGAGTAAGCTCAAGAGCGAGGGTCTCTACGTCAGTAGCACCAGCTCTTTCACCGTCAGTGTACTCGAGAATGGCTCCGAGGTTTTCGGTGATCGCGTAATTAGGAGCAATCGTGAAACCTTCGTAGTCACCAGCTACACCACCGTCTTCGTCCACTTCGGCATAACGAAGAGCTACACCCAACTTTTCGTTCACGTCATAGTCGACGAGAAGCATGTAGGCGTCGGCGTCATTTGCACCACCACTAACATTTTCAGCGTCGATGTACTCAGCGCCTATCAAAGCCTTACCGGCTGTGTAGGTGCCACTGATCACCGTGGTGTCTCCGTCGTCTGCGCCGTTGCCGGACTGAATACCACCACCGATGGTGAGGTTTTCAATGCCGGTGTAGGAAACCGAAATCTCGGTGTCCAAGCTGTCGTCGTCGATGCCTTGATCAACACCGTCTTCGAAGGATACACGAACGCTGAAGTCGTCGGCGCTGTAGCTGACGGCGATGCCTTCACCTACGTTAACGTCGGCATTACCAACGTTAAGCGCGTTGGCATTGGCTCCGCCATAAGCACGGCTATAGGTGTAGAGTCCAGCTGGGTCTTCTCTTTCAAGACCAAGCGAGGAACCATACTTACCGAGAGCCACGCTGAAACCGTTGCCAAGATCATAAGTGGCAAAGGCTTGTTCAACGGAGAGGCCTGCACCGCTTCCGTCGCTGTCTACGTGTACCTCAGCTGATACGCTGCCGAAACCGAACAGGAAATCGATTTCGACTTCGTCGATGCCGATTTGTTCGGTTTCTCCGTCAGCACTTGTATCTCCTTCAACGGAGCTATAGGAAGCGTCCACGAAGCCAGCGAGGCTGAGGTTGTCCGATATCTTGCCAGCGTCTTGGGCGTAGGAAACACCTACAAGTCCAAACGCAGCGACAAGAGCGATGAGTTTATTGTATATTTTCATAGTATTGTCTAGTTTGTGTTGTTTTTTAGGTACCTTAAACAGGTTTCACAGCGCCAACCATGAAACCATCATCGTGAAAAATGGAGAAAACAGACCTAAAGGTCAAGCTGAGAATCAACCTCTAAAAAGTTTTTTTTATGCGGGGTTTGCTTTTTGGTACCACGAGAAAACCCCGATGCTGAGGCATGCCTAGGGTTTTTCGAAAGAAACTACGCGACCATTGGAGAAGTTTACGGTTCCGCGTTCTAATTTGCCATCCGCGTCGAGATCACCTTCGTAAATCCATACGTCGCTTATTCTAGGGTTTATGGACAGCTTTTGCTTGTGAGGGCGACCGAGCATGGCTCTAACTTGAGAGGGGGTTAGGCCTGCGCGGATACCCGACCAAGACTTGGGGTCGACCCAAGGACCACTTTCCCGGGCGGCTGAACTGCTTAGTTCGCTTCGCAGGCGCTTGAGAAAACTTTCTCGATTCTCCTTGTTTTCGGGCAAGTTGATGGAGGCGTTTGCGGGAGGCGCGGTCGGATTGCGTTCGAGGGAAGCAACGCGTTTTTCAAGGACATCTACCTTGGATTGGATTTCCTCCAGTTTACGCAGAAGGTCGGCATTACTGACTTCCTTTTGAGCTTGAAGCATCGAAGCAGAGCAAAGGGAAATAACAACGAGTGAAAAAAGCTTTGAAACATTCATGTCAAAATCCGATTAAAGACCCAACTGAGAAGGCGCAACGGAAATTTTTTGAGGGAACCCTTTTGTTGACGGATTGATCCGTCATCGGTGGTTTGGTTTCGAAAGGCATTTGACTGCGAGATCTTTCATTACTCCCTCTTGATCTTCCGAGCGAGACATCAATTCGCCGAATGCTCGAAACAGCTCGGTTTGTACGTCGATCAAAGTTCGCAGTTTGTTTGGTTTCTTGGCTCCGATGGCCAGGCGTCCCAGGTACCAAGGGTTTTGGGTAAAAACGTTGAAGCCGTTTTTGTCGTCGCCATTCCCAAACTGATCAGCGTGCTTGAGCGAAGCTCTGTCGAGGTCCGCTTTGGATATACCCCGTGATTGCAGAGAAATTTCACCCGCATCCATCAATACCCGAAGTTGAATCATAAGACGATTGCGTCCTTGCATGCTTGCCAACAGCGGACGGGCCTCCTTCCAATGGAAAAAATGGCGGGTGAGAGCATCGAGCGTCCATGCCAGGTCAAAGGAAGAAAAGGCTTCGGCGGCTTCAAAAAAATCGCCTTCGCCAAAGGGTGGTACCAGTTCGGCGACTAATTTTTCGTCAATCCTCGTTCCTTCGGAGCCTAGGAAAGTGGACATTTTCCGAGTTTCTTCCACTGCTAATCTCGCATTGCCATTGATCAGTCCAGCCAATAACTCGAAGGCATCGTTTTCGATGGAAACGTTGAGTTCCTTGCAGGTTTGATCGACTACTCGTCGCAATTCGGCAATTTTATCCTTCTTGGTGTTGGCTTGGGTGTAATTGGGTGTTTTCTCAATCCATTTAGTGAATTTACGACGGCGGTCTATGGGACTAGCCGAAAGGATGACTTGCACGGGACCCTTGCCCAGTTCCTCGAGATACCCCTGAAGCCTTTCCACTTCCGCAATAGTGCCGGCGGCTTTGCCCGTTGGGCTGTCACCTAAAAAGTCGACGTTTCGCAGCCAAATGAGTTTCCCATCGCCGAACAGGGACATTGTCTGGGAAGATTCTCGATATCGATCAACAAAGGCTTTCACTTCATCGACCTTGCCGGCTCTACCGTCTATGATCTCACGTTGAAATTCCTCAGGGAAATCGGGCAGTAGCTGGTCGAAGACAAGTTGAGCTTTTTCGAGAACGAGGTAATCGTCTTCGCCTACTACGACGTGCAAGCTTTCTGGTTGAACGGGTTTGTCGGGCATGCGATGGAAGCCATAGGGTTTTTATCAATCGGCGTCCACGCCGCTGGCCACCAGCTCTTCGGCTTTGTATTTGAAGAGTTTACGTCGCATCCAATCCAAGGCAGCCGTGGTGGCTCGCCTTTTTATTGATTGGCGATCACCATGAAAAACTACCTTTTGTGACCACACGCCCACAGGCGAGCAATAACCGATATAGATGGTTCCTACGGGGATTGCTCTGCTGCCACCATCGGGGCCTGCGAATCCCGTGACGCTCAAGGTGTAGTCGGCCGAAAAGCGTTCAGCGGCCCCGGTAGCCATGGCCACGGCGGTTTCCGCGCTGACGGCTCCATGTTGTTGTATGATGACGTCGGGGACGTCCAGAAGTTGGATTTTCGTATCGTTTTGGTAAGAGATTACGCTTCCTGCGAAAACTTTCGAGATTCCCGGGATGTCCGTGAATGAGTTGGACAGCAAGCCTCCGGTGCAAGATTCGGCAACGGCGAGGGTTTTCTCCAAGCTGCGTACGGTGCGAAACACTACTCGAGCCAAGCTTGGATGACCGAAGCTTACGAAGTCGTGACCTAGCGCCTGGCGGCATTCATGACCAATTTCCTTGAGTCGTTCCAACGGTAAACGTTCGTGATCATCGGAGCTCAAGCGAACGTCGACGAGTCCTTGGTTGGCGCAGAAAGCCACGCGCAGTCCATCGATTGGTTCCGTGATTTCGTCCAATCGTTCTTCCAGTGATGATTCTCCTACGCCGGCGGTTCGGAATCCAACGTAGGACTCGGAATCGTGAAGAATGCCAAGCTCCTCGAGTTTGGGTATGACTTGGTTTTGCAGCATCGGTTGCAACTCGCGTGGTGGGCCGGGCAACATCACGAGCAGCTTGTCATCCTTCTGGACGAACAGTCCGGGAGCAGTGCCGAATTGATTGAGCAATATTTCCGCGCCTTCCGGAACGTAGCATTGTTTCCGGCTGGTTTCGGGCATGGTTTTGTTGCTGCGCTCGAAGCGCTTCTCGACGTGAGCTAGGATTTCATCGTTGAAAACCAAGGGTAGACCGAGGATTTCCGAAACGGTTTCACGGGTAATGTCATCTGCCGTAGGCCCCAATCCACCGGTAGTGATTACCAACCCCGACCGACTCCAACTCTCAGAGAAAAAACGTTTAATTTCCTCGGGGTCGTCTTTGACGACTTGCGCGTAATCGATCTCGAGCCCTCGCTCGGCCAGCTTGTCGCCAATATGAACGAGGTGGCTGTTTTCCCTAAGACCGAGGAGCAGTTCGTCTCCAAGACCGAGAAGTTCAACGCGTATTTCGTAACTCATGCGTAGTGTTGCCTTTAACCCTAAAAAACGGACGATGTTTAAGATAGCCCAACATTTTGCAAATGCCAAATCCTACTTCCCTCGTCTTGCGAAAAGCGCGAGCCCTGCCAAAGGCTCCGGGTGTCTATTTGATGAAGGATCGTTTTGGACAAGTCATCTACGTTGGCAAGGCAAAGGATCTTCGCAAAAGAGTATCCACTTATTTTCAACCATCTCGCCGGTTTGCAGCCAGCCAGCCAAAGATCGCCGCCATGGTTAGTTTGGTGAGGGACCTCGATCATTTGTCCGTTCGTTCCGAGGCAGAGGCTTTGTTACTCGAGGGAAAACTGCTCAAGGAGTACAAACCGAAATACAATACCGACTTCGTGGACGACAAGCAATTCTTGTTGGTTCGAGTCGATCTTCAAAACGAGTTGCCTCGGTTTCGCTTGACGAGAAATCGCAAAGACGACGGATCGCGTTACTTCGGCCCCTTTGCTCATTCCGGCATGTTGCGGTCCACTCTTTTGGAGATGCGAAAACGCTTTGGCATTTTGCTTGGCGATGCTCGGCCTCGCAAATTGAATGACGGACGCTACCGGCTCTACGCCGACGCTCGGGCTGAAATTTTCGCCGGCCACAATGAGCCCACTACGCGGGAATATCGCGAGCGAGTCGACGCTGCGTGCAGGTTTCTTGAAGGCAAAACCCGTCAATGGTTACAGGAGCTCGAGGATGAAATGAACACCTCGGCAGACAGGCTCGAGTTCGAGCGAGCTGCCGAGTGTCGCGATTTGGTGGTTGCTCTTCGTGAAACCATTTCCCCGACTCGCAAGTTTGTTCGCGATCCTCAAAAATCAGTGACCGACTCGGAAGAAGCCTTGGCGGTACTTGAGGAATGCTTGGGTCTGCCGGCTTCACCTCGGGTCATCGAGTGTTTCGACGTATCCCACGTATCAGGAACTTTCGCCGTTGGATCCATGGTGCGTTTCAAAGATGGCTTTCCCGATAAGTCCAACTATCGTCGCTACAAGATTAGAAGTTTCATGGGCAACGATGATTTCCGGGCCTTGGGAGAAGTAGTGGGCAGACGTTATCGACGCATCATCGCCAATGGCAGTGCTTTCCCTGATCTGGTGGTTGTGGATGGAGGCAAAGGCCAAGTGGGATCCGCGTTGCGAGCTTTTCAGGATGCCGCCATCGATCCACCTCCTCTAGTTGGATTAGCGAAGAAAGACGAGCGTATCGAATTTCCTCAAGACCGGGAACCTCTCGTTTTGTCTCGCCGAAATCCTGCCCTTCGACTCCTGCAACGTATGCGGGACGAATCTCACCGTTTTGCCAATCAATTCAACGCGGAGTGGCGAAGTCGCAAAATACGCGAATCGGCGCTGGACGATTTCCCGGGGCTCGGTCCTGTGCGCAAAACCGCACTGTTGAACCACTTCGGCACTTACGAGAAGCTCACGAAAGCATCCGAAGAAGATTTGCTCGAGGTCGAAGGAATTGGCCCCGTGTTGTCGAAAGAGTTGCGCTTCTTTCTACGAAAAGGAAAAGTGAAAACATGATCCGTTTTACGCCATTCTGGATATTGCTCGTCCTTATGCCGTGCGTGGTTTCCTGGGCTCAGAAAAGTATCTCTATAGGGGGAGGTGGCGCGAGGATTTCCAATGGCCCTCAGATGCAATATCGTTCTTGGCAAAACACCGAGGGCAAAGTGATTCAGGCTCGTTTGAAGGAATATGATGGAGTGACGGCTCGACTGGAAATGGGCGGGCGCATTTATCCTGTGCTCAAAAGCAAGCTTTCGCCTCAAGACCAAGCCTATCTCGACGCATGGCTCAGCCGCCAACCGGGAGCCTTGAATCCAGCCAAGATACCATCCTTGTCGGATGCCAACTTGGCTAGTGCCCCGGAGCTTGATCTTCTTGAAGTCGCAAAAAAGATCCATGCCATCGTCAACCGCGAACGTCTAAAGATGAATTTGAAATCGCTGACATGGAACGACGAGGTAGCATTGATTGCCCGTGCTCACAGCGAAGACATGGCGAAGCGTGATTTTTACTCTCACTTGAATCCGGACAAGGAAGATCCATCCGCTCGAGCCGTTCGCCACGGTTGGGCAAATAGTAAAGCCAGCTCTTCCTCGGCTGACGCGAGGGTATCGGGCTTGGCCGAAAACATTGGTCGGATTGGTCGCTATCATTCCTTTCGTCGTGAGGTCAGGGACGGCAAAGTTCTCCGAGTGATTTTCCGTTGGTACAGTTCCGAGCAAATGGCCGAGCAAGTCGTCAAGGGTTGGCTCAATAGCCCCAGCCACAGAAAAAACCTTCTTGATCCAGAATTTGAATTGGAAGGCATCGGTTTGGGTGTTCGGCGCGAACACGTCTACGTTACGCAAAACCTGTTCTGAAAATGAAGTGGCCATCGTGCTTTCTAGCGTTTGCCACCTGCTGTCATTTTAGTGCAGCGGAGGATTGGCCTACTTGGCGTGGACTTCGCGGCGATGGATCCT
Organism: Opitutia bacterium; assembly: GCA_002721705.1. Classification (GTDB taxonomy): domain Bacteria; phylum Verrucomicrobiota; class Verrucomicrobiia; order Opitutales; family Seribacteraceae; genus UBA2993. Next base: position 133,330 of record PBLJ01000026.1, read on the forward strand.
GGAAGGCGCCAAAATTAGCTGCCGCATGGCCTGAGGAAGGCCTGCGAAGAGTTTGGAAACAAACAATTTCGCCAGGCTATTCAGGTGTTTCCGTGGCTCAAGGTAAAGTCTATCTGATGGATCGTCCCGACAAGGATAAGCACGGCGAAAAGGAGCGTGTTCTTTGCCTCGATTCAGATACAGGCAAGGAGCTTTGGAGTTTTACCTACGCAGCTGCCTATGGCGATTTGGATTACGGCACCGGGCCTCGAGCATCCATCACCATTCATGAGGGGAAGGCTTATGGATTGGGTGCTGTGGGCCACGCCTTCTGCCTAGATGCAGAGACTGGTAAGCAGTTGTGGTTCAAGGATTTGGCGAAAGAAGAAAAGGCCAAAAGGCCTTTTTGGGGTTATGCAGGCTCGCCTTTGGCCCATGGTGAGTGGATGCTTTATCAGATTGGGGCCAAACCTTCTGGTTGCGTGGTTGCTGTTGAAGCTGCCACTGGGAAAACAGCGTGGCGATCAGGCGAGCAGTCGGCGGGGTACGGCCCCCCTGTCTTGATTGAGCGTGGTGGGCGTAAGGAAATGGTCTGCTGGGGTCCCGAGAGCGTTGTGGGACTGCCGCTGGGCCAAGGCAAGGAAATCTGGAAAATCCCCTACAAAGTGAAGTACGGAGTGGCTATCGCGACTCCGCTTTACCGCGAGGGTATTGTTCTCGTTTGTGGATACTGGCACGGATCGAAAGCCATTCGCTTAGGACCCAAACTAGACGACGTCGCCTTGCTCTGGGAAGAGGAGGAGGAACTTCGTGGCTTGATGTCGCAACCTTTATACAAGGATGGCTATTGTTACCTGCTCGATCGCAGTCACGGGCTCACTTGCTTCGAGTTGAAAACAGGAAAAATTCATTGGCGCGATGGTCACAAACTCACGCCTAAGGATCGGAACCCGCAAGCCAGCTTGGTTTGGGTGGGCGACACTAATCGAGTTCTCGCGCTCAATGCCAATGGCGAACTCATACTTTGCGAACTCACACCGGCTGGATATCGCGAGTTGGAACGAGCCCAAATTACCGGGAAAACTTGGGCTCATCCAGCCTACGCGGGGAATCGCGTCTTTGCCCGCTCCGATCGCGAAATCGTCTGTTTCGAGCTCCCCCTGGAATAGATTCCCAACGCCCTCGAAGGAAGCGTTGCCTCACTCCTCTATTGCCGTTTCCGAGACAATGAAAAATTGGGCTGTTTTGGCAAAAGGAATCCGCATCACGTCAAAACCAGCCAGCTTTTCCCTTGTTCGTTCGTGATTGGACTGCCACTTAGCTGGTGCTTTGGCGAGGCTGCTTTCCTCTTTGTCGGCATTGATTGAGTGAGGTTTTCTTTTGATGGATCTGCGCCGATGACGTGCTCCGAGGGGTGCCGATAAATTATTATTTGCCGGTTTGGGCGAAAAGGCAAGTGGTGTTAGTATGTTTAAACTTAGCCCAAGGTTGCGACAAACCGATTTGCGGTCGTTTATCCCAAAACCAAAGCGTAGAGTTAAATGGCGACTGAGCCTACTTCACTCTATTATGGCGCCATTCGAGAAGTTGACTCGACTGGATTCGGATCCGTCCTCGTTCCATTCAATCCAAGTGCCATCTGGGGCATCATTCAAAAAACGACCTTCCTTTTTCTTTTGTCCATTGGGCCAAAAGAAGGTTTGGCCAACTAGCTGTCCGTCCTCGTATCGCTCCAGTATCGCCAGTTCGCCCGCGGGGCGCGCGCCTTTTTTCCAACCAGTAAACGGTTGGCCTTCGGGTGTCCGGACCAATCCGTCTGTGCCCTTTTCCTGAAGGTTTTCCACCCCCCTTGCCTCGCCTAGGACAGCCTGAAGAGTTTCCGTTTTGGAGAAATCCGGCCAATCTTCCAAGACGAGTGCAGTGGATTCCATTCCTGTCGGGCCCTCGTTGTCCTCCGGCTCTGATTCAGGGTTGGAGTCCGCAATCGCTTTTTCACCAATCGTTGCCGATTTGACCTTACCAGCCTCCCGTAGGGACTTTTGATTGGAATTCGAATCTAGGTCATTCTGGTCACTGCAACTAGCCAGATTGAGGGCTAGCTGTGTCGTCACCAGAATGGAGATTGCTTGCAAGGCTGTTTTCTTCATTCCAGCTTGCGGTAGCGTATGTTGCGTATGACTCCGGTTGTGGAATAGGTGGCGATGCCCAACGGGGCGGACATTTCGATTTCGCCCGTTCGCATGCTGATTTTTCGATCTTCCACCTCCACGTCGATGATTTGCTTTTCATCGATCCATGCTTCGAGCTTTGCCTTCGTCACTCGTAACTTGATGGCATACCAGCGGTTGTCCTCAAAGGCGTAGGCGTCGCCTGTTTCGTTTTCCGAGGCATCGAAATCATCGATGCTGGATATGCCGATCAGGCCTCCTCCCCAACCGCCCAAGATCAAGGAGGCGTTGGATTCTTCGTAGGGAAAGGTGAGCCCGCAGAAGAAGTCACTGCCTTGCGTACGCTTGGCTTCCATGGTGATTTCATAGTCGATTTTCGGGTAATCGTCCTTGCCGGTCCAATGTACCCCAGTCAGTTCGATCCCCATGCCGAGGACCAAGCTGCCGTTTTCATCGATGCTCACTTCTCCTTTTCCCGAGAAATCGGTTTCCGCCCATTGGCCGAGCTTCTTCCCATCGAAGAGGGAGACCCATTTGTTTGCCTCCGATTCCTTGTTGTCCTCTGACTTGGTTTCAGGGCTGGAGCCCTCATTCGATTTTTCGCCAATCGTTGGTTTTGCATTACCAGTCTCCGAGGTGGAGTCATTCTGGTTACCGCAACTGGTCAAGGAAACCGCAAGGATGAGAGCAAGGGCGGCAAAGATAGATCGTGAAGAAAAAATCATAGTGGTTTCAAGTTTCGTGCGATGCTTCCAAAGATGTATGTAGGGTGGCAACGATTTTTTCGACCGATTCGGTAATCTCAATTGTGATCGCACCTTCTTCGGGAGATGGTTCCTCCAGCGAGGATAATTGCGAATCAAGCAGTTTGGGATCGAAGAAATGACCGGTTCTCGACGTGATTCGCTTCTCAAGCAGCTTGCGATCCCCTTGCAGGTAAATGAATTGCACTGTTTTTGGGATTCCGGAAAGGAAAGACCGCAATTTTCTCTTGAGTGCGGAACAAGAAACGATGGCCGATCCATTTTGCAGTTGCATGACTTCGCGTAGGGCGGACATCCAATCAAGCCTGTCATCATCGTCGAGGGGTATGCCCGCGCTCATTTTCGCGATGTTCGCAGTGGAATGAAAATCGTCGCCTTCCACGAAAGGCAAGTTCAAGCGCTCGGCCAAGGCTTTGCCTACTACGGTCTTTCCGCAACCTGACACCCCCATGAGCACGATTATCCTTTCCTTCATCCTGCTAGCGCGATTTTTTGTTTCACTCCAAAAGCTTCATTTTGAACAATAGATCATGAAAATGCGCATGTTTTTTCACTTGTCGAGATGGCTCCTCGTTACGGGTGCAATTGCTTTTATTGCTGGGTGCGCTTCAGATGATGAAGCGGACCAGTTGAGCCCGGGATTGGAGGAGATTCCTGCAGGAGACTTGGTCAATTATCATCCTAATGGAGAAAAAAAGCTGGAAGAGTCCTATGATGGATACGTTCTTCACGGTTGGCAGACGATATGGGACGAAATGGGAAACATTATCCATCAACGTCGATACGAACAAGGCAAAGTTGTTGAAATCCGTTACGAGGATGGCAAAAAGGTCGGCGACTAACCTTTTCACAAGCAATTTAAATTTTGCGTTTTAGTCTTACGAACAAAGGTTTATGAAATTATACAAGACCAGAAAAGGTCCTGTTTTGGAGGCCGGCCAAGGCTTTCGTTTGTTGTCTGGTGAAAGCGATTGGGATTCTCTTGTAAACCGTGATGATCTGCGTCTACGGCTTGAGGAACTTGCCGCCCTTGAAGATCCTTCTGATGAGGCGGCGACGGCAGCCTGCGAAGAACTACTTGCCCCCATCGGATCCCAAGAAGTTTGGGCGGCGGGCGTCACCTATTTTTCCAGTCGCTTGGCCCGCATGGAAGAATCGCGTGATGCAGGGGGGGGAGATTTTTACAGTCGTGTTTACGAGGCGGATCGTCCCGAGCTTTTCATGAAGGCAACACCTGCTCGTGTGGTCCACCCCGGCGAGCCCTTTCGCATCCGATCCGATTCCCAATGGGACGTGCCCGAGCCTGAACTCACGCTCTTCGTTACCTCTTCCGGGGAAATCGTAGCCTATTCGGTGGGAAACGACGTCAGTTCTCGTAGCATCGAGGGAGAAAACCCGCTTTATCTTCCTCAAGCCAAGACTTACGACGATTGCGCCTGCATCGGGCCGTGTCTTTACGTTCCTGAAGCACCTTTGCCGCCCGAAACAAAGATTAGTTTGGAAATATGCCGCCAGGAACAAATTGTTTTCACTGAGGCAGTTCTTTTACGGCAAATGAAGCGAACCCCAGAGGAGCTTGTGGACTTCCTTTTTCGTGAGACGAGTTTCACCGACGGCGTATTTCTCATGACCGGAACCGGTATCGTGCCGGGAACCGACTTTACCTTGCTTTCAGGTGACCAAGTCTCCATTTCCATCGATGGAATAGGGACCCTGACCAACTCAGTGGCCTGAACAGTTCCTCGATTTTCATCAACCCAACACTGGTAAATTTCATGCCCGATACAGAAACATCACTCATTGGTTCCTCCCGTGGCAATAGCTTGGACGAGGTTTTTCAAGCCGCCAATCCCGTAAACGGAGAGACTTTGCCGACCATTTATGCTTCCGCCAGTGAAGCCGAAACCGATCGCGCCGTTGAGTTGGCGCAGCAAGCCAACCCTATCCTGCAGGCATTGTCCGGTGCCGAGAAAGCCAAATTCCTTCGACAAGTTGCAGACAACGTCGATGCGATTGTCGAAGACTTGGTTGCGATTGTCCCGACGGAAACGGGCTTGCCTGAACCTCGCGTCCGCGGCGAGACCGGGCGAACCTCCGGACAACTTCGCATGTTCGCCGATTTAGTCGAGGAAGGTTCTTGGGTGGACGCCAGAATTGATCATGCCATTCCCGATCGGCAGCCCATCCCTAAGCCGGATTTGCGTTCAATGCTCAGGCCGGTTGGTCCGGTTGCGGTTTTTTGCGCAAGCAATTTCCCTTTGGCTTTTTCAGTTGCTGGGGGAGACACGGCCTCGGCCTTGGCCGCTGGTTGCCCCGTAATAGTCAAGGCGCATCATGCTCATCCCGGAACTGCCTTGGCAGTCGCTCGAGCCGTGGCTTCGGCGGTCGAGACCTGCGGATTGCCTGAAGGCACCTTCTCCCTGCTCTTTGGTGGAGGTCGTACAATCGGGCAAAGGCTTGTTTCTCATCCCGCCCTTAAAGCCGTTGGTTTCACCGGTTCGAGATCAGGGGGACGAGCATTGTCCGATTTGGCTGCAGCCCGTTCCGAGCCCATTCCCGTGTTCGCTGAAATGAGCAGCGTCAACCCGATTTTCTTACTGCCGAGCGCTCTTGCCGATGGAGTGGAGGAAATTGCTCAGGGACTCCACCAGTCCGCTACCTTGGGAGTAGGGCAGTTTTGCACGAACCCCGGAATTGTGTTCTATCAACAGGGGAGTTCGGGAGACGCCTTTCGTAGTCATTACGCCCAATTGATGACGGAATCGCCAACTGCTCCCATGCTGCACAGTGGCATTCGAGATGCATACCGAAACGGCGTTTCCACTTTTTCACAACTGTCCGAGGTGGAGACGTTGGCTGCTCTCAGCGACTCGCAAGAAGGCCTTGGTTGCCATGTCGGCTCCGCTGTTTTTGAGGCTTCCGCCGAAAACTTTTTGTCGAACGACGCCTTGTCCGATGAAATCTTCGGGCCTTGCACCTTGCTTGTCGCATGTTCGGATACTGTTCAAATGCAAGAGATTGCCCGACAACTAGAAGGGCAATTGACAGCCAGTGTCTTCGGTAATGAAGATGAGCTCGAACAAGCGGACGATCTCGTGGCTATTCTGGAGACCAAGTCGGGACGCTTGCTTTTCAATCAATTTCCCACTGGTGTGGAAGTGTGCCCATCGATCGTCCATGGAGGACCTTATCCCGCTACTTCGGACGGACGTTCCACTTCCGTTGGAACAGGGGCAATCCTTCGGTTTGCTCGCCCCGTTTGCTATCAAGGTTTTCCTGAAGATCGTCTGCCGGACGAACTCAAGGACAGCAACCCGCTTGCTATCCGGCGCGTGATCGATGGGAGCTCATCCTAGAGCCATTTCGCTCCCAGCTATCATTCCTTTTCACAGGCAGTGGAATTTCCATTTGCCTTCGAGCCAGAAAAGTCTTCCATGCGAAATCCACCTTTTATAATACCCAAAGCCCAGCAATGAGACAAAGTCTTTCTTGATGAATACCCTTTTTGCTTGACGGAAGTAAATACACCAAGTAATTATTTATCAGTTGCAGGCTTAATATCAAGTAGTCGTGATTCTAAAGAAAAACCAAATAGGTATCTATCATTGCCTGACAGGGGAGTATAGAACACTAGAAAAATTCCCTTTTATCGTTGGATGCCTTCCCGGGGCTGATTGGAAGGTGCCTCCTCCCGAGGAAACTCCCGATTGGGAGGGAGCTTGCATGATCAAGAAGTCGGGTTCCACCTACAGGCTCGTGGCAAATAAGAAGAATGACAACTTGTTGCTCATTAATGGTGGACCCGTTACGGAACCCTTCAGCGTCGAGGAAAACCAAGTGTGCACTTTGCAGTTTGGGTGCACGCCGCTTGTAGTGTTTGCCGGAAAGGATCCCAAGGCCACTTCCGACCAGATTACAAGGGATCGTTGGGAGGTAATTAACGGTCGTTCCGGCGGAACGCTTGGCGAGACAAATCTCTTTGGCATTCCCGATTTGATAAGAGAAATGGGGGCTAGTTTCGAAGATTGCGCGATAAAGCCGGTAGGTTTGGATTGCGCATTCTGGGTAGTTTCCATGGTGGACGCGCTCACTCCACCTGATGAAGAGCTGGAAGAAGACCCCGATGAAGAATACAAGGCTCCCGTCGTGGTGGATCCCGACCGAGGCGAATTCACCTGTCCTATTTGCTGGTTGAAATTCGATCGTCCGGACGTTCTCAGTATAGCGGTACATGAGGATTTAAGGGGTGACCCGAAACTTGGTGACGACGCCATGCTTCGTTTCGTTCCCACCGAGTTCAATTCGATTGGCCAAGCCTTGGATCCCATGGGCTTGCCCACGGTTGATGGAGCTTGCCCTCATTGTCACCGGAAAATGCCACCTGGCTTCATGGACGTGCCCCACCACATCTTGTCGATCGTGGGCGCTCCCAGTGCAGGGAAATCCTACTACTTGGCTGTGTTGGTCCGCAACTTGCAACGAACCTTGTTTCAGAAATTCAACGTTGCTTTCCGAGATGCCGATCCTACTTGCAACGCCATTCTCAACGCCATGAGGAACCGGTTGTTCGCGGCTTCGGGTGTGGAGACTGCGATGTTAATCAAAACACAATTGGAAGGGGAGATGTACGAACGATTACCCCGTCACGGAAAGGTCGTGGCTTTGCCCAAACCATTTATCTTTAGTTTGTCCGACCCAAGGGGAAGTGGCCATGATTGTTCCTTGATTTTCTACGACAACGCCGGAGAGCATTTCGAGCCAGGCATTGCAAACGAAGAATCTCCCGGGGCTTTGCACGTGGCGAGTTCCGCAGGTATCTTTTTTCTATTCGATCCCATTGCCAGTCCTGAATTTCGTCGTGTCTTGCGGGGACATGATGATCCGCAGTTCGCGATTGACGAGGCTGGAAATCGTCTGGACCAGCAAGATATCATAATGGCTGAATTGGAGATTCGAGTGAAACAGAACAAGAACATTGCCATTCAAGAAAAGATTGATGCGCCGATGGCGGTGATGATTGGTAAATGCGATATTCTGGAGGATCACATTGATTGGGACCTGATACGCAATCCCATCGTCGAAAATCGCCTCGACATGGAGTCTCTCGAGAATAATTCCACCATCTTGAGGAACTTTCTGATGGAGATGCATCCATCGATCGTAGCCAATTCGGAAGCCTTGTCCAGTAACGTCAAATTCTTTCCTGTAAGCGCGTTCGGACACAGCCCGCGAACTTTCAAGAGAGGCGATCAATCATTCATCGCCCCGAATCCTGAAAAGATTGACCCTGTAATGATCGAGGTTCCTACGATTTGGGTTCTTTCCGAAATCGTTCCCGACCTCGTTCCCGTTGCCTAAGAAAAGCACAACCAACGCGTCAAGTATTTAAAGGGAATGGCTCGACAAATGATCTTCACCAGTACGCCGCAGGGCCTTGAGCCCGGGCGAACTGGATTTTGCACGGTGGCTCGTCATCGCAGCTTGCCCAGTCGCTTGGTACGGGAGTTGGAGAGAACCAGCGTCTACGACTTCAACCTCGGAGAAGGAGCCAAAGCCCAAATCAACAGTTTTCGGCGTTTCGATTTGGGGTCAGAGCAATTTTATGCGCTTACTAGGATTCGCGATTCCGGTTTGGATTACACCAATCGAACAAATTATATCGCCCACCATTTGATTTTCGATGGGTTGGAGGTTGCCGTTAGCCCGAGTCCAGCCGAGATTTTTTTACAGTGGGACGGATGGCTTGACTTGTGGGAAGGTTCAGCCCGCTGGTTCGAAGACGCGGAAATCACGGATGTTTCATCCTGCAAAATGCAAGGATTGTCCCCGGCCCAAAGTTGGCAGCATGCAACGAACGATGGCGGTAATGCTGCTTATCTTGTAGCTGAAAAAGCTGCTCATCCCATCTTGCTGGAGTTTGAGCCAGGACAGGAAGATGATTTGCTGCTTAAATTTGCCGAGTCCTGTGCTTTGCTGTCCATGCCCATGGAGGCTTGGCAATTCCCCTTCACCACCTATCTCCAGGAAACCGATGATGCAAAGGAGTTCGCTTGGGTGGGTGGTTGCGGTCAACCTTCAGTTGAAAGGCTCAAGCAGAGTGGGGTTCCGAATCATTTGAATTTTATTGAGTTCGACCAGCTCGCGGTGAAGGACCCCATGGATGAGAAGATGGTGTTCGTTGCTCGAAATGGACGCAAAGCTGCAATCAAGAAGAAAGCTCCACCGCCCGTTGCCGAGGAAAGCGCGGCGGTAGGCGGTTCCGTGGTCGAGTCAGTCCAGGAGCCCAAGTCCACCACCATTCGCTCTGGACGACAAGAAGGAGCGGGAGGGTTTTCTCGTGTGGAGAAGGAGCAATATCGTCAGGCGGCGGCGTCTCATGCAACGGCTCAAGCCGCGGTTACGTCGCAGACCGGAACAAGCGGTAAAAAGCGGAAGAAAAGTCCGAAATGGCCATGGGTTGCCGGACTTGCTGCAGTTATGCTCCTAGCTGTTTTCGCTGTTCTCAAAACGGATCCATTTGGGTGGTTCGCCGAGGAATCGAGTGAAGCCTCAAATTTCGGAGAGGATGATCTACATTCTCAAACGGGTGGTGATGGGAATGGAGATGAAGAAAATACCGATACCCTTCCTCCGAAGGGTGGTACTAATGGCAATTCTCAAAACACCGATCCCGAGCAATCCAGCTCGAAAAATGAGTTTCGAGCGGGGATACCGCTCTTGGTTAAAGTTACGGCCAAGGACAAACGCAACAATTGGATTGAACTGCAAGTGGGCTCTTCTGCTCCTCGCGAATTTCCATTGTCCGAAAAGGTGTTCGAGCAGTTTGAAGACCAATTGAAAGAAGCGAAAAAGGATGATGAGTTAGCCGTGACTTTGACGAAGGACTCTGAGACAGGTGGTTTTTCCATCGTGTCTTTCGGACCACCTGAAATTGCTAGGCCAACTCCCCCCAGTCCCACGAACCTCGACGGCCAAATCTCAGTCAAGGATTTGCGCTCCCCACTTATTATTCGATCCGAAGAAAAACAGATCGATTTCGAAACGAATCAGGGGCTTTTCACTTATAAATTCGATAGCCCCGAAGAGGTGGAGCGCTTTTATGAATTGAGACGACTGGAAGAAGCAGGTCGCATGGAAGAAGTGTCGTTCAAGTACAGGATAGAGAATGGAGTTGTGCGGGATTTCAGTTTTTCAATTCCATCCGCTGCCGCGATTACTCAGGTTCCCACCCCGTCTCCAACCGTCCCACCAGCTTTCCCCGTTTCCATGAGTTACGTTCTTTGGCTAGACCAACGGGAGTTTGACAACCCAAACAATAAGTCATTGTCGCTCAGTGGTGACGTCGATTTTGTTCAACGCTTGAAAAAAGCGCTGACACGTTTGTCGCAAGCGGGTGATCAAGGCAATGTCTGGGAAACCGACTACATGGGTCCTCAGTCCTTCATCGAGACACCATCCTTGAAAGGCTCCCAGCGCCATCAAGTCATCTTTGACGCGGACACGTCGGAATTTCTGGGAAAAGATCAGTTTCACTTGATGACTCCTGGTGAAAACGGGGAGAAGGGGAAATTGTTTCTCAAGTTTCTTTTCAAGTCATCTTCCGAAGTGAATCTGATTATGGAAAGCCAAGAGGCCAAAAATGCGGCTTTTCATGGATCCTTGATGCGATTCCCCGATTTCGAGACTAACTTGGCGATGGATCTCTATTTGTTGTCCGAAAGAGTGGTAAGCAAAAAGGGTAAGGATGTATCCAAATCCTTCCTCTCGCTTACAAACGATCGTGTTTCTTTAACTAAGCAAGGTGCGTTTGAAAACGGCTTGCGCGTTCTCGGCATGAATGGACCGCTGACTCACAGGCTGTCGGTAAAACCAAGTCGAGAAGTGTATTTTGGGAGTGGATTGGTCCCCACGGATTTCACCAATAAAAAGCTGGTCGATTTCCCCAATTTGCTGGTCAAGCCCGTCCCTGGGAATGCCCTTGCCTGTGAATTAGACTTGTTTGCCGATTACGTACCGAGTTTGCGGCTGGCGTTCCAGCAAGAGATAGCAAAGCGAAAGAAGGTTCAG
>PBLJ01000027.1 GCA_002721705.1 Opitutia bacterium
TTCTACGGCGAAAGCGCTCGCGAAGACAAACTGGCTCATGATGCCTATCAAAAAGATCTTGTGTCGAAAATGTCAGCGGAAGACAAAATATAACCAAGAAATGAAAAGCATACCACAGCGCTATCGAAGAATCCCCCTATGGGCCTTAGCCATTTTTTGCGTGGCCACGACGTCGACTTTCGGGGCGCCACGCGAAACCGAAGTATTCGTTTCCGGACAAGACGGTTACCACACTTATCGAATTCCTTCATCCATTGTCACAACGAAGGGAACGTTGCTCGCTTTCTGCGAAGGACGAAAACATAGTAAATCGGACACGGGAGACATCGATCTCGTGATGAAGCGATCCTCGGACGGAGGAAAATCATGGAGTCCCGTGTCGGTGCTTTGGGACGACGGCGCAAACACTTGCGGCAACCCATGCCCGGTGGTGGATAAGGAAACAGGGGCGATTCACCTATTGCTCACCTGGAACTCAGGCAAAGTTCATGAAAGCAAGATCAAGCCGGGTTTCGGCGAAAATTCAAGGCGCGTCTTCATTTCCAGTTCCATGGACGATGGCCACAATTGGACCAAGCCACGGGAAATCACTGCGGCAACCAAGAAAAAGGATTGGACTTGGTATGCCACGGGCCCTGGGGCAGGCATCCAACTCGAGAAAGGCAAACATGCCGGCAGACTCGTCATTCCCTGCGACCACAAGGTTCAGGTGAATGGAGACCGCAGCTTTCGGTCGCACGTCATCTATTCCGACGACCATGGCAAGACATGGCGTCTCGGAGGCATTGCGCCCAAGCCCATGGTCAACGAGTGCGAAGTGGTGGAGCTCTCCGACGGGCGCCTGCTTCTCAACATGAGGAACTACGACAAGAGCATTCGGGCTCGGCAGGTCTGTCTCAGCAAGGACGGCGGGCTTACCTGGATAGAACAGCGTCACGACAAACAGCTCATTGAACCCATTTGCCAAGCCAGCATACGCAGGCTCCGTTGGCCCACCAAGGATCGTCCCGGCGTCATCCTGTTCTCTAATCCCGGAAGCACCGACAGAAGAGACCAACTAACCATCAGGGCCAGTTATGATGATGGGGTCACATGGGAGCATTCGCGCGAACTCTACTCCGGTGGGAGCGCCTATTCCTGCTTGGTCATGCTAAAGAACCAAGGAATCGGCAATCTCTATGAAAAGGACGGTTACAAGAGCATCGTCTTTGCCCGGTTCGATTTGGATTGGGTGGAAAACAAAACGGCGAGAAGCAAGCCCGCCACTCGTGGCTACACGATCCCCACCATTGATTTATCCAAACAAAAGCACCGGCAAGTGATCGTGGACCGTGAAAAAGGGCAATACCTTGGGCATCCCACCACCGTTCTGCTGGAAGACGGCAAGACCATGCTGATCGTCTACCCGAAAGGGCATGGCAAGGGAGGCATCGTCTACAAGCGAAGCTCGGACGGGGGCAAGACATGGAGCGATCGTCTGCCAACGCCCCGGAGCTGGGTTACCAGCAGGGAGGTGCCGACAATACATCGAGTGGTCGACGCCAAAGGCAAGAAGCGTCTCATCATGTGGTCGGGACTCTATCCTGCACGTCTTGCCGTGAGCGAGAATGACGGAGCCAACTGGAGCGAACTGAAGAAAGCAGGTGACTGGGGCGGCATCGTGGTGATGGGTTGCCTCGAGGAACTCACAACCGGCAAGGGCCAATACATGGCGATGTTTCACGACGATGGCCGGTTCTTCACACAGAAACCAAAACGCCAAAATCCCGTGGTCTTCACCTTGTACAAGACGTTCTCTAGGGACGGAGGTCTTACTTGGTCCGATCCTGAAGCCATCCTTGCCCGTTCCGACGTTCACCTTTGCGAACCCGGCATCATTCGGTCACCCGACGGAAAACAACTCTGCGTCTTGCTCCGGGAAAACAGTCGTCGCCGCAACTCCTTCGCCATCTTTTCCAACGACGAGGGCAAGACTTGGACCAAGCCACGCGAATTACCTGCATCCCTAACGGGCGATAGACATACTGGCAAATACACCGCCGACGGTCGTCTCTTCATTTCCTTTCGCGACACCACCCACGACACGCCCACCAAAGGCGACTGGGTGGCTTGGGTTGGAACCTACGAGGACGTCGTGAAGGGAAACGAGGGCCAGTATCGCGTACGGTTGATGGACAACACCAACCGCTGGGACTGCGCCTACCCACCCGTCGAAGTATTGCCCGACGACACCATCGTGACTACCACCTACGGTCACTGGACCAAGGGAGAGAAACCCTATATCGTCAGCATACGCCTCAAGCTGAGCGAACTGGACACCATGGCTAAAAAGAAAGACCTCCTGAAGTAGGGATCCATGAAACTAACCGGACTCATCGCGGCGCCGCACACGCCTTTTCGGCACGACTATTCCCTCAACCTGGAAGCCGTGGCGGATCAAGCTGCTCACCTTGCCAAAACAGGTGTGAAAGGCATCTTCGTTGGAGGCACCACCGGTGAGTGCCATTCACTGTCGACCAGCGAACGCATCGAATTGTTCGAGGCATGGAGCGAAGCGGGGAAAGCGCGCGAACTGGTCAACGTCGCTCACGTCGGGCACAACAACCTGCCGGATTGCCGCGCCTTGGTGGAAGCGGCCCGAGCCTCGGGCGCGGATGCCATCGGGGCCATGGCCCCCACTTTCTTCAAACCGACTTCCGTCGACGAACTGATCAATTGGTTTGCCCTGCTCACCGAAGTGGCTCCCGAACTGCCTTTTTATTTCTACGACATCCCCTCGATGACCGGAGTCAGTCTCGACACGGCGGATTTCCTGAGACGAGGTCGAGAGCGTCTGCCGTCCCTCGTCGGCGTAAAGTTCACCAATCCGGACCAAGGCCTCCTGAGGGAATGCATGCAAGTCGAGGACGGCGCATTCGATCTGCTCTTCGGGACGGATGAAAAACTTCTCGACGGCTTGAAAATTGGTTGCAAGGGAGCCGTGGGGAGCAGCTACAATTTCGCCGCAAACATTTACCACCCCATATTGAAAGCTTGCGAGCAAGGAGACATGGAAACCGCCAACCTGTGGCAGGACCGTTCGATCCAGACCATAGATACAATCGCCGCCCACGGTTATCTTCCGGGGGCCAAGGCAGTGATGGACATGCTCGGCGTGGCATGCGGACCCGCTCGCCCACCACTGGTAAATCTCACAGACACCGCCAAGGCCACCTTGCAAACCAAGCTGGAAGAGATCGGTTTCTTCGACTGGATCAAGCAATAGCCTTTCCTTAGATGCAACAAACCGTAGCCACCTTTTATCAATTCGTCGAACTACCCGATTTCGAGGTCTTCGGAGAGCGATTGAAAACGCGGTGTGAAGAGTCGAAGGTATTGGGCACCGTAATCTTGGCCACCGAGGGAATAAACGCGACCATTGCAGGTCCCAAGAACGGGATTGATGAAGTCATGGCCTTCCTGCGCTCCGACACGCGCTTGGCCGACATGCCCCATCGCGAGTCAGTCACCGAACGCCTTGCTTTCCACCGCTTGCGCATCATAAAGCGCCCGGAAATCGTCACCTTGGGAGATCCTTCGGTAAATCCCAACGAGGCAGTAGGCGAATACGTCGAGCCGGAGGACTGGAACGCCCTGATCAGCGACCCAGAAGTCATTTTGATCGATACCCGCAATGCTTACGAAGTGGAAGTCGGAACCTTCCAAGGAGCCATCGACCCGAAGACCGAAACCTTCGGGCAATGGGACGATTACGTGAAAAGACGCCACACAGACGACAAGGAGAAAAAAGTCGCCATGTTTTGCACAGGTGGAATCCGATGTGAAAAAGCTTCCGCCCACATGCTCAAGAATGGATTCGACAAAGTTTACCACCTCAGGGGAGGCATCCTGAATTACCTCGAGAAAATAAGACCCGAAGACAGTATGTGGGACGGCGAATGCTTTGTCTTCGACCATAGGGTTTCCGTGGTGCACGGCCTGAAGGAAGGCGAATGCGAGATTTGCTTTGGATGCCGCTGGCCATTGAGCAAAGAGGACATGACATCCTCCCAGTACGAACCGGGAGTCTGTTGCCCTCGCTGCGCCGGCGAACTATCCTCCGAACGTCGCGCCAGTCTCGAGGAACGTCATCGACAAGTCATGCTCGCCCGCTTTCAGGAGAAACAGCATATTGGTCAGAAGATTGAAGAGAGGCCCGCAAACTCATGAACATCGAGCAACCCTTGCAATCTCCAGTAGATGTGCATGCCCTATCCCATTCATCCATACCAGTTGAAAAACGAAGCGAACATGAACACGAAAGCGAACACTCTATTCATTGCATCGGCTGTCCTGCTCACCTCTTTTACCTTCGGGGCAGAACACCCAGAACTTAAACCGTTTCCCAAGGCCAAGGAAGGAATGGAGCGCTTCGTCATCGTTCTCCCTGAAAAGAAGCGCGGCGAAGATGCAGGTTTCAAAGTCGAACTCATTCCAGGCAAAACCATGATGACCGATGGAGTGAACAGTTACTTCATGGGAGCCTCCCTCGAGCCCCAGAACCTGAAGGGTTGGGGTTACACCTATTACGAAATCAAGGGGGGAGGAAGCGTCGGTAGTACCCTAATCGGCGTACCCCCGGGGCAACCCAAGGTTGAAAAGTTCGTTCAAGGAAAGACGCTCTTGATTAGGTACAACAGTCGTTTGCCCATCGTCATTTATGCTCCCAAGGGATTCGAGATAAGGTATCGCATCTGGAGCGCATCCGATAAAACCCAAAAAGCGAAACGGGGATAATGCGAGAAATCCAGTCAGCCATCTTGCCCGAACAAGCAGGAACTGGTAGGAAAAGAGAATGAAGAAATGCCCGTTCTGCGCCGAGGAAATACAAGATGAGGCCATCAAGTGTCGTTATTGCAACGAATTCCTGGAAGGCCCCGTCCCTCAAGAATTCGAGAAGTGGTGGTTCTCCAACACTTTCGTCGTTGTCGCCCTGCTCTCCTTCGGTCCGCTCGCCCTACCCTTCGTCTGGTGTCACCCTGAATACGAAAGGCAAACCAAGTGGTTGGTGACTGCTGGGATAACCATTCTGTCGCTTTTCTTGGCTTGGTTGGCTTGGGAACTCTATAACCTAGTAATCCCCATGTTGCCGCATCTGCGCTACCCATAGCGCTTGGACTACGATCCCCTCGGCAGTATTTTCAATTGCCATCACGGCCGTGTTTCGATTTACATGAGGACGGTTTCGCTGGGGAGGGTACCCATTTCATGGCGATTCCAAACATTATCGCGGAGCCTCTCTGTACAGCACGCAGGGTAGCCCGAGCGCCGCAAAAGTAGCAGTCTTTCTTTTCCACGTGTCCGGCGGGTAGAGATGATCAACAACCCGGACCAGGAAATAATGAAAGAATACAAAGAAGAGCCTCGCGCCGATGCTAGGCAACCAAACCAGCAACCCAACGGTAAAGCCCCCAAAGGCGCCTTTGGAATATTAATCAACGAACTGCAGCGAGCGGTGGCGGCCCAAGGATACGACACGCCGTCACCGATCCAAGAGGAGTGCATTCCGCACTTGCTCGAGGGACGCGACCTGCTGGGCACCGCCCAAACAGGCACCGGCAAGACAGCTGCCTTCACCTTGCCTCTACTGGAGCGGCTCGCGGAAAACTCGCGGCGACCCCATAAAGGCACTCCCCGAGCGCTCATTCTCGCTCCAACGCGTGAACTCGCGGCTCAGATCGGAGACAGCATAGAAACCTACGGACGCTATTTGCACCTGTCCCACACCGTCATCTTTGGTGGCGTTAAGCAGTTTCATCAAGTGAAAGCTTTGCGTCGCGGCGTAGACATACTCGTGGCCACTCCCGGCCGACTACTCGACCTCATGCAACAAGGATTCATTAAACTACACGAGATCGAGTTCTTCGTACTCGACGAGGTGGACAGAATGCTGGACATGGGATTCATACCCGACGTCAAACGGGTCCTGGCTAAAATACCAGCCGATCGCCAGACGCTGTTCTTCTCAGCCACCATGGCCCCGAAGATGGAGGCTCTTGCCAAAACCATGGTCCGTAACCCCGTGCGCGTAGCCATTACGCCCGAGAAACCGACTGTTGAGCTCATCGAGCAAAAGGTGCTCTTCGTGCAAAAAAAGAACAAGGACGTCCTGTTGGCTTCGTTGCTCAAAGACAGCAAGGTCCAGAAAGCCCTTGTCTTCACCCAAATGAAGCACGTCGCAAACAAGGTGGTGAAGACATTATCCCGCTCCGGCATACGCGGCACTGCCATTCATGGCAACAAGAGCCAAGCCGCTCGCACCAGAGCCCTGGACGATTTCAAGCACGGGCGGGTCAAGGTGATGGTCGCCACCGACGTGGCGGCCCGAGGAATCGACGTCGACAACATTACGCATGTTTTCAATTACGACATGCCCATGGAAGCGGAGACCTACGTTCATCGCATCGGTCGCACCGCCCGGGCAGGAACGAACGGACACTCCATTTCGTTTTGCACCACCGAGGACAGGGCCTGCCTGCGGAACGTCGAGCGCCTGCTGGGCAAACCGGTACCCGTCGACAAGAAACACGACCATCATTGCGAAAGGGCATCGAAATCGAGCGCGAGCCATCCCGCTGGGAAGCAGTTTGGGCGTGGCGGCGGCAGGCGTAGCGGCGGCGGTCAAGGAGGTGGGCGCGGCGGGAAACCTCAAGGCAATTACGCTCGGTACCAAAACAGAAAACGCCGCAACCGTGGAGGCAGGTAAGCCGTGACGATCGATGCGCTGCAAACCTTTCTGGGTTGGTGAGCGCTGATCAATGGGAGCATGTTGCTCCTCTTCGTCCTGCCCACGACTGGATACGGGATCCATGGCAAGTGGTTCCGGTTGTCGAAGGAGCGCTTCGACGAAATCCACTACAAGAGCATGGCCTACTTCAAGTTGAGCATATTTCTCTTCAACTTGGCGACCTACTTCGCCCTTCACCTAATCGGTTAAGTTCGGATTCAGCGAAAAAGTCCATTGCCTTCGCCGGCTTTGCGCCAAAGAAAGTTGAAATGAAAACCTCCCTGATCGTTTTCTGCTCCCTTATGGCCGTTTGCGTCACGAACGCCGCGAAACCGAAATATCCGCCCGAACTACCCGGAGCCGAGGAAACGGTCTACAAGACAGCCAGCGAGACCGCCCTTAAATTATGGATTTTCCAACCGAAGAACCATAAGCAGACGGACCAACGACCTGCCGTGGTGTTTTTCTTTGGAGGAGGTTGGCGATCGGGCACACCCGGCCAGTTCGAGAAACAGTGCCAATACCTAGCCTCCCGCGGCATGGTCGCAATGACCGCCGACTATCGGGTCTCATCCCGCCAGCAAACCAAGGCCACAGCTTGTGTGGAAGACGGCAAATCCGCGGTACGGTGGATACGAGCCAATGCCGGAAAACTGGGCGTTGATCCCACTCGCATCGCCGCTGGAGGAGGATCCGCAGGAGGACACGTGGCAGCTGCCATCGGCATGGTGACAGGCTTCGAAGCCAAGGGCGAAGATCATGAGGTGTCATCCGTCCCCAATGCCCTTCTCCTCTTTAATCCTGCCGTAGTGCTTGCTCCCATTCCGGGCAAGTTCGAGGTACCTGACGACAAAGCCGCTTCACTCATGGAGAGAATGGGCGTGCAAGCTGAAAAGCTTTCGCCCTATCACCATGTACGCAAAGGGCTACCTCCAACGATCATCTTCCACGGCACAAATGATTCCGCAGTACCCTATCGCACCGTGGAATTGTTTGAACAACGCATGAAGGAGGAAGGCAATTCCTGCAAATTGGTGGGATACGAAGGGCAACCGCACGGTTTCTTCAACTGGGGGCGAGGCGGCAATTCGTCTTTTCGAAAAACCATGACGTCCACCGACCAATTTCTTTCAAAACTTGGTTGGATCAAGGGCAAGCCTACCATCGATGCCTTTGTCAAGAGCCAGGCAAACTAAGGCAACCAGCCTCCGGCCAACGACCAAATGCGTATCTTACTGACCGGCTTGGTGGCTTCGGCCATCATGATCGGCTCCTTCCTTCTTTGGGGCGGAGAGTTCGAGCTCCTCTTTACGGAGGAGGGCGTGCCCAAGACATTGGGACCCAATGGTTGGTTGTTGGTGGTCGGCTTGCTCATTCTGGACGTATTCCTCCCCATTCCCGCCACCGCGGCGCTCGCCACCTTGGGCATGACGTACGGCCCTTGGATAGGTGGACTCTACGGCTGCCTCGGCACCTTCTTGGCGGGTGCCTTGGGATATGGAATGTGTCGCTTGGCCAATGAACGAATCGCTCGTTTTTTGGTGGGTGAAGTCGGTTTGGCTATGGGCAAGAGGTTGTTTCGAAATTCGGGAGCATGGGCCATCGCTCTTTCCCGATGGACCATTCTCCTTCCGGAATTGCTAAGTTGCTTTGCCGGACTAGTCCGCATGCCGGCCAAGACCTACTTCGCCGCCCTTGCTTGCGGCGTTGCCCCCATGTCGTTCGCCTATGCCTGGCTAGGCTCGACCAAAACCGCCCAAGACAATCCCTTGCTCGCCCTTGGATTGAGCGCCGCCGTTCCCGTTTTGCTTTGGGCAATAGTAAGTCGTTGCTTTAAACCGAAGGATTCCTTTTGAAGGAAACTTCCTTACTCACCTCCAATCCTTCCCCATTCATGAACTTCACCTCCCGAGCAAGAACAAGATTCGTCTACCTATTGACCCTTCTCTTGGCCACCAGCATGGTCGCCAAGGAAGACAAGCGACCGAACGTCCTGTTTGCTTTCGCAGACGATTGGGGATGGCCTCATGCGGGAGCCTACGGCGACCCTGTGGTCAAGACGCCCACCTTCGATCGGTTGGCAAAGGAAGGGGCTCTTTTTCATCACGCCTACGTTTCTTCTCCGTCCTGTACGCCGTCGCGCGGCGCCGTCCTCACGGGACAGTACCACTGGCGTCTGGAGGGCGCAGGCAACCTATGGAGTGTATTTCCGGACAAGTTCGACACTTATCCCGAGCTAATTGGAAAGTCGGGCTATGCCACCGGGGTGAGCAGCAAGGGATGGGGGCCTGGGCGCACGGAGACAGGAGGCCGTCAGCTCGTGGGAGCCCGCTTCAAGAACTTCACTGCCTTTCTCAAGCAAAAGCCCAAGGGCAAACCTTTCTGCTATTGGTTGGGAAGCTCGGACCCTCACCGCGGCTACGCAAAGGGATCCGGTAAGAAAAGCGGCATGGATCTCTCCAAGATCAAGCTCTTCGCGCATTATCCGGATTCACCCGAAATACGAGGGGACGTCGCGGACTATTATTTCGAAGTACAACGTTTCGATCGCTTGGTCGGCGCCGCTATCAAGGCTCTCGAGGAATGCAGTGAACTGGACAATACCATCATTGTGATGTCGGGCGATCACGGCATGCCCTTTCCGCGTTGCAAGAGCAACAACTACGACAGCGGAGCCCGCATTCCTCTCGCCATACGATGGCCGGCAAAAATCAAGGCGGGCACGGTGATAAACGATTTCGTCAGTCTGACCGACGTCGCGCCCACCTTCTACGAAACGGTGGGCGTCAAGATTCCCGCCGACGTTACCGGTCGCAGCATGCTCGGATTGCTCGCGGGCAAGGACAACGGGGATCGAAGCTTCGTCATCCATGGCAAGGAACGCCATGTTCCCGGACAGGAAAAGCCCGATATGGGCGGCTACCCGACTCGTGCCATTCGCACCCATGACTTCCTCTATCTCCACAACTTCAAACCGAACCGTTGGCCCGCGGGCACGCCCCATTACAAGAAGGCTTCCGTAGGCAACGCATGGCTGGCCGACTGCGACAATGGCCCGACCAAGACCTACATGGTGCAAAACCGCGACAAGGACGCCCATCACCGCAAGCTCTACGACCTCGCCTTTGGCAAGCGGCCCGCGGATGAATTATACGACCTGAAAAAGGATCCCGGGCAACTCGTCAACGTGGCGTCGGATCCCGCCTATGCGGAAACGGTCAAGAAGTTGAAGGACCAGCTTTTCGCCGAACTAAGGAAAACCGGTGATCCGCGGGTGACGGGAAAAGGGGCCGATTTCGACAAGTTCCCCTACCTCGGTGGCGCCCCGAAATTTCAGGGACCCAAGAAGAAATAAAGGGACGCCGAATCAGCGCCATGACGTTTTATTGACCAAGATTTCACCGAACCCGAACAACTCTTTACACTAGTTGCGCCAAGATGGCGCCTTCCTTCAAACACAACTCGACTGACTGGACTCCATCATGAAACATTTACTTGTGGCACTCGTTCTTTCCACGACCTTCTTCGTTCAAGGCCTCTTCGCTCAAGACGCCCCGGCTGAGGCGAAAGTCACCGTCCTTGACTCGAAAATCACGGCGGTCACGGTCTACGCCGACCGGGCCCGCGTCACCCGCGAGGCAACGCTCGCCCTGCCCGCCAAATCGAACCGCTTTTCCTTTACCAAGCTGCCAAGCTGGATCGACGAAGGCTCCGTGCGGGTCAGCCTGCAGACCGCTGCCGGGGCGAAGGGCGAAGTGCTCGACGTACAAATTCGTCGCACCTACCTGACCGCCGCCTCCGACGAGGAGGTCCGCAATGCGCAGGAGGCGGTTCAGGAAATTACCGATCAAATGAGCGAGCTTACCGACCAAGGCAAAGTCATCGAGCAACGCCGCAAACATCTTGAGAGCATACAAGTATTCTCCCTGGACAAGCATCCCAAGGACGCCGCCGCCCGCGAGGTGAAGGTGAATGAATACGTTGATTTCCTAAATTTCCTCGAGACCTCCCTGACCAAGTTGAACGCGGATCGGCGGGCCCTCGAGATCAAGCGCCGCGACTTGCAACCCGAGCAAAACGTCCGCCAGAAAAGGCTAAGCGAATTGAATTCCAGGGCGCGACTGGAGGAACGAGCCGTAGAAGTCGCCCTGCGGGGATCAGGCCAAGCCACCATCGTCTTGACCTATCTGCTCGCAGGAGCCACGTGGGAACCAGCCCATGAATTGAGAGCCGATGAAAAGGGAGGACAAGTGAACATTGCCTCCTACGCCGTCGTCCGCCAAACAACGGGTGAGGACTGGGGCGTGGCCAAGCTGGCCTTCTCCACCCAGAACCTGAGCCGTACCGCCCGCATCCCCGAGTTGGACACCTTGCTCGTTGGCCAAGGAACCAAGGCTCCCGTCCAGATTCTGCAACAACAGGAGGACACCTATCAACAAGCCTTTGGAAACTACAAATCGCAGAATCGTCTTTGGTATGACAACAACCCGATTGCCAACCAACGTATCGCCATCCGCAACCTTGATTCCAATGACGCCATCCAGCAAAAAGCCGTCCGTACCTTCGCCAAGCTAAGCGGTCGTGCAACCACCGCTCACTTCCACGCCCTTTCCGACAAGGCCGTACCGACGGACGGACAACCCGTGCGTCTCCCCATCGGCGAACTCAACCTCATCCGGACCGAACGCATCGTGGCCGCCCCCGAGGCATCCCTCAACGCCGCCCGTGTCTTCGGTCTCACCAACGTGAACGGACAAGCCCTGCTGCCAGGCAAGGTGACACTCTACCTGGGAGCCAATTTCCTAGGGTCCACCGCGATCGAATTCGTCGGGCCGGGCGAGAAATTCTCTCTCTATGCGGGTGTGGAGGATCAGGTAAAGGTATCCCGTGTGCTCGACCGTTCCAAAAGTGAAAGGCGCAAGACCAGTTTTTCTTCCAAGACGGAACTGCAAGCCTCTTGGATCATCGAAGTGGAGAACTTGGCCGAGGTCGTGAAAAACGTTCGCCTGGCCGATCGCATCCCCGTGTCCCAAACCGAGGAAGTCAAGGTGCGCTCGGTCAAGATTTCACCGAAAATCACTCCCGACGAGAAGGGTCTGTTTAGCTGGGACCTCGCCCTTGCACCCAAGGAAAAGCGCGTCCTCACCGTCGANTACGTCGTGCAATACCCCAAGACCTACACCCAAACGCCCCGGCAAAAGTTCCAAAATAATGCCGAAGATTTCCAGCAAGACAACAATGGNGGCGGGATGAACTCTCTCCAGTTGCAAATCCGAAGCCTCGAGTCGAAGTTCTAAAGAGTTCAAAGGCTGTACCTACAAAAACCCTTTGCTTTTGCCTTTCGGGNGCTTTTCGNCAAACTGCTCCGTCTTTAGTTCGAAGANATGAGCGAANACGACAACAAGTATNACTTTCTNGCNATAGAGAAACGTTGGCAGGAATACTGGGAAAAGGAGAAGACCTTTCGGGCCGNNGATGACTCGGAAAAGCCCAAGTACTATGCCCTCGACATGTTTCCCTACCCGTCCGGAGCGGGTCTCCACATCGGACATCCGGAAGGCTACGTCGCGTCGGACATCCTAGCGCGCTATAAGACGGCCTGCGGATTCAACGTGCTGCATCCCATGGGCTGGGACGCCTTCGGCTTGCCTGCGGAGCAATACGCCATCAAGACGGGTACGCATCCCGCCGAAACCACGCGGGCCAACGTGGAGAACTTTCGCCGCCAGATAAAGAGCATCGGTTTCGCCATCGACTGGGATCGTGAGATCAACACCACGGATCCCGGGTACTACAAGTGGACACAGTGGATTTTTCTTCGCCTGTTCAAGGCGGGTCTGGCCTACGTGGATGAAAAACCGGTTTGGTGGTGCCCCGAGCTACGCGCCGTGCTGGCCAACGAGGAAGTCGTCGACGGCAAGTCCGAAGTCGGTAAACACCCCGTCGAGCGCCGCAACCTGCGACAGGTCGTCCTGCGCATCACCGCCTATGCCGAAAAATTATTGGACGGGCTCGACGATCTTGACTGGCCCGATTCCACCAAGCGTCAGCAAAAGGCATGGATCGGGCGTTCCGAGGGAGCCGAAGTGCGCTTTGCAGTGGACGGTCTGGAGGAGGAACTGGAGGTCTACACCACGCGACCCGACACCCTCTTCGGGGCGACCTATATGGTGGTTGCTCCCGAACATCCTCTGCTCGACAAACTAGTCTCTTCCGAAAATGTCGAGAAGGTGAAAACTTACGTTGAGGCCGCCTCCAAGAAAAGCGACCTCGACCGCACGGACCTTGCAAAGGACAAGTCCGGTGTCTTCACCGGTAGTCACTGCATCAACCCGGTGAATGGCGAAAAAGTACCGGTATGGGTGGCCGACTACGTCCTGATCACCTACGGAACCGGAGCGATCATGGCGGTACCCGCCCACGATGAACGCGACCACGAGTTCGCGGAAAAGTTCGGTATCCCGATCATCCCGGTGATCAAGCCTGAGGGAGAAGACGGAAAACTGCCCTACGTCGGCGACGGGGTGATGATCAATTCAGGTCCAAACGACGGCATGCCTTCCTCCGAATTCAAGCAAGCGATCACCGCGGAGCTCGAATCCAAGGGCCAAGGCAAGGCGGCCGTGAACTACAAGCTCCGCGACTGGATTTTTTCCCGTCAACGCTACTGGGGAGAACCCATTCCCTTGGTTTGGGTCAGCAAGGAAGATTACGAGAAAGCCCAGGCAGCGGAAGGTCCCGTGAGGGATTTGTTGCCCGAGGAGGCCGTTACCACTGAACGCGATGGCAAAACGCTCTATGCGTTGTCCGTTCCTTCATCCGAGCTTCCCCTTCGTCTTCCGGAAGTGGAGAATTACCAACCGTCCGGAACCGGTGAAAGCCCACTCGCCACCATACCCGAATGGCTGGAGGTCTATTTCGACCTGAGCACGGGTAAAACCGTTTCTCGGACGGAAGGCAAACCAGAGGGGAATTGGGTCGAAGCCTCTCGTGAAACCAATACGATGCCGCAATGGGCAGGATCATGTTGGTATCACCTGCGGTACCTGGATCCCGACAATTCAGAGCACTTGGTAGCGCCGAAAAAGGAAGCTTACTGGGGTGGGCCGGATTTCTACATAGGTGGCGCCGAGCACGCCGTGCTCCATTTGCTTTACGCCCGTTTCTGGCACAGGTTTCTTCATGACGAGGGAGTCTTGGTCAATGCCGAACCCTACAAGCGACTTTTTCACCAGGGTCTGATACTCGGTGAAGACGGGAACAAAATGTCGAAGAGCGTCGGCAACGTGGTGAATCCCGACATAGTGATCGAGGCATACGGAGCCGACTCGTTGCGACTCTTCGAAATGTTCTTGGGACCTCTCGAGGCAGTGAAGCCTTGGAACGAAAAGGGGATCGAGGGAGTGAATCGCTTTCTGCGTAAAGTATGGCGCGAATTCACCAATGACGCCAAACGTTCCGAGGGAGAGGAAACCAACGCCGACGTCCTGCGCATTCTTCACGAGACGATCAAGAAAGTGACCGGCGACGTCGAAAACCTGCGGTTCAACACCGCGATCTCGCAAATGATGATCCTGATGAATCATTTGCAGAAAGCGGAAAGTTATTCGATTGAAACCGCAAGGACCATGCTTCAGTTGCTGGCCCCTTTCGCCCCGCACTTGGCGGAGGAACTATGGGAACGACTCGGCGGCGAGCCCTCCATCGTGAACCACCCCTGGCCCAAAGTCCGGGAAGATCTGCTGGTCACGGAGGAAATCCTGATCGTGTTCCAAGTGAACGGGAAACTAAGAGGCGAAGCAAAGTTTCCCAAGGAAGTAGAACAAGACGTAGTGATCGCCGCCGCCAAATCCCACGAACGGGTGCAATCCTTCATCGAAGGCAAGG
The DNA here is from genome assembly GCA_002721705.1 of Opitutia bacterium. GTDB lineage: Bacteria > Verrucomicrobiota > Verrucomicrobiia > Opitutales > Seribacteraceae > UBA2993. The sequence continues at coordinate 14,654 of PBLJ01000027.1, forward strand.
AGATCGTGCGCGAGATCTACGTCCCCGGCAAACTGGTCAACCTCGTGGCCAAGGGCTGACCAATGTCCAAGTTTTTACCAGAGGACTTCGACTCAAGCCGTCCACTGGTTCTCGTCGCGGGACGAGACGCCTACCCTGCCCTTCTTGCTTCACGAGCCAAGGAAGCAGGCGTTTCGGTGCGTTTGGTCGAACTGAAAGGTGAAACCTCGATCGAGCTGGCCGAGAGCTTCTCGACGAATGAACGCATCACGGTGAAAGTCGGTCAGGTTGGCAAACTGCTCAAGGCTTTGAGGAAATTCGAGGCAGGTTACGTCGTGATGGCGGGCCAAGTCACACCGGGGAAGTTATTTCGCGGCCTGCATCCCGACCTCAAGGCAATACGCATGCTGGCAGGACTGGATCGCCGCAATGCCGAAACGATCTTCGGGGCCATCGCCGATGAGATAGAAAAAGCCGGGGTTCAGTTGCTCGATGCTCGGGTCTTCATGGATGCGGACTTAGCCGAGGCAGGCATAATGGTTGCCGGAAAAACAAAGATAGAAACCAAGCACTTGGCTCATGGCGTGGAAATCGCCCGCGAATCCGCTCGCCTCGACGTCGGCCAAGGCGTGATCGTCAGCCAAGGCACGGTCCTGGCGGTGGAAGCGTTCGAGGGTACCAATGCAATGATCGAACGCTCCGGTAGCTTCGGAGCCAAGCAAACTCTTTTCGTCAAGACCGGCAAACCCAGTCAGGACACCCGCTTCGACGTCCCCGTATTTGGATTGAAGACATTGGAGACAATGACCGAGGCCAAGCTATCGGCCGCCGCTCTCGAGGCAGGATCCGTTCTCATCTTGGACAAACCGGCTGTCCTCGCCGAAGCCAAGAGGCTGGGCATCGGCCTCATCGGCTTCGAGTAGGCAACTCGTCAACCTGCCCATCTCCCGCCCACGGCAAGGCATGGTCTCCACTGAGAGCGAGCTTGGTGGGTGGAGATTCCAGTTCGAAAATACTCCAAGGACCCGGTAAATAAGGGTACTTGTCGATCATTCTCTCGTCCACCTTCACACCTAGTCCCGGGCCATCGGGCAAGGGAAGCTCTCCATTCACGGGCTTCGGGGCGTCAGGCACCAATTCATCGGAGAGCGGATAAGGATACATCACGCGAGGATCGCGGTGGGCGTATTCGGGATACTCCAGCCAAGCAGCCGTTGCGCGAGGGAAACAGGCTCCTACCAAGGCATCCGTTACGGTCTCCAGGGCGGTCCCCCAGTTGTGGAATGCGAAAGCGACCTGTTCGCGTTCACAGATGCGTAATATTTCTGCGATTCCGGAAAAGCCGCCATGGTGGGAAACGTCGGCTTGGGCGAAATCCACGCAACCACCCTCGATTAATTGGTGAAATCCCTCGCCGTCATGTTCGTGTTCTCCCGCCGCGATGGGCACGATTCTCTTCGCGCGGAGCGCGGCGTAGGATTCTCGGTCCTCGACCGGCAAAGGTTCCTCCAGCCAAGTGACGCCGAGGTCGGAGACGGCTAGGGCAACCCCTTCCGTGGTTTCAGCCCCATAGGAAAGATCTCCCATGCGCCACCACGCATGGGCATCCATGCAAATACCCACCTCAGGGCCAAGAGCCTCACGCATGAGTTGTACGGTTCTCACGTCCTCTTCCGGGCCTAATGCCGGACGATACTTGTAAGCTTCGTATCCACCTTCACATACCGCAGCGGCTTCCGCGGCATACTCCTCCGCGGTCTGATACATGCCTGCGCTGCCGTAGCAACGAACGGTATCTTGTTTGCGGCCACCGAGAAAATCGGTCACGGAACAACCTTCGGCTCGGCCCCATAGATCGTACAAGGCAATCTCCACTGCTCCAATCGCGGCAAGAGCCTGGTTTCCCAGTATGTCCCTGGCCTCGGCCACGAACCCTGCCGGATCCCCTACCCCGCGTCCCAAGAGGATTTCACGCAAGTCGCCATTGATGAGCCTAGCCATCTCCTCGGAGGCCGCGCCGGGACCATAGCCTACGAGACCGTTGTCAGTAGTTGCCTTGACGAAAAGCGCATCGCGTTTGAAGACGGTTCGCTTCCCGCCGTGAAAAGGGAGTTCCACCGGGGCCGGCATGGGAGAGGAAAGCAAGACGGCTTGGAGATCGGTGATTTCCATCGATGAGCGTCGTTTTCAGATGAATGGAACTAAACAAGGAAACGGAAAAGAGAGCACAAAAAAACTTCCGCCTGCGCCGTACGTCGCAAAACTCCGGTCCTTTGACCTTAGTAGGTCAGGTGGGTGCCCTCGTGACGCCTTTCGTCTTCCGATTTACGGCCTGACGGCTAACGCCGATCGACAGGCTCCCATATTGTCAATAGAGTAAGGGAAAGAACCAAGAAACTTCTCGAGCGCTGCAGAAGCTTTAATAGAACATATCTCCTGAGCGCGAAGGCGGTCAACCTAGAAAATGCTTGGGGCTCAAGGCCCTAGCAATAAAACGAGGTTCTCCTGCAAAGCCGCGGCCAAGGCGTACGCCAAATATCCTTGTTGCTCGCGGGAGTTCAACTTCTCGAACTCGAAATCGCCCTCCTCCAGGGAAGAATCGGTCATGTCGACCAAATGAAGTTCTCGTAGCCGCAACCGGGCAGCCGTTAATCCACGCAGGGCGGACTCGGCGGCTTCAGGCTCGATCGACAAGGGCTCATCCGTCCCAAGGGAAGGGTCCTGAACAAGCCGTCGCGAGGCAGCCAAGTCGGAATGGTGATCTTCACGAAGGTTCTCGATCCAAGTCTCACGAAGTTCCGGATCATCGGGCGGTGGCAGATAGCGTCGTTCGTCCGGTGAATCCTGACCAGACAATTCCCTCAGGACGTCATCGAGCAAGGGAAGGGCAACCTCACGCATGAAACCCGAAACCGGTAACGTCAGTTCAATCATCCTGCTCGAGAATTGCCTGCAGGCGCCATTGATGGAGTTGATAAAGGTAGCTTTCCGCAACTTCCCGCTCTCCTACCCATAACATGGACCGTCCCTGCTCGTGCACTTCACGCATATGACGAGTGGCCTTTTGATCATCGTAGCCGAAAACTTTTTTGAAGACCATGACGACGTAGCTCATGAGATTCACGGGGTCATTCAGGACGATCACTTTCCATGGCTTCGCCAACTCGTCTTTTTCCTTCACCTTCTGTTCGGGAACCTCGACCGGCGCTGGTGGTTGCATAGGCATGACTAGGACGGTGACAGGATTCTTTGGTTGACGATGGAAATGCCACTTAACATGGCGCCGACGATGCCGAGAAAGCCTTGATCGGTCCCGCATAGATGGAGATTCGACAAGTGGGTCGCGCCATCTCGACGCTTGTCGGGAGCTCCGTAAACGGCGCCTCCGAGCTTACCAGTGAAATGCTGGATTGTGCGGGGCGTGAACATGTCGGTTGCAATGACGTGACGATTCAAGCGAGCCTCGTCGGTTTCGGGAAGCACTTGCATCGAAACTTTGTGCAAACGCTCGAACCACTTGGCTTTTTCCTCTTTGTATATCGATTCATCGAGAGAAGCCCATCCATTGAAATCGGCCAAGGCGGTAACCCGGAAGAAACCTTCGTCGAGGTTTTCGCCGTCAGGATAAAGATAATTGTTTGGAAAACAAATCACTCCGCTGCGTAGATCGACAAGATCTTCGGGACGTTCATACACGAAACTTTCTTCAGTGTTGAAGAAAACAATGGTGTCCTCCCATCCCAAGTCCGCCGGCTGGAGATCGGTCACGGTGATCGTCTCGACGAAGGAAAGGCGGCCAATCTCCTCCTTGCCGGCGTCTTGTTCGCGATCAGAGCAAAGTCGTTGGGTCTCGACCCATCCGATGGTCGACACCACGTGAGTGGCCTCGATCACTTGCCCATCGTCCAGTTCCAAGCTCGTCGCCTTGCCATCGCGAGCGACAATCCGTTTCACCCCGGTCTTGAGTCGCCGCTCTCCACCAAGGGAACGATACTTGTTGCGCAAAACGCGAATGACACGACGCACACCCTCCAAGGGGCGCCCGAAGCCTTCGCGGAACAAGGCATTGAACATAATCACGAACTGAGCGAATTCCATATCGTTTTCCCGAGCGCTCCCATAATAACACAGTGGGCACATCAAGGCATCTTCGAGAGCAGGCTCTGCCAAGGTTTCACGCAGCACTTGGCGAGCCGACAAATCGGGAGGATGAGAAGACAAGGAATCAAAGTCGTCCATTATCGCAAGCAGGCGATCAAAGCCATCTATGCATTGGGGAAAGACGGATTCGATCTCGGCTCGAAAAGATTCAAGGTCGTTCGCGAAGCTCAAATCGAAACCGGGAAATACGATGCGCGAACCCTTTTGCTCGCTCAAGGCGAACTCTTCGCGACCGATTCGGAGTTGGCGAAAGATTTTGTTCAAGGGTGCTCCGCGAGCCCTCGGGGGGGCGTAATTGGTCACCGCATGCAACCCGACGTCGAAGCGGCGACCGGCTTGGGCGTAGTAACTGTTGAGACCACCGGGAACGTTATGGCGCTCAAGAAGCAAAACCTTGCGGTCAAAAAGAGCGAGCCGAATGGCTGCTGCCATGCCCGCCATGCCGGCGCCAATCACCACGACGTCGAACTTGCGTCCGTCGAGAGGCTCGGGCGCGGAAGAAATGCGGGACCTCCTTTGGGGGCAAAAGGCTCAGACAGCCTGCTGAGGGAATTTTGGCAGCAGATACTCGGCGCAACTGTCGAGGGACTCCAACTTCATGTAGTCGTCCTCCGGCACTTCAATGCCATGCTGCTTTCGCAGTTCCATGACAATGTCGAGAAAGTCCATCGAGTCCAAGTCCAGTTGATCACGAAGGCGCTGATCCGGTTTCACGTCCGACAAATCCTCGTCGGGAGCGATCTCGGCGATGATATCCAATACGATTTGCTTGATCTTTTCGTTGTCCATTTCCAGTGGGAAACGGAATGACCTAAGCTAGCATTGGAATTTTTTCAAGACCAGAACGGAGTTGATTCCAAGCATACCGAAAGAATTATTGAGAATAACATCGATTCCATCGGTTGCCTTCGGCTCGTTCAAGACCAGTCCCGGCAAGTCGCATGCGGGGTCCAGAGAGGTCACGTTTATGGTCGGATGAACCACGCCGTCGACGAACGAAGGCAAATTGCCCGCCAACTCCAAAGCCCCCGCAGCGCCCATGGCATGGCCGATGAAACTTTTCGTGTTGTTGACCAAGACCTCGTCGTCTCCGAAGGCTTTTCGCAAGGCATCGCATTCCTGAACGTCCCCTTGTGGCGTTGAAGTTGCATGCGAACTGACCAAGTCGACTTCGGAAGGTTTCATGCTCGCCTTTTTCAATGCGTCTCGGATGCACTCCCCTTGCCGAATGGGATTGGGCAAAACGTAGTCGGTTCCGTCCGAATTCATGCAGTATCCAGCGACCTCGGCGAGAATGGAAGCCCCTCGGGCCAAGGCATCGTCCAATCGCTCGAGAACGTACAGGCACCCCCCCTCGCTCACCACGATTCCATTGCGATCCTTGTCGAAAGGGCGGCTTGCCTGGGCAGGATCATCATGCTTGGCCAAGGCGTTCTGGCTGCGAAACCCGGCGAAAATCCCAAAGGTATGAATACTCTCGCTGACTCCACCGGCCAAGGCCAAGTCAACTTCGCCCAGACGCAACATCTGGACTCCTTGAATGATTCCTGCGTTGCCCGCTGCGCAAGCGGCGCCGATTGCGTAATGAGGACCTGTAATGCCTAGGTTCACGGTGATTTCACCAGCCGGGTTGTTGGCAATCGTACGGGGATTATGGTGGTGCGACCAAAAGCGAACGTCGTTATCGTATTGTGAAAGGTTGTGTATCTCGTTCTCTGTTTCCACGTTGCCGTGTTCGGTGGTGCCGACGTAAACCCCGACGCGACTGGGTTCCAGAGCATCCATCTCAAGACCGGCATGAGCCAAGGCTTCGTGAGCGCAAAACACACCGATGGAACCGGCTCGGGTACCGATTCGCAGTTCCTTGCGGTTCTGGTACTTGGTCGCCTCGAAGTCGCAAACCCCGGCAGGGAGTTCTCCCATGTGCCTGACGTCGGTCAAGCGAACCCCACTGCGACCTTCCAGGAGACTCTTTCGATAAGTCTCGAGGTCGTTCCCTATGGGCGAGGTCAATCCCACTCCGGTCAGGACGATTCGACTGTTCAAGATATTATTCATGAAAATGCCAATTCATGCCATGACTACCGCAAAGGGGCGGCATTCCAAGAACAAACGCTCGCATGGGGGAATTCCCCCACCTTCAATAGCGGATGGCATAGCTGTCTATGCGCTTGCGCAAAGTGGCGCGTGTGATCCCCAACAACTTGGAGGCTTTTACTTGGTTGCCACCAGTCTCCTTGAGGCAACGCTGAATGACTTCTTTCTCGACGGCTTGCAGCAGATTCTTGTCATTCAGTTCTCGGGTGCAGGCGTAAGCGAGATCAAAGGTTTCCTCCATGGAAACTCCACCGGCTTCATGGGCGGAAACTTCCGGAACTGCTTCGGAAGGCTCGACTTTGTCGCCCAACATGAAACTCGTTTTGGGAGAACGGTCTCCAATCGGGTCAACATCTGGAACTGGGACGGGCTCGGACGAAGGATCCAGTGGCTTAGTCACTTCTACCGTTGGCTGCTGTTTGCTGGCGGAAGAGGCACGTTCGAGTTTTTCCGGCAAATCCTTGAGCAAGATACGACGTCCCTGAGCAACCACCGCACTCGATTGGATAACGTTCTCGAGCTCTCTCACGTTGCCGGGCCAGTCGTATTTACCCAAGGCCTTCAAGGCATCGCGTGAGATTTCGGCGATCTGCGACTTCCCCTCCTGCTCGAGGCGTTGAATCATGTAATCGACCAATTCCGGCAAATCCTCCATTCGCTCGCGAAGCGGAGGCAAATGGATCCGCACGACGTTGAGTCGGTAATAGAGATCTTCCCGAAAGTCGTTCTCTTTCACCATGCTCTCAAGATCTTTGTTCGTAGCTGCAATGACGCGGACGTCCACGCGTTTGACCTTGGTCCCGCCGACACGTTGCACTTCTCCTTCTTGGATCGCGCGAAGAATCTTCGTTTGGGTGGAAAGCGACATGTCACCCACTTCATCCAGGAATATAGTGCCGCCGTTGCAAAGCTCGAACTTCCCCGCCTTGCTCTCCGTGGCGCCGGTAAAGGATCCCTTCTCGTGACCAAAAAGTTCGCTCTCTATGAGGTTTTCGGGAATCGCCGCGCAGTTTACGGGAATGAAGGTTTTTTCAGAACGGTTTCCATGGCTGTGCACGCATCGGGCAATGAGTTCCTTGCCCGTGCCGCTCTCCCCGGTAATCATGACCGTAACCTCGCTGGCTGATACTTGACCGACTGTCTTGAGAACTTCCTGCATCTTCTCGCCACTGCCCACGATTCCTTCCTTGTAATCCTCGGGCTTGAGCAAATGTCCGGAAGCTCCGCTTGCTTCCCTTGAGTCTTCGCCAGCCTTTAGTGCCTTATCCAGGATAGCCCGAAGTTTGTTCAGGTCGAAAGGCTTCAAGACGTAATCGAAAGCGCCATGCTTCATTGCCTCGATGGCGGTCTGAGTAGTACCGAACGCCGTCATCAGGATCACCATGGAGTAGGGAGAAGTCGTGCGGAGATGCTGGAGTGTCTCCAGACCCGTCATACCACCCATGCGATTGTCGAGAAAGACAACGTTCGGTTGAGCCTCCTGAGCCACCTCTATGCCACTTTCACCGCTGGCTGCCGTCAGTACTTCGTAGCGATCATCGGACAACGCCCGATGCAACGAATAGCGAATCTCGCTATCGTCGTCTATGATTAGAATCTTTGGTTTTCCAAGGGTCGAGGTCATGGGAAAAGCATCCCCTCAAGCCCTCATACCTGCGAAATCCTACCCCTTCCGTAAAGAGAAAAGCGTAGCAAGAGGTTCTTTACGCGCCAATCGAACCTATGCCAAGGCGACCTGTGGAAGATACGGGCGAGGCTTTTGCATGAGCCATTGGAGCATTCAACTGCTTCGACAGCAACCACGCCAAGTCACCCGCAACGCACTCCAGTTTCCATTTTTTCTCGGCATCGTGCAAGTCTCTCGCAACCGCGGTGACGGCATTGATGAGGTTGAAGAGCACCGGTTCGTCTTGAGCAAGGTACTCTTTCATGATCTTTGCATGATATTCCTTGGCACCAGGAAATTTCTCGAGGTTGAGCGATCCCATGAGGGCTTGCTCGACGTTAGCCGGACCAGTAAAGGAATGTTGCAGCGCCAACCTGAAAGTATTGGAGGTGTTGGAAAAAACTTCCTCTTTACAACATCCAGCGACCGAGTCCTTGAACCACCAGTCGACGTCCAAGCCGGTCACCACCTCGTTCACTTTCCCATTCATTTCCAAGCAATAGGAGTGCCCCACTTGGTTTAACTTACGGGACTGGATGGATTTTCCGAAAACGCAGCCATTGGAGCAGACTTGCCGGAACACGAAAGGATGGATCGCGAGCGAAACGGGAGTCGCCTTGAGGGCTACTCCCGCCTGCAACTGGTCATTGGCCTTTACTTCCATTCTGGAAGGCAGAAGAGCGCGTGAGAACGCCCGCTCGTTATGTCGAAAACTCTCGAGTATCTTACCCGAACGTTCATTGATCACCTCGGTAAAAAGATCGAGGATATGGGTTACGTTGATGGGATTCATTTCTATTCCTTTCGTTGGTCTTTTATCTTGCGTGAGCGCCACTTCCAAAGCGACGACTCCCCGCCGCAAGGAAAGCAAAGACATCCATTCCTCCCGAAAAAAGACCGGCCCCCTCTCCCTCCCTTCGCCGCGAGTTACAACCTTCGAAAGGTTTCAACGCGACAAGCGGGACAAACAACGTTCACGAACTTCTTTTCTTTTGCAAGTCGGTCACTGCATTTTTCTCGAAATGCCTCGTTTTTCTCATCTTCGCCCTCGCCCGAACCGAAGAAAAAAGAGCAATCGAAGTACGGAACTCCCGCTGGAATCGTTACTCTGCAGGCACTTCGTTGACGGTGTAGTAGGCGTGCCGATGAAGTAGGGCTTCCTTGTCCCTAGACCGCAAGGCTCCCAAATCGAACTCGTGGACGTGTCCGCGTTTCAACTCGCCTAGCTCGAGAGTCGCGCCCAAGCCGTCGGGCGACAGTTTCACCGCCTTGACGACGGGCGTTGTCTGGTCCACTTCCGGCCCACCGTATCCAGCATGATAGATATGGGTAAAAGTGGAAACCTTGTAGGTTTTCAAGTCATCCCCAGTGACGGAATCAACGGGTTTGGTAAATCGTAGGTCAAACCCTTTCGGGGTAATCGTGACGCGCTCGATCTCGAACGGCATACGACCCGTCCATTCCAAGCGCTCGAGGGCGAAAGGCTTGATGCCTCGTACCGGCCACCCCCTGTTGGTTCCCCCGCACAGCAGGTTGCCCTCAGGAGTGAATTCGACGTTGAGGATACCGGTGGAAAGCCCTTCGCGAAACGGATAACACGCCCCTTGCCAGACCCCGTTCACTTTCTCGGTAGTGGCCCGCATGACGATGGACTGGGTGTAGTCCCCGAGGAACATCTGGTTCTCGAATGGACCGAATTTCCCTTTCGTGCGGTTGACCACGAAACCAGTGATGGAACGGCCCATGCGGATATAAGGAAAGATGACGGCATAGGGAACGAGTTTCTTCACCCGCTCCTTTTCGGTCACGATTCGACCGCCCGACTCGGGTTGGGCCGGAGGCGATCCCATGCCGGGCGCGAACTTGTACCAGTTGTAGCTAATGGGGTGTCCCATGAACCCGCCCTGCTTGACGAATTTCAGGCTGCATGAGGAATTCCATGGGCCTTGGCTCTCGATGTAAAACAAGGCGCCGTGTTCGTTGGGCCCGATTCCGCCGGGACTGCGCAAGCCACTGGCGATGGGTATGGTCTTGCCTTCGGGCGTGATCTTCATGGCCCATCCTCGAAAAAGCGCCCGGGAATGGTACGACGCCGACAAGCCCAATGCCACGTAGAGGTTTCCCTGGGGATCGAACTTCGAGCCAAAGGCGTACTCGTGGTAGTTGGCATAGCCCCAAGCATCGGAGACCACCTCGAAGCGATCCGCCTTGCCGTCTCCATTGCGATCCGTGACACGCGTCAGTTCACAGCTTTGACTGACATAGAAGGCGCCGTCCTTGTAGGCCAACCCGAAGATCTCGTCCATGCCGCTGGCGAACAAATGGTAGCGAGGAGACGGTTTTTCCTCGTCCACCCCATCGACCAAGTACAGGTCGCCTCGACGAGTACCGACTGCAATACGCTTGTCGGGCAAGGTTACGAAAGCCCCCGCTTCCACCACCAAGTCCTTCGATATCGGAATATTGACGATCCTATAATATTCTCTTTCGCGAACCGCCGTGCCCCACATGTCACCGACTTCCTCGGCCCAGGAGGGCACGCCCGATGCGATGCCGATCAACCAGCAGGTCAACGCTGGGAGGTGACGCCTAGCGAAGAAGTTCATACTCGAGATTCCATTGCGACTTCCCCTTGGGGAGGGCGAGCTTGAGGAGAAGCTCCTGGTTGCCGTTGGCCCCGAAAGGACGCAACAGAACCGTGCCTTGCGAAAGAGTTAGTTGGAGGTCGGGCGTCTGGTAGGTCGTTTTCGAAACAGTTTCAATTTTGCCCACCAAGGCTCGCAGGTGGAGACTGCCTGCCTGACCTGAATCGAAACTCAGGGTACGCTTGAGGATGGCTTTATCATCTTTCGCAACGGCAAGGGATACGTCTTCCACCTCGATATTCCCTATTCGATACGAGAAGGTCGGAACGAAGGCGTCGTCGAAGGAATAGCCCTGAAACTGGTAGCCGTGGTTTTTCGGGTAGAGGGGATCGGGGTTCACCGGGTTTTCCTTGTTCATCATGGGCAGCAGGGGCCAAGCCGCTTTATCGTTGGGCAAGGCGTAGAGAGGCAGGTCCTGGGCCAAGGAAACCGGGCGTGACTTGGGGTTGAAACTTCCGGCCCCCTGCCCTCCCCATCCCACGCTGACGAACTCTCCGCGCCAAATGCCGGACAAGGCGCCGGTCTCGGCATTGAAGGCATAGTTGAGTCCGCCCGGGAAACCCACCGCGATGCCACGATAGCCCGCTATACGGCTCCTTCCGCGGTAGGTGCGGACGACGTCGTCCACCTCCAAGGACGATCCCGGAGAATGGATTCCCGAAGGTGTATGAGCCCCTTGCCCATAGGAGAAATAGTGCCAGATGGACCAGACTTGGGCCGCCGCGTCGCCCTCCAGAACATCGGGGCGCCCCTTGCCTCCGGCCCAATAATTAGGCATTACGATGCCGGGTCGCAAGGCTGCGGGGTTCCTCATGAAGGCATAGAACCAGCTCGGTTGCAGACGCTCATAGGAAGTGATCAAGTCAAGCCCCTTGAATCCCGGCGATTCCTTGCCGTTGAAGTTGTGGCAAGCGATGCAGTTCAGTCCCTTGTCGCCAACCAACTGGGTGCCAACCTGTCGGATCTTGCCGCGCTCCTTCCGTGGGGGCTCGGGAAACGCCATCGGCTCCACCTTGTCCACCTCCGCCAGCAAGCCCGGAAGGAAACGCAGGTTGTCCTCCCCGAACTTCGGCATCCGCGTATGCATGTAAGGACGCACCGATTCACCGTCGAACAATACTTTGTTCATCCAGTTCGGCTTCAGCTTTGCTCCCACCAAGGTCAAAGGGGGCGGCATACGGGCCTCGTTGCCCAGCCCCTCCTGCGACGTGCCCAAATAAGGCAAAAGGCCCTTGGAGGGGCCTCCATAAGCCTCACGGCTATGGCAGGCGATGCAATTGAAACGGGTCAAGGCCAGCTCGATCCGTTCCTTTGTCGACACCTTTTCCTTGGGTTTGGCCAAAGCATGGACGATGGCTTTGCGTTGGGTGCCTGAGAAATTGAAATCAGGCACGTTCCGTGGGTTCATCGACAAGCACCCATGTTCAGGCCTGAGCTTCGCCAAGGCAACCGATTGTTTTCCCTTGAGCTCCCCCTTCATTGCGTGACAAGAAACGCAATTGTATTGCTTGAAATATGCACCACCCTTTTGGGCAAGGTCCTTGCGAACCTGCAGGGGTTTCGATACCTCGGCGCCGGCTCCCATCAAATAGACGGACAAGTGCCGAGTTTCCTCTCGTGAAAGCTGAAAATCAGGCATCCGGCCGGAAGGTCTCGCCTGGTGAGGACTGAAGAGGAAATCCGACAGCGAGCCATGGCTATACTTTTGCGGAAGATGCGCCAACGAACGCAAGCCTGGGCTCGGCAATTCCTTTCCCCTCTCGTCTCTCGGCGCATGGCAGGCCACGCAACCGATCTCGTGAAAGAGCTTGCGGCCTGCCCCGGCATCCCCGTCGAGTTCTCCGGTTTGAGAAAAAGGACCGGACGCCTTGCCAACCAGAAAGTGAGTGATCGCCTCGGCCACTTCCGCTCGCTCCTCTTCCGACTTGCCCGACAACAAGTCCGGCATGGTGACGTCGGGTTGCGCCTTGGCGGGATCGGCGATGAAGCGGCTCAAGTAATGAGGGGAGACCCGCCGCCCTACCTCCGACAAGTCGGGGCCACCCTTCGCCGCCAAGCCTCCGTGGCCATCGCCATGGTGGCAGGCCACGCAGTTCAGTTCGCTTAGCAAGATCCGCCCGACTTGGGCTTCGTTCAAAGGATGCTTGCCGTGCAAACCCGGGACAACCGGAGCAGCCACCGCCACGAGGCTCGATATCGCCAGGCAAAACGGCAACACGAGTATGGCGGAAAACAATCGCATGCCTCTATCTCATGCACGTACCGACTCATCGGGCAAAGGCAAAGCGCGGAGCCAACAAGTCGCCGGCGGCAATACTGCGCGCCTTTGCGCTTGCCCTATGGCTTTCTTCGGAATAAAAAGTTTCGCTTCTTGAATGAGTCTCCGGCTTACAGCCATGACTCGTTATCAAGCCGAAGGCGCCAGGGTAGCTCAGTTGGTTAGAGCGGTGGAATCATAATCCATAGGTCGAGAGTTCGAGTCTCTCCCCTGGTACCATTCCAATCCTAGCGGGAAAAGGGCCAATCTCCCAAACCTCAAAAGTGCGGAGCCATCTATCGCGCTTTCAAGTTGCCTACTGTCGGGATGCGGCATGACCAAGGAGTTGCCCCTCTCATGGATAGCCACCTGGGGGTATGAAACCTTGGTTTTCGGTTCCACGGTTACCGCCTGCAACCCGTTGATCCAAGATCAATAATTTGTCCTTGGCCTTGTTGGCCTCAGCCACCCAAATCAGGTAAGGGATAGGCGCAAGCAGGAAGTTAAAGTAAGGGATGACGGAGAAAATGGCGGCCGTGAGGCCCACTCCATGACCGGAAGTGCCCCCATCTCGCAAGTTTCTCTGCAAGGCCAAGGACAAGCCCGGCACGGCACGAAACACCCAGTAAAAGTTGAACAAAGGTATGAAGAGAAATCCAACGGCTTGACCGGGGGTAGGATCTTCCGGTCTGCGGGATGCCACCTTCCATGCCTTGTACAACCAAACAAAGTACAAGACGGATCCGGCAATCAGGCACAACCCGGCAAGCACCGTGATTATTCCTCCTGTCGCAATCAGGGCATCATTGTCGGGATAGTAGGAATAACCCCTGGAATACGATTGGTCGTAATAGTTATAACTTCTCAAGTATTCTTTTTTCATGCCCCATCCCTCTTGGCCTCCCATCACCAGAATAATTCCCAGGATCAATCCCAAGCAACCAAAGATGGTGAATTTAATGAAGAGGCTCGATATTCTATTGCTTGGTCTTTCAGGCGGAAAATTCCATGAGGGAGCTAAGGGTTGGGCAAAGGCTTGCCCTTGGCGAGGCATCGCGGAGGAATAGGGCCTGGCAGATGATCCTTGCGACACTGAGCCAAAAGCAGCTGCAGGAGCCGCCTTGAAAGTCGCGGGCGCTGGCGAGGGGGAAGCCGGAGCGGATTGGGCAGACTGGAAGAGCAAAGCCTCGCCCATCCGCTTGGCGGATTGAAAACGCGCATCGAGATTGGGTTCCAAGGCCTGAATAAGCCAGGCATCCCAACCTCGATCCAAGGCGAGACCCATTTCACTGGCTCGTTTCATGCCGGGCATTTCCTCACCCGTCAGCATGCGAAACGCCATCAGACCCACGGCATAGAGATCACTGCGGAGATCGGTGGGCAATCCCTTCCTTTGCTCGGGACTCATGAAAGCGTAGGTGCCCATAATGGCCCGCGATCGAGATCCCGTCCCACCGGTATCGACCAAGGTTTCCTGTTCTTCCGAAGGCGCGATCACCGTGCTGCGAAGTTGTGTTTCCATCCAATCGGCTCCGGCAGTGTTCACCAAACCGAAATCGGCAATCTTGGCATGAGTTTCGGAAAACAGGACATTGGCGGGCTTGAGATCTCGATGCACCAGTCCTTTTTCGTGCGCGTAATCCAAGGCATCGAGAATCTCTTTCAACAGGGCCTTGACCTCCGACTCCGGGAGACGTCCGCCTTTAATCGTGACGTATTCCTCCAAGGTGATGATTTGGCTATCGTTGATGATCCGCCCCTTCATCAGTTCCATTCTCAGCCAGTGCCGCCCATCGGTTTCACCCGCAAGGTCCACCTTGACGATGCCGGGATGAGACATGCCCGCCATGGCTCGTCCTTCCTTGTGAAAACGTTCCAAGGCGCTGGGTTGCTCCAGCACCTCTTCATTGATCAACTTGAGAGCGTGGCGAGTCTTGAGCATCTTGTCTTCCACCTCGTAGACTTCGCCCATGCCTCCACGACCCAACAAGCGGATGATACTGAATTGCCCGAAAGTCGAACCGGGCTGGAGAGTATCGATGTCTTCCTCAAACCTTCGATCCTCGGAGTGAGGCTCGGGGAAGTCGGACACGGGAGAGGGTAAGGACTCATCCACGGACTGGTCGGAAAATTCGGGGTGAAGGTCCTCCAGGGATTGCCATTTATCCAATCCGCTTTCCCACGCCAAGTCAGTGGGCTTTAATTGCCCTGACCTTAGCTTGGCGGCAATTTGCTCAAAATCAAAAGGCCCTTGTGTCTCACCATCAATGACAAGGTGGAGCTTCATATCGTCAATGGATCAAAGAGATCGCCAAGGACAGATCGGCCTTGGCGAAAAGCCTCGACTTTGAGAAAGAACGTTTCATCGCTCCTGGACTGGGCTTAGGCTTAGGCGAAAGCCCAAGATGAAATTGCGGCAGGTCGGGGCAAGCCAGTAACGAGAGGCGGAACGAAGGTTGCGGCCAAAGTAAAACCATGACCCGCCACGCAGAACACGGAGCGAACCTTGCGACGGACCTACAGGGTCGTATGCCCCTTCCAGAGGGTATTTGCCATACCAATCACGACACCATTCGTATACGTTGCCGTGCATGTCGTGAAGCCCCCATGCATTGGGTTGGTAGGACCCCACCGGGGCAGTTCGTCGTAGGTAGGGACCATTGGGGGCGTCGCCATAAGGATAGTTCCCATCGAAGTTAGCCTGAGAACTGGACAAGCTTTTGCCAAAAGCGAACGCGGAGTTGGTACCCGCGCGACAAGCGTATTCCCACTGCGCTTCGGTCGGTAATTGGTAAGCCCAACCCGCAAGCAAACGGCCTGCTTTCCGCTCTCGTTCATTCAACCTCCTGCAAAATTCCGTGGCATCCTCCCACGACACTCTGTCCACTGGATGGTTCGCTCCCTTGAAAGAACTGGGATTGGTTCCCATGACAGCCGTCCACTGGGCTTGCGTAATTTCGTGTTTCCCAAGCCAGAAATGGTTTGTAAAGGTAACGTCGTGGCGAGACTCGTCCGAATAACGTCCATCCTCGGAAAAGGGACTACCCATTCGAAAAGAACCTTTGGGACACCAGCGCATCTCTATCCCGAGTTTCCAAACCTTAAAATGTTCTCCCGGAGCAATCCTGATTTCCTCGGTATAGTTCCTGATCGTCCCCTTCAGTAAATTGACGAACACCTTCGTGGTCTCCTTATCGTAAATCTTAATTTGGGCAGACCAATTTTTCCCCAAACCAAAAAACAGCACCCTGTATTCATCGACCACCAGTGGACCGAGCGTGACCTCGTCCTTGCTCTTCAGCGAATCGAAACCAATAGCGGGTATTTGCACTCTCAAGTCGATCGGCAAAGACTGTATTAGCAAGTGCCCGTAAGGTTGATCTCCACCTTCCTTCTCTTGCCCCCTTTCCCGTATTACCTTGAGAGAAGGAACGAAGTCTCCCACCTTCCATTTAAACACACTTCCCGCATCCACGTTTACCTTGATAGTCTTGGGGACACAGTCTTCCTTCTCAGCGCGCAAAGTATGTTCTCCGGGCTTGATGTCCGGCACGATGAGTCCCCCTTGATGAGCAGTGGTTTCCCCTTGGGATTTCTCGTCCACAAAAATCGTCACGCCAGGTTCGGCAACCACCTGAAGATGCGTCGATCCACCGCCTTCAACAGGTTGCCCCGTCAGAGAAAGTACCCACGAGCAAAAGATGAGGGCATGGAGGCGCAGGGGAGACATGAGGCTGACCCTAGAGAAGAAATCACAGTGGTCAAGCGCTTCGCTTCACCTGAAAAAGAAGCTTGGTTGCCAGTCGGTGAAAAAGGAATTGAATCCTATTTGCACAAGAGCCCAAATGGCTACTGGTTTGGCTTGCATTTGAAGAGGTTTGGGTAACATTCGTCTTTTGCTTTTATCCCAAAACCTCGCAACCAAAAGACATGAATAAACACTGGTTCATCCCTTTCACTATTTTGATCGCAAGCGTCTGCCCATCGAACGCCGACCTCCTGCCTGAAAACAAGCAATCACGCCACTTTCAGGCCATGCATCAACACCTTGACTTGGGCGGGGTGCTCTATGGATACGTCGAGATCGACGGAGACATGGAAAAACTAGCCGAAATGGGGCAGGAGATTTTCGACGCGATCCGCAAAATCAATCCTCGCGATTTCCCTCTTGAGGTGAATTTCCAACGGGTACTGCAGGCAACCGGCCTGAACGGGATAAAAGGCATTGGAGCCAGCTCGTACAAGGATGGGGAAGTCTACCGAAACAAGGTGTTTCTTCTGGCTCCCGGCGAAAAGCGTGGCCTGCTGAGGATTGCGGGCGGAAAACCGCATGCCTTTGAAACTTGGTCCTTTGCCCCGGCGGGAGCCGACGTTGTGTTCGAGCAAGACCTCAATGCGAAAGCCATCTACGACGTCATTATGGAAGTCGCCCAGATCGTCATGGATGACGAGGGTCCCGCCGTGATCGAAGGTACGCTCATGCAGCCATTGCCGGAACTGGGCTTCAAACCGATGAAAATCATCAATGACCTCGACCTCAAGGTTTCGGTGGTGGTCGACATGCAGGAAAATCGCCTTCTGACGATACCGGACTCACCCGGCAACGGCATCAAGATGCCCCTCACCGACGCGGTCGTGAAGATAGATAAAATGGGATGGTTGATCGACCATCTTGCACCTCTCGCCGCATCGGAAGATGGATTGCGAGTTTTTCGCGATCTTCAATGGGAAGGTATCGAATTGACCGAGGAAGCCCCTGGCGACTTCAAGGTGTACCGGCCCGTCTTGATGAAACACCTTCGCACCGGCAGTTTGGTCCTAGCAACCCGTCAGGTATTCGCTCAAAGATGCTTTAGCGAAAAACCTACCTTGGCGGAGGATCCCAAGTTCAAGCAAGCGATCGAAGGATTGCCACGCAAGGGCAACGGTTTCGCCTACGTATCGACGACTTTGCACGAAACGGTGAACGACGTCTTCGAGCAAATCCCGCCGGGTGAAATGGGCGGTATGGAGAACGTAGTCCAAAAATTGGTTTCCTTCGTGATTCCCGGCAAAAACGGTCCGGAGGCCAGCGTCTCGGTAAATTTGCCTGAAGGGTTTCTCACCGTGGCCAATTCCGGATCGTCCCTCAAGTCGGATCTCGCCTCCGCAATCGCAGTACCCATGTTGAACGTCGGGCCATTACTGTTGTTCAGCATTCGGGCTCCTTTCAGTGACGACAGGGTGCTCGACGTACCGGATTTCATCGAAGCCGATGAAGCAATATTTCTCGAGAATAACGCGGAAGCGATTGAGATCCCGATTGATGAAGAAGACGACCCAATCGAAGATATCGATCAACTGTTGAGGGAATTGGAGTTGCCCCCTCCTCCGGTGCCAGATCAAAAGGGAAACAAAGGCGACTAAGCCGAACCCACCCAAGAAAGACCGCCGTTACCTGGGTCTAAAGAAAAATGGTTTTGCCCCACCGGGCTTGGTGGCGTTCCCCTCACCAACGGGAGGCGAGGGCTTCGGAGGAACGGGAGGCGAGGGCTTCGGAGGAACGGGTGGAGTTATCTCTGGTTTCTCTGCGGGTGGATCGGGGATTGGCTCGGGGGCATCCTCAGGCGTGTCACTGGACGGGTTGGATTGCAAATGTTGCTCCATAAGAGCGCGGTTCCGAACGCGTTCCTCAGCGATAAGTCCCGCGGTCTTGCCCACGTAAGTGCGAAAAACCAAGTCACAAGGTTTCCCGAGCGCCTTGGAATGCCACCATTCTCCGTCGGGATAAGGATCCCTTGGATTAAATAGAAAAGAACCGAACCATGGGCTTCCGCCTGAAATGCTCGTGGCTTGGATGCGATAGGTTTCGCCCGCAACCTGCGGTATGAGCTGCTCGCCTTCAATCCTTACGTCGATCCAGCCGAACCTCTCATCCGGTCTAAGATTTTGAGCGGCCAATTGCTTAACCACCTCATCTCGCGTCAGCCTCCAAGTACCCAACGTCGTACCGTTGCCATCCAAGAGGATTACTCCTTCCACCGCATCGCCATACATTTTCCTTCCCTTGTGAAGCGCCCCTTGGGTAGTAGCTTCGCCATAGAGGTGGAAATGAGTCAGGAATCCGTTCTTCGATGCGGTGTAAGTCTGCCATCCACGTTCGCCCACGCCAAAACTGGTCACGGAGCCTTCATCGAACTTTTCCTGAGCTTGGTCGAGTTCCTCCTTCAAGATTTTCGTGGAAGTAGAGATGGTCGCATCAGACGAGGCCTCGGGCAAAGGTTGCGAAGGAATCTCGGTGTCGACGGCGGGTGCCGAAGTTTTCCCGGCTTCTTCGACTTCCGACTTTTCATCGTCGCCCCCGCAACCAGCCAGCAAAAGCATTCCAAGGAAAGCGAATTGGAGAGAATTACGATTCATTGTAGATAATTAGCAAAAACTATGGACGCCTCGATGGCAAGGCGTTGATTGCCTTCTTGCGGGGTATGCTCATGAGGAAACGGAAGGACGATCGTCCGTATCCTTTAATTCCTCGAAACCCTCGATTTCTTGGGATTCCTCGGTCTCTTCCTGTTCCTCGAGCCAATCCAACATATCCTCCATCCCCTTGCCGGTAAGCTCGCCTTCTTGATCCACCTCGAATTCGTCTGAAAAATCCTGGTCGATCTCCTCGCTCATTTTTCGATCGTCCCCTCTTTTGCTTACTCGCGTGATGAAAACACAGGTATACAGGGTAGCGGAAAAAAGAAGCAAATAAACCACCCATTCCATGGCTTTGGCTCCAAAAACTCGTTGCGGGGAAAAGCTCAGGCCCTAGAAGGTCAGGGCGTCGCTGGAGAAGAAGACGTGTTGAAATGCTTTACGAGACGAGAGGCCAATTGGTCTGAAACCTTGAGCAACACGGAGTTCATGGCCTTGACCATGGCGTCGTGACCATCTCCCTCAACGGCGACGCTTTCGTTAAGAGGAAGGACGAAAACTTGCTTCCGGCCGAGGAGTAGTCGCCAGGTTCCCTTGAGAATAATCTGCCCGGCTGGATCCTTGGCGAATTCCTCCACCGTGATGAACACCTGAACCTGATTGTTGGAACGTGGACGATTGGGCGTATAGGAAAAGTGCAGAGTCCCCAGCGTGTTGGCCAAGTTATTTGCCACGACACGACTGACACCGAGATCAAGGGTTTCGCTCCAAAGATGAAAATCAGAATAATCGAGTTGGGTGGGAGAGATGCGCGATGCGATGCGTTTGCCCTCGAGAAAGGAGGGAATCTCCGTCTGGCCGACATGGAAGGACCTACCTTGAAGAAAGTCCGCCTGAGGAGAGGTTTTCTCAGCAAGGGGGCTCAGGAAAAAAGTCTCGGGAGCTTGTGAAGGCCCTGTTATGCAACCGCCTGCAAAAAGGGTAGCCCCTCCTAGGGCAAGAGGACGCAGGAGCGCGGATACAAACTTCTTCTTCATCATTCCTTTCGTCGGGGAGATCCGGTTCCACGAAGGAAAGAGCTTGGGTTGCGCTGGATGAAATCGACCAGTTCCTGCATGGATTTCATGGTTTTATCTATTTGGTATAGAATTTTACTGATTCCGCTACTGAACTCGGAGTCCGAATCCAGCATGGTCTTCAATACAGCCGAGAGCTCGCGCATCTGGACAAGAGCCAGACGAGCCTCTTCCGAAGTGGCTACGATGGGCGGGGCGATTTTCGTGTTGAAATCATCAAGGAACTTCTGGAGGGCAACCGAACTGTCTTGAAACGAGGTGCTGATCCTCTCGACGTCGAGTTCATCCAGTCGCTTGTTGGCGGTTTCGAGCAATTCGTTGACTTTGCGCCCCAAGTGCTGCGGATCCAGACTGTCGGTGAATTCCTTGAGTTCGGAAACTCGTGTGGATATCTCGAAATAACCTTCCACTTCTTGTATCTCGGCAGGCTCTACCTCGGGCAAGTACTCGAGATTGACGTAGAGAATACCAGTTACGTAGCTCTCGGTCTCCAAACGACCTCGAATGCGTTGCAAGGCCTCATTAGTGAAACGCCCTTGCTCATCGAACAAACTCGATACCTCCCTCGTCTTGTGCGCGTTTACCAAGTCGCGATCGATTTCAACGAGGACTTGCATNCCTCCTTCCTTTTCCGTTTGCCCGATGAAGAATCGTTCGACACGACCNATTTGCACACCGCCCAAGGTGACTTTCGATCCTTTGTAAAGCCCGTAGATGTTTTCCTCGAAAGTAAGTACGAAGCGTTCGTTCTCGTCACGGAAGCCGGACAATCCCCCAGTAAACAGGGTGAACCCCAGCAATACTGCGACGGACGTAACGACGAAAACTCCAATCACCGCCGGATTTCCCTGCCTTTTCATTGCTGTGTATTAGTATTTTCGCTACTTTGAGCGACGCAACCTTATAATAAATCCGTTTCTCCTCCTCGACGAAGAAACCGGCGAACCTTTTCATCACCCTCCTGCAGCAAGCGTTTGGGCGAACCTTGGGCGATGACACCTTTGAACTCCGCATCGAGAAACACGGCATCGTCGGCAATCGCGAATATGCTGGGAAGAACGTGCGTCACCACTACGAAGGTTGCGCCCAAGCTCTCCTTCAACTCGAGGATCAAGTCATCCAACCGACGGGAACTGAGGGGATCGAGTCCGGCTGATGGCTCGTCCAGAAACAGGATTTCGGGATCCAAGGCCATGGCTCGAGCCAAACCCGCCCGCTTCCTCATCCCTCCGCTAAGCTCGGCAGGGAAAAAGTCCCCAAAGTTTTCCAGCCCGACCAAGGACAGCTTGTAATCTGCGAAGTCTCGAATTTCACGCGGTCTCAAGTCGGTGAACATTTCCAAGGGAAGAGCAACGTTTTCACGCAAGGTCATGGAGGTCCAAAGGGCGCCTCCTTGGTAGAGAACTCCGAAACTCCTCATGAGTTGCACCCTCTCGTCATGATGGGCCGAAGTAAAGTTTGCCGCTCCATAGGAAACGCTCCCGGAAACGGGCTCGATCAAGCCGATCATCGCCTTCATCAACGTGCTCTTGCCACATCCACTGCCACCGATGACCACTAGGACCGCTCCATCCCCAACCACGAAGTTCACTTTTCGCAGCACTTCGAAATCCCCGTAGGAAAGGGATAGGTCCGTAACCGAAATCTTCGCCGACATGGAATTCTCCACCTTCATCGCAACCCCAGGATGCTGTAAACGACTTCGAAGGCGGCATCCGCAATTACCACCAAGGTGATGGAAGTCACCACGGCGGAAGTGACCGCTCTCCCTACGGCCACTGAATTAGTGCCGCAGTGGATACCCTTGTAGCACCCCACCAAGCCGATGATGACGCCAAAGGCCAAGCTCTTCAATAGCCCTGAATAAATCTCCCACATGCCACTAAACGCCATCTTGGTCTGGGCCAAGTAGTGATCCGCGGAAAACTCCATGACGGTGACACCCACGGTCAAGCCACCAAGAATACCTACGAGATCCGCATAAATCGTTAGCAAGGGAATCATGAGGAACAAGGCCAACACTCTTGGCGCCACAAGGTAGTCGAAAGGAGGAATCCCTAGTGTTCTCAGGGAATCAATTTCCTCGGATACCTTCATGTTGCCCAGTTCCGCAGCAAAAGCCGCTCCCGTGCGGCCAGCCATGACAACCGCAACCATCAGCGCACCCATTTCACGAACCATGGCCAAGCCAACAAGGTCGGCGGTGAAAATTCTAGCCGCGAACTTGTCGAGCTGCACGCCACCAACGAACGCCATGGTCATGCCAGTGAGAAAACTGATCAAGGTGACGATCGGCAATGCTTCCGCTCCACAGGATTGCAGGGCGGACAGAAAATCCCTCCATCTCATGCGCGATCGACGACTGAGCATGCGACCGAGACAAAGAAAGGTTTCACCGATGAAACCAATTGCCTGAAGAGTTCCTTGTGCAGTTCCAATGGTCCAGATTCCGATTCGAGCCAAAATGGAATTTTCGTGGGCGGACTTCCTGTCGGCATCCGTTCGCTGCCCAGAGGGGCTGGAAAGATCAAGCAACTTGCGCAAACCTTCGGGCATCTCCGACAAGTCCGTTGGCAAATCCTTTTTAGCGGACAACTCCAAGCACTTGCGCAGAAACATCGGCAAAGACGAATCCCAGTGACCTAAATCGCGAAAAGAAAAAACTACCCGCTCCGCATCTTCCAACCCTTCTTCGAAAACAGAGAACGCCGGTCGCTTTCCCGACTTCAGCCAATCACCCGAAAAACTCATCCGCGCACAGTTCCCCTCACGTTCCCTTTCCAAGCGGGGAACAAGCGATTGCTCTTGCCTCTGACTGTCCGCCTCGTAACTCAACTTGCCCTTCCTATCCATGCGTTCTTCGACGCATATCAAAAAGCAAATCACTTTTTTCACAGAAGAGCAATAGGGCAAATGAATCCCAAAATCGTGTTTTTCGACCTCGATGGCACCCTCATCGATCAATTCAAACCGATCTATCGATCTTACCTGCATGCCTTGGAACGCCTAGGACTCGAACCAGTGGATTACGAGACCGTGAAGCGTACCGTCGGCGGATCCGTGGACGTGACCATGGAACGGCTCATCGGTCCAGAACTTGCCCCTCGCGCCGTTGAAATCTTTCTTCCCTACTTCGACAGTATAATGTTCGAGGACTTGATCGCGCTTCCCGGAGCCATGGAGATACTGGAATCGCTTCAAGCTAATGACAAACGACTAGCCGTATTCACCAACAAGCGAGGGGATGCGGCTCGAGCCACCTTGAAACACTTGGGAATGACTCCTTTTCTGGAAAAAATCATCGGAGCCAACGACACGCCTTGGCGAAAGCCGCAACTCGAGTTCACGCGTCATGCTCTCGATGCCATGAACGGAACACCCGAACAATCCTGCCTCGTTGGCGATTCTCCCTTCGACGTCGAATCCGCCACCGTGGTCGGTATGCCATGCCACGTGGTGGCAACCGGAACGCACGACCAAGAACAACTCGGCGAAACCGAAGCGAAATCGGTCCACGCAAACCTGTCGGAACTGGCTCGTGAATGCTTTGATTTGGATATCAGTCCCAACTTCGACACCTAAAGATTTGCCTCCACTGGAACGATAAAGTATTTTCAGCGAAACTCGATTTTGTCACAACAACCCACAACCGCAAACGACAAGTCCTTCCTCGAAGGGGTACTTGAACGAATCACCTTCTATAACGAGGAAAACGGTTTTCTAATTGGCAAGTTGAGATGTGGCGAAGACCAAAGAGAAGTGGCTGCGGTGGGCAAAGCTCCCAACGTACAATGCGGCGAAACACTTCGACTGGAAGGCTCATGGACAACTCACCCCAAGCATGGCAAGCAGTTCACCTTCGAGAAATACGAGACGAAACTGCCGGCTTCCGCCTACGGTATTAAAAAATACCTGGGTAGCGGCCTCGTGCACGGGATCGGCAAGACCTACGCCAAGAAGATAGTCGATTTCTTCGGGGCCGACACCTTGCGAATCATTTCCGAAGAATCAGCCCGGTTGCTCGAGATTCCAGGCATCGGCCGGAAGCGGGCGAACAGCATAAAGGATGCGTGGGAAGAACAAAAGACCGTGCGGGAAGTCATGATGTTTCTCCAAACCTACGGAGTTACCGACGCCTTGTGCCTGCGCTTGGTGCGCAAGTACGGCAACGAGGCGAAAACCATCCTCGAGACCGAGCCCTATCGCATAGCCCGCGAAGTGAAAGGGATTGGCTTCAAGACGGCGGACAGGATCGCCCTCAACCTCGGAGTCTCTACAAACGGACCCGAGCGTATCGACGCAGGTATTCTTCATTCGATGGAAGAACTCGAGGGAGATGGCCACACCTGCGCCGACAGGGAAGCGTTGACCGACCAATCGGTAGGCGTGCTTGAAGTTCATCCCGAAGAGGTGGCTGCGCGAGTGGATGCGTTGCGCGACGGAGCGGATCTCGTGGAATGCGAGACCGACGTCTTTCAATTGCCAACCACCGCGCGGGCCGAACAAATCGTTGCCAAATGCTTGGGGAAAGCTCTCTCCTCCCCCTCCTGCCTGCCCGCCATCCTCGTGGACAAGGCCGTCGAGTGGGCGCAGGAAAAAGCCGGTTTCGGTTTCGCCGCCGAGCAAGCGGATGGAATTCGCTCAGCCCTCCATTCCAAAGTATCCATTTTGACCGGAGGCCCGGGAACCGGAAAGACCACCATTCTGCGAGCCTTGGTATCTATCCTGAAAGCGAAAAAAACACGGATCCAGTTGACGGCTCCCACGGGACGGGCCTCGCGACGCATGGCGGAAAGCGCAGGACATTTCTCGCAAACCGTTCATCGTTTGTTGAAGTTCGATCCCTCGGCCGGTGGCTTCACCATGAACGAACAAGCCCCCTTGCCTTGCGACTTCGTGGTAATGGACGAGGCCAGCATGCTCGACGTGCGTCTGGCCGCCGCCCTTTTGCGAGCCATCCCTCCGCAGGCGCACTTGCTCTTGGTAGGTGATGCCGACCAGCTTCCCTCGGTGGGCGCGGGTAACGTATTGAAGGATTTGATCGACTCCGGTCTTATCCCCGTGACTCGTCTTCAAGTTACCTTCAGGCAAAAAGGAGACAGCGGTATCGTCGGTACGGCTCATGGAATCCTTGCCGGACAGGGATCACCGCCTGATCCCGTGGACGACCCCGAAATGCTCGATCTCTCCAAAGACGTTCATTTCGTGCGAGCCCTCGAACCCGATGCCTGCATCGACGCCTTGCGCAGGTTGTGCCGAGACCTGCTCCCCGGAAAACTCAAGGTGGACCCAGTCCGAGAAGTCCAGGTACTTGCTCCCATGCATCGCGGAATAGCCGGCATCGCGAACCTGAACGACGTCCTGCGCGAAGGACTGAATCCCGATGGCGCCACGCACGTTTTCGGCCAAACCCTGTTTCGCGAAGGCGACAAGGTCATACAGACCCGAAACAATTACGACAAAGACGTTTTCAACGGTGACTTGGGCGCCATATCGGGAGTAAACACCATGGAGGGTTCGGTGGAAGTGGATTTCGAAGGTCGAGTCGTGTCGTACGAAAGACTCGAGGTAGCCGACTTGCAACCAGCCTACGCCATATCCGTGCACAAAAGCCAAGGAAGCGAATACCCTATCGTGGTCTTCCCGCTCATGAAGCAGCACTACATGATGCTCCAGCGCAACTTGGTCTACACCGGCCTGACTCGAGCCAAGAAGAAAGTGTTCTTCGTAGGTGACCCCGCAGCCTATGCCATGGCGATCCGCAACGACAAGACGCTTGCTCGCCGCACGGATCTCATCCGCAAGCTAAGATTGGCCACCTCGGCATGAAGGCAATCCTCCTTCAGGTCTGCGCCCTCGCCGTCGCCCTAACTTTCCTGCAGGCGGAACCATTCGAACCCATTCCCAGGAAAATACCTCCGCTTGGCATCGAGATTCCGGACGAGATCAAAAAACGGCTTGAAGAAAGATTACAGGCCAACGCCTCCTCTCCTGACTCCATCCGGCTCAATCCCGACGTTGCAATCTTTCGAAAAGCCGTCCGCTTCGCCCTTCACAATGGAGAATTCTACGACAAGAAACATTTCGCCACGGCCGACAAGTTACTCGACGAGGGAGCTCGTAGAATCTCATCGCTTCAAGAAGGAAAGACTCCATGGAAACAGGCCAAGGGACTGGTCGTCCGAGGCTTTCGCTCCCGAATCGACGATTCCGTCCAACCTTATGGCTTGGAAATCCCGCAAGGACTTGAGCTCAATCAACCCGTGCCGCTCTATGTCTGGTTACACGGGAGGGGAGATAAAGTCACCGACCTTCATTTCGTGGAACAACGCATGACCAAGCCGGGTAAGTTCGCCATCGAGGACGGCATCGTCCTTCATCCTTTCGGCCGTCAGTGCATCGGCTACAAGTCGGCCGGGGAAACCGACGTCTTGGAAGCAATCGAAGCAGTCAAGAAGGAGTATCGCATCGACGAGGGTCGCATCGCCCTGATGGGATTCTCCATGGGAGGGGCGGGCGCTTGGCACATGGGAGCGAGGCACGCGAACAAATGGACCGTGGTTCACGCCGGAGCGGGCTTTGCCGAAACCGCCCTCTACAATCGACTCACCAAGGAGAAATACCCCCCATGGTACGAGCAAAAGCTCTGGGGACTGCACGATGCTCCCGGTTACGCGCGCAATCTTTTCAACCTGGGCGTCATCGCCTATAGCGGGGAAGTCGACAAACAAAAGCAGGCCGCCGACGTCATGGCCCGAGCATTTGCTGCCGAAGGTCGCGATCTCCAACATGTTATCGGCCCGAAAATGGGGCACAAGTACGACCCTGCTTCCCAAGCAAAGATCTTAACCTTCGTTCGCAAGGAATTGAGCAAAGGACGCAACCAATTCCCCGACGAAGTAAGTCTTCAGACACCTACCTTGAAACACAATCGGATGCGTTGGATCTACCTGACGGGATTACGGGAACATTGGAAGGATAGCCGAATAGATGCCACCTTCCATCCCCAGGAAGGGATCACCATCAAGACAAGAAACGTCTCCTCTCTCATCCTTACCAATCCATACGTAGGTTGCTGCTCGAGGCTGCATGGGTTCAACTTGCAAATCGATGACTCCAACCTGAAGGTGCCGGATTCCAAGCTCTCCATCGCTTTGATTCGGTCGGAATTCGACGCATGGTCCATCGGGTCTCCCGCACCCGGGTTACGCAAAAAGCATAACCTCCAAGGTCCCATCGACGACGCCTTCCTCTCTCGCTTTCTCGTAGTAACCCCCGACAAATCATCGGGTAACAAGCGTATCGATGATTGGGTCAGCTTTGAAATCGCCCACCTCAAAAAAAGGTGGCGAGAATTGTTTCGGGGCGACCTGCCGGTCAAGAAGGCCAGCGAGATGACGACGGCTGATCGTGACAACCGACATCTCGTGCTCTGGGGAACGCCGAACAGCAACTCGTTGATCGCCGAGATCGCCGATCAGCTGCCCGTGACCTGGAAGGGTGACCAAGTGGTGGCGGGCAAACAAAGCTTCTCCGCAGAAAAACACCTTCCCGTCTTGATCTACCCCAATCCTCTCAACCCGGGAAAATACGTTGTCCTGAACTCGGGCCCCACCTTCCGCGAAGCCCACGACCGCACGAACTCCCTCCAGAATCCCAAGCTACCCGACTGGGCCATCCTCGACCTTTCGCAAGCCCCTGATGCGGAAGCCGCCGGCAAGGTGGTGGCCGCGGATTTCTTCGACGAGCGCTGGCGCTTGAAGCCCGCTCGATCGAACTAATTGTCCAAGGCGCAGCGCCCGCAATTGGACGGCATGCCGGAGCAGGGAGGCATCTCCGCAGTCGAGGAGACGTCCGTGGAGCCGGCGGTAAAGACGGATAGACGTTTCTCCACTTCTTCCGAGCCGCAGCCAGGGCATTCCACCTCCCCTTCCCAGTCGGAAGAACGCACCAAGGTCTCGAAATCCTCGGAGCAATGATCGCAGGTGAATTCGTAGATTGGCATGATGATGAAAAGATACCTCCGCGAAGACTGAAGTCAAGAAACCCAACGGATTTGAGGTTGCTTCAAAAAGCGTCCAGTTGCACCTTCGCAGAATCAAAACCCAAGTAAAACCCCAAACGAAATCACAATGATGAAAGTAAGATTATTCGCCACTGCCCTCATCGTGGTTTGCGCGGGATTCGTCACCCCCTCGACCGAGGCCGCCAAACCGAAGGAGAAACCAAAGGTAAAAGCCGCAAAAAAAAGCAAAGTGAAGAAAATCCAACACGTCGTATGCTTCAAGTTCAAGGAAGACGCCACCAAGGCGCAAATACAAGAAGTGGAACAAGCTTTCGCCGCCTTGAAGGACAAGATACCGGAAATCGATCGCCTCGAATGGGGGATCAACAACAGCCCCGAGGGACTGAACAAGGGATTCACTCACTGCTTCATCGTCACCTTTCCTAATGAAAAGGCTCGCGAAGTTTACCTCCCCCACCCCGAGCACAAGGCATTCGTGGCGATCCTCAAACCAATCTTGGACGACGTCTTCGTAATCGACTTCGCGAAGTGAGGTGAAGCTCTCCTTCGCCATAGCGGGACTGGCCTTTGCGGCCGCCTCTGCGAATGCCCAGGAAACGGGCAATGAACTTCGGACCGCCGGCTACCTCCCCGAATATCGCGTGGATGGCATCGCTGCCTCGCAGGTGGCCGGATTGACCGACCTCATCGTGTTCTCGGTTTGGCCTAAAAACGATGGTTCGCTTGATACCAATGCTTGGCTAAAGGGTCGACTGGCCAAGGCTCGAGCCCTTGCCGAAAAAGCAGACGCCCGTTTGCTCCTTGCCGTGGGCGGATGGGGCCGGTCGGGAGGATTTTCAGCCATGGCGGGAAACGACCGATCCCGTCAACGATTCGTCAAGGAACTTTCCGCCTTCTGCCAAGCCAATGCATTCAAGGGCGTGGTCTACGATTGGGAATTCCCCCGCAACGCAAAGGAGGAAGCTTCTTCCGGCTTCCTCTTTCGCGACACGAAACGCATCTTTGTTCCTAAACAATGGACCGTCGAATGCGCCGTGAACCCCGCCCGTCCCCTGCCCCTGTCATGGCTCCCTCATTTGGATGCCGTGCACGTGATGTCTTATGACAACGGCCCACGCCACGCCACTTATGAGCAGGCAGTGAAGGATCTCGACGCGATGGCCAAACTGAAGGCTCCGGCGAACAAACTACTCTTGGGCTTGCCGTTCTACGGACGCCAAATCACCAACCGAAACAACGCCCTCACCTATGCCGAGATAAAGCGGCGCTTTCGCCCTGGCAACCATCAGGACGAGGCCGGCGGGTTTTACTTCAACGGACCCGACACCATTACGAAAAAAGTGAAGCTAGCCAAGGAACGTGAATTGGGCGGTGTGATGATTTGGGAAGTCGGACAAGATGCTACGGGCAAAGACTCGCTGCTTAAGAAAGTGCTTTCTGCCACAAGAGATTAAGCCTTTAAAAGATCAGTTCGGCGCATGGCAAACTCTGCAGGGAAACTTCCTTTGCGTCTTGACCACGCGAAGGGAACCTTTTCGCTGGTCGGGATGAAATCATTCCCCGCCCTTCCTTCACGGTCATCCCGTGCAATCAACGCTGTCCTCGCCTCCCTCGTCCTGACAGGCTCGGCACTCGCCGAAGTAAAGACCCCAGCGATCTTCGGGAGCAACATGGTGCTTCAGCGCAACCATGCCAATCCAGTGTGGGGTTGGGCCGACAAAGGAGAAAAAGTCACCGTTTCCATTGCCGGGCAATCGCACAAGACGCAGGCCGACAAGGACGGCGCGTGGCGGGTCACGCTCAAGCCCATGAAGGCAACGGCCGAGCCGCTCACCTTGACGATCAAGGGAAAGAACGAACTGAAATACGAAAACGTACTGGTCGGCGAAGTTTGGGTCTGTTCCGGGCAATCGAACATGGGATGGGCTCTTAACAACACGGACGACTCCGACTTGGAGATCATGACCGCAAAACACCCAAACTTGCGACTCATAAGCGTGCCGCAAGTCGGCACTCAGGAACCGCAAAGCGACTTCAATGGGCAATGGGAAGCAACCACCCCTGAAGTCGCCCGAAATTTCTCCGCCGTGGGATA
The DNA here is from genome assembly GCA_002721705.1 of Opitutia bacterium. Taxonomy (GTDB): domain Bacteria; phylum Verrucomicrobiota; class Verrucomicrobiia; order Opitutales; family Seribacteraceae; genus UBA2993. Next base: position 45,055 of record PBLJ01000027.1, read on the forward strand.
CCTCTTCGGCCGAAGATTGCACCAAGCGCTCGACGTTCCCGTGGGCTTGATCGACAACGCATGGGGCGGCTCCGCCTGCGAGGCCTGGATACCCCGTGACCTACTGGAGAAAACCGCCGTGGCCAAGCCATACGTGGACCAGTGGAAAAAGACCGAGTCAGAATATGACCCCACCAAGGCAATGCAGGAATATGAAGCCCGCATGGCCAAATGGAAGGAAAAGGCAAAGAAACTGAAGGCGGAAAACAAAGGCGTGCCGAGAGCGCCCAGAAAACCACGTAATCCGCTGACCGGCCAGCACCGCCCGGCCAACCTCTACAACGGCGTGCTCAAGCCCATCATCGGATACGGCATAAAGGGCGCCATTTGGTACCAAGGTGAGAGCAACTCGGCTCGCGGCCACGCCTACCGTGAAGTATTCCCCCTCATGATCGAGACATGGAGGAGAGACTGGAAACAGGGAGACTTTTCCTTCTATTGGGTGCAACTCGCCGATTTCATGGGGGAAGACGAGGAACCGAAAGACGACAACTGGCCCGAATTGCGGGAAGCCCAGACCATGACCCTCGACAAACTGCCCAACGTGGGACAGGCCGTCATCATCGACGTCGGCGAAGGGCGGGACATTCACCCCCGCAACAAGCAAGTGGTGGCCAACCGCTTGGCTCGCCTCGCCCTGGCCAAGGACTACGGCATGAAACTGCAGGCTGAAAGCCCACGCTTCAAGTCCATGGAAACGAAGGGACATGAGGTCGTCCTCACCTTCGATAACGTCGGAACCGGACTGTACACCTTCGACCAGCGCGACGCGACCGGCTTCGCCATCTGTGGAAAGGACAAGAAGTTCGTCTGGGCGAAGGCCAAGCTGTGGGGCAAGGACAAGGTAGTGGTTTGGGCAGACGGCATCAAGGAACCCATCGCCGTCCGTTACGCCTGGTCCAACAATCCCGTTTGCAACTTGTATGGCAAAGTAGGAAGCGTCACTCTACCCGCAACCCCCTTCCGCACCGACGACTTCCCCATGGTGACCGAAGGGAAATAATTTCAACCCTGCCCTATCTCATGAAAGCAATCCTGCCCTTGGCCGTCTTGGCCTGTCTCCCTCTCCTTCTCCAGGCAAAACCCACCGTGGAGGTCGCGCTCAATGCCTCCCAGGTGAAGAACCCATTTGGTGTCGCCTTCGACGAAAAGGGCACCGCCTACGTTGCCGAGTTCATGGGCGGCCGGGTGCACAAGCTCACTACGGATGGCAAGCTCACCACGATTTCCGGCAACGGCGAGAAGGGCTTCGCAGGCGATGGCGAAGATGCCAAGAAAGCGGTTTATCATGGCATGCATAACATCGTGAGAACACGCAGCGGAGATCTCTACATATCCGATTCGTTCAACAACTTGATCCGCAAGATAGACGGCAAGACCAATCTGGTTTCCACCGTGGCCGGCATCCCCGGGAAGAAGGGATTTTCGGGCGACGGCGAACCCGCCACCAAAGCGCTTCTCTCCAATCCCATATCCATAAGTCTGTCGCCCGACGAAAAAACCCTTCTGATCGCCGACATCAGGAACCGGCGAATTCGCGGCATTGACCTCAAGACAGGTATTATAAAGACCCTCGCCGGCAACGGAGAGAAGGGCAAACCCAAGGCCGGCGAAAAAGCCACCGAGCAGCCGCTGGCCGATCCGCGAGCCGCCGTGATGGACGCTAAGGGCAACCTCTACGTCCTCGAGCGGAACGGCAACGCCCTCCGAATCGTGCGTCCCGACGGACGCATCTTCACCGTGGCCGGCACAGGAAAAAAAGGAACCCAGGACGGCCCCGCAAAAAAAGCGACTTTCTCCGGCCCCAAGCACCTTTGCATCGATCCCCAAGGCAAAGTGATCATCGCCGACGACAACAACCACCTCATCCGCCTCTACGACCCGAAGACCAAGACGGTATCCACCATCCTCGGAGGAGATGCCGAACCGAAAACCAAGCTGAACCGGCCCCACGGCGTGACCATCGCTCCCGATGGCGCACTCTGGGTCAGCGACAGCTGGAACAACCGCGTCGTGATTTTAAGGAACTATTAAAGATGAAGAAAACCATACGATTACTCGCCCTTCTGTTCATCCCGATCGCGGCCTCCCAAGCCGCCGATCTCCCCAATATCCTCTGGTTGACCAGTGAGGACAATGGTCCCCACTTGGGATGCTACGGCGACGAATACGCCACCACCCCGAGCCTGGACGCTCTGGCTGCGAAAGGCATGATCTACACCCGAGCAATCTCCAATGCCCCCGTCTGCGCTCCCGCCCGCACCACCATCATATCGGGCATGTACCCGCCCTCCACGGGTTCCGAGCACATGCGGAGTATGACCAGCCTACCCGCAGGATACAAAATGTATCCTGCCTACCTCAGAGAGCTCGGATACTACTGCACGAACAGCTCCAAGGAAGACTACAACCTGCGCAAGGAAGGCGAGGTGTGGAACGCCGGAGGACGCCAGGCTCACTGGAAGAACCGCCCCGACAAGAAGCAACCGTTCTTCGCCATCTTCAACTTCACCGTCTGCCACGAAAGCCAAATTCGCAAACGCCCGCACACGCAGGTGCATGACCCTGCCAAGGTGCGCGTGCCCGCCTATCATCCCGATCACCCCGAGGTGCGCAAGGACTGGGCCCAATACTACGACAAACTAACCGAGATGGATAAAATGGTCGGAGCCAAGCTCAAGGAACTGAATGACGCGGGAGTGGCCGACGACACTATCGTGTTCTATTACGGCGACCATGGCTCGGGCATGCCCCGCAGCAAGCGCTGGCCGTTCTTCTCCGGTCTCAACGTGCCGCTGATCGTGCACGTTCCCGAAAAGTGGAAACACCTCGCCGCCTCCGACCACAAGGTGGGTGGAAGCAGCGACCGCCGGGTGGGGTTCATCGACCTAGCCCCCACCCTCCTCAGCATAGCAGGCAAGAAACCGCCCGCCCACATGCAGGGACATGCCTTCATGGGCAAGCACGAGGCTCCCGCCCAAGAGTACGGATACGGTTTCCGCGGCCGCATGGACGAACGCTACGACATGGTCCGCAGCGTGGTCGGTAAGCGATACATCTATATTCGGAACTACATGCCGCACAAACTCTACGGCCAGCACGTCGGCTACATGTTCGTCACCACCACCACGCAGGTATGGAAACGCCTCTACGACGAAGGGAAATTGAATGAGGCCCAAAGCCACTTCTGGAAGACCAAGCCAGCCGAGGAATTGTATGACCTCGAAAAGGATCCCGACGAGGTGAACAACTTGGTCGGCTCCAAGAAGCACCAGAAAGTACTGGATCAAATGCGCCAGGCCCACCGGGACCACGTCACCCAGATCCGCGACGTCGGGTTTCTCCCCGAGGGCGAAATCCATTCGCGTTCCGAGGGCTCCACTCCCTACGAGATGGGACACAACGAAAAGAAATATCCCTTCAAGAAGATTCATGCCGCCGCCGACATGGCATCCTCCATGCGAAACAAGGATCTTCCCGCCATCACCAAGTTGCTCGACGACGCCGATTCAGCGGTCCGCTACTGGGGCGCCCTCGGCCTCCTCATGCAGGAAAAGGCAGGAGTCAAAAAGGGTCATGCCAAACTACTGGAGGCCTTGAACGACAAATCACCCTACGTACGAGTAATCGCGGCGGAAGCCCTCGGCAAATACGGCTCCAAGGCAGACGTCGCCAAGGCAGTCGAGACGCTCGGCCAGACCGCCGATCCAATCAAGAACGGTTGCTTTCCCTCCATGCTGGCGATGAACGCCATCGATCACTTGGACGACAAATCGAAGTCGCTCATCCCCTTGATCCAGTCTATGCCCCGCACCCCCGAAAACGTCGACGGGCGCTTCAAAGGCTACGTTGGACGCCTCGTCGAAACCACTCTCAAGGAACTCGGAGCCTCTCCCAAAGCCCAACCCAAGCCGAAGAAGAAAAAGGACCGAAAGAAGGACCAGAAGAAGTAATCAGGCCTAGATCACGCAGGGTAGCAGGACACCGTCCTGCATACCGTGAATGACTTTCTTGTCGGCGGGACAGAAGGTGGCGAGGGCTCCGGATAATTCGGCTTGGCCGTCGCTCGCGAAATAGTACGGACTGAGCCGCAAACGACCTTCCATGACGCTGATGTCGCCATCATCGTCATAGACGGGATGCCGCAAGCGGGCGGGTTTGCGGAATTCCTGCAAGACTTGAACGGGATCAGGGAACGCATCAAGGGCATTGCCTATGGCAGCAGCCCAGTCCTCGCCCGAAACGTCGCTGCCAACCACCACGCTGCGTGCGCCCCATGCGGTTTCGTGAAAACCGCTCGCCTTGATCACGAGGTTGCGTTCCTTCTTGGTGGCAGAGGCAAGGTCACGCCATGAAGTGATCTGTTTGCCACCGATGATCGGGCCGTCGAGGACGGCTCCCGGGGGTAACTCGGCGGGATCGAGAATCCAAGTTCGCGGTATGATGCGCCGGAGAAGGTTCCATGAGGCTTTGGATAGGTTCTCCCTCCAGTAATCCTCGAGACGATGGTGCCAAAACAATCCGAGAGCCAACTTTTCCTCCTGGAAAGCCCTCATGGGAGGGGTGACGGTCACGAGACCCGCTTCGGCCGCTTGAGCGATTTCGCGCATGACGGCGACTTCCTCGTAATCGAACAATTCCCAGAAACGGTAGAGCAGCTCCTGCTTTTCATCACCCAGAAAGACACCATCGGAACGAACCTCCAATTCGTCGGGATGAGCCACCGTGGTCACATGTCCTTGCTCACGAAGGAGCTCTGCTACCCATTCCATTTCGGGTCGATAGGTGGCTGCCTCATCGCTAACCACCAAGGCGATGGATGGATTGTCGCAGTCGGGAACCAGAGTGGATAGAGCAGCATGAAAGGCCGATGGCATACCATTGGATTTTTCACGCAGATAAAGTTCCTCCAGAAAGGCGGTCAGGCCGATGCCACCCGGCACGGCATCCATTTCAACTAAAGCAAAGCCATCGGCGGTGGCAATCAGATCGGGCCTTAGCACGGTGGGGAAATGCCCTTTGGCGGCCTTGACGGCTCCATGTTCAATCAGCCATGAGGGTTTTGCCGCATCGAGGTATTCAGCCACCCAGGGCACCTTTAGATCTCCATTGCGGAGGATACGCCGGTCGTTTCGCGACTTGAGGTACAATCTGTCAAGAACTTGATGGAAGGCGAGACAAGCATTACCAATGAGATGCAGTTCCTCCAAGGCATCCTCGGGCAGTGACCAAGGTTCGGGGGCAAGCCGCCAAGACTTCTCGGCGAAAAGTGGGCGCTGCAAGGCCGCCTGAAGGGCGGCTAGACTGAGAGGTTCGGCAGACAAAACTGCTAGGGTAAACGTTTGCGAGGCTAACTTAATCCTCTAACTGGATGTCCTTGTTGCGTTGGCGCGGGCATCCCGCTCGTAGCCAACCGTTGACGAAAGTGTCGAGATCGCCGTCCATTACTCCCTGCACGTTGGAGGTCTCCACGCCTGTGCGCAGGTCCTTCACCATCTGGTAAGGCTGGAAGACATAGCTGCGAATCTGGTTGCCCCACCCCATTTCGCCTTTGTCCCCGTAGAACTTCTCCATCTCGGCCCGTTTCTCGTCCTGTATCTGTTCATAAAGGCGAGACTTGAGGGCCCGCATGGCGGTCTGCTTGTTCTTGTGCTGGGAACGTTCGTTCTGGCACTGCACCACGATGTTGGTGGGCAAATGGGTGATACGCACCGCGGAATCGGTCTTGTTGACGTGCTGGCCGCCTTTGCCGCTGGCCCGATAAGTGTCGATGCGCAAATCGTCGTCATTGACCTCTACGTCGGCATCGTCGTCCAGTTCGGCGATCACGTCGACGGAGCAAAAGGAAGTGTGGCGCCGCTTGTTGGAGTCGAAGGGACTGATCCGTACCAAGCGATGTACCCCGCGCTCAGCCTTCGAGTAACCGTAGGCATTGAGCCCCGCGATCCGTATGCTGCAACGACTGATGCCGGCTTCTTCGCCCGGTTGGGCATCCTGTACCTCGACATCGAACCCTCTTCGCTCGGCCCAGCGCACGTACATCCTCATGAGCATGTCGGCCCAGTCGCAGGATTCCGTTCCACCTGCCCCTGCATGTATGCTGAGCAATGCAGGTCGCCCATCGAAAGGCTCATTAAGGAAACTGGAAATCTCTAGATCGTCCACCTCGGCGTTCAATTGACCAAGCGTGGCGACGAACTCCGCAACGAATTCCTCACCCTCCTCGCCAGCCTCGTCGACTAGTTCCGCCAATGCCACCAAGTCGTCCACCTTGGACCGGAAAGCCTCCAACTTTTCCACCAACTGCTTGAGGCGATTAACCTCCGAGCTTACCTTGCGCGCCTCGTCTTGATCATCCCAGAAAGTGGGCGACGACATGCGCTGTTCAAGTTCATCTATTTCCGTTTTCTTGCCTTCGCAGTCAAAGATACCTCCATAAGTATCCCGCTCTTTTCTCGAGCTCCTGCATTTGCACCTTGTCTTCCGGAGTAATCATTATCGCGTCCTGGTATGTTTGTGAAAAGCCGATGCCTAAATATCGAAATCGTAACCATCGGGTAAATCTTCATGCAAGCCGCATTCTCGATGGTGGCCGCCATGACGGGTTTCCTCCGATGAGCCGGCGTCCGCCAACTTCTTCGTACTGTGCCAATCACCAACGGAATCATAGCCCAACCCCTCCAAGCCATGATATGGCAAACCATGGTCGGGCAGGTATTTATAGGTGGCCTTGTCGTCCCAGTCCAAGATCGGGTAGATTTTCGCCATGCCATTTTGTTTCTCGATAAAGGTGCGTTCCGCTCGGCTCGAGGATTGTTCGCGCCGAAGTCCTGCCAACCAAGCAGTGGCTCCCAACTCCTTCAAGGCGCGTTGCATGGGCTCGACCTTGTTGATTAAGTTGTACTTCTCCATGCCCTCCGCCCCTTGTTCCCAAAGCTTGCCGTAACGAATCTGTTGGTAAAGAGGGGAAATCGTGGCCGAGTAAACTTTGGGCTCGATACCGAATTCCTCCCTTAACTTTTCCGCATATTGATAGGTTTCGGGAAAAAGATAACCCGTGTCCACGAAGATGATGGGGATCTCCTTGCTGACCTCGCCCACCAGGTGAAGCATAACCGCGCTCTGCAGTCCGAAACTGGTGGTTAACACCAACCCATCACCATATTTACGCCATGCCCATGCCACCCGCTCCTTCGCATCCAAGGCGGCGAGTTCGGCGTTCTCCAACGCAAATTCCTCGTTGTCCATCTTCATTTCAATCAAGACAAACCGTTGATTATGCCATGTTGTGTCGGTTTAGTAAAGCGTAGGCTATGCGAGAAAACCACTAAATCTTTCCAAGGAAATGCCCCCCCGAAAAAAAGGCATCCGCATCACGAAAGACCTGAGGTTGCGAAAAGGTTTGGATTTGCCCCATGCCGCCGAATGGCTAGCGTAAAGGTCATGAATTCAATCGAAGCCATGGTAGGTCGCCACCCGGAACTTCAAAACTGTGTTGCGGAAGTCGGCGCTGCCCATGAGGTCTTGCTGAATTGCTTCACGAACGGCAACAAGCTGTTGCTTTGCGGCAACGGGGGCAGTTGCTCGGATTGCGAACACATCGCCGGCGAACTGGTGAAGAGTTTTGAGCGGGAGCGGCCACTGAATAAGGAACTCGCGGAAAAGCTTGGTCCTGAACTGGCCGCCAACCTGCACGGTTCTCTTCCGGCCATCCCCCTGCCCTCCTTTACCGCGTTCCACACCGCGTTTGCCAACGACGACCGTCCCGAGTTCGCTTTCGCGCAACAAGTCCTCGGCATGGGCAAACCCGATGACGTACTCTTGGCCATCAGCACGTCCGGCAACTCCGCCAACGTATTGCACGCCGTAAAGACAGCCAACGCAACCGGCCTGAAGACCATCGGCCTAACCGGGGAAAGCGGTGGACAACTGGCTTCACTTTGCGAAATCACGATTCTGGCTCCTGCCACCAAAGTCGCTCGCATCCAAGAATTGCACCTACCGATCTACCATGCCCTCTGCCAGGCCTTGGAGGATAGCATCTTCGGCTAAGGCGAATTTCGTGGCCCAAGAACTTCTCGATCGTTTTCACTCTCCCGCTTTCGACACGGTTCTCGCAATCGCTCGTGAACTGCAGCAGGCAGGAGCGCACGCCATGCTCGTCGGCGGTTGCGTCCGCGACGCTATACTCAATCTTCCGCCCAAGGATCTCGATTTGGAGATTAGAGGAATCGAGCCCGATCGCTTGCGCTCACTGCTGGCCAGCAATCATAAACTGATTGAAATCGGGAAATCGTTCGGAGTGCTCAAGTTAAAGGATTACGACGTCGAGCTCAGTCTCCCTCGTACCGAGGTCAAGACGGCTCTTGGGCACAAAGGGTTTTCGGTAGACGTAGACCCCACCCTCCCATTCAAGGAAGCCGCCGCTAGGCGAGACTACACCATAAATGCGATAGGCTTGGATCCTCTGTCCGGAGATCTGAGCGACCCTCATGACGGTCTTCCGGACGTGGAATCGAGGATACTTCGACACGTTGGCCCCGCCTTCGTGGAAGATCCCTTGCGAGTGCTTCGAGGCATGCAGTTCGTCGCCCGATTCAACCTCACCGCGGTGCCTGAAACCCTTGAGCTCTGCAAAACCATAGATCTCGAACACCTTGCCGAGGAACGAATCTTCGACGAATGGAAAAAACTCATTCTCAAAGGCAACAGTATCTCCGCTGGGTTGAAATTCCTCCGTGCAACTACTTGGCTGCGCTTTTTTCCCGAACTGGAAGCCTTGGTGAATTGTCCGCAAGACCCCGAATGGCATCCGGAAGGAGACGTATGGATTCACACCCTCCATTGCATGGACGCGTTCGCTGCGAAACGTATCGATGAAGAATGGGAAGATCTAGTGGTGGGCTTTGCCGTGTTGTGCCACGATTTCGGCAAGCCAACGACTACCGTGACCGATGAAGAAGGCCGCGTCCGGTCTCCCCGGCATGAACCGGAAGGTGAAGCTCCCACCCGCTCCTTCCTCGAGAGAATGACCAACCAAAAGGATTTGCAGGATCAAGTCACACCACTTGTACGCCGTCACTTGGCCCCATGCGTATTCCACAAGGACCAAGCGAGCGACGGAGCCATACGCCGATTGGCTCGGCAAGTCGTTCGTATCGATCGCCTCGTCCGCGTAGCCTCCGCGGACATGGCGGGACGCCCTCCCAAGTCGGCCGATTTCCCTCAAGGGGAATGGTTGCTCGCCAAGGCCGAGGAACTAAGGGTCAAGGACTCCGCTCCCTCCCCCATCGTCCAGGGAAGGCACCTCGTGGAACGAAAAATGAAGCCAGGCCCGTCTTTCAAACCCATTCTCGATCAATGCTTCGAGGCTCAACTCGATGGGGCGTTCACGGATCTGAAAGGTGGACTGAATCACTTGGATCAACTGCTGGAACAGCAGGAAGAGGCCGATTCCCCGCCTGTTTCCTCATGAATTTCGATCTCGGTGAGTGGTGCGCATTGTCCTGCGCCGTCCTTTGGGCATGGGCAACCATTAGTTTTCGGATAGCGGGCGCAACGCTGAGCCCATTTCATCTCAATCTATTCAAGAACCTGAGCCTGTTCACGCTCATGATCCCCATCGCATGGCTGGTCGAGGGATGGGGATGGAACGACATCAGTTCGCAAGACCAATTTGACTTGCTCCTCAGCGGCTTCATTGGAATTTGCATAGCGGATTTCCTCTATTTCGCCGCACTCAATCGGCTGGGCGCCGGACTGAATTCCATTCTCGCCTGCTTGTACAGTCCCTTTGTCATCCTTTTTTCATTCATCTTTCTACAGGAGCAACTGACAACCGCTCAAACCATTGGGGCAGCAGTCATCATAATTGGCACCTTCCTCGCCAGCTTTCCAGCCAAGGGAAGTGAACGGCCCAAGGAATTACTCACGGGGCTTGCCTTGGGCGTGGCCGCGATGATTACCATGGCTTGGGGAATTGTCCTAGCCATACCCGTACTAAAAGCTGATTCCCTTTTTTGGGCCATCGAGCTGCGATTGCTAGGTGGAATCGGCGTTGCCTTGCTACTCTTGCTTCTTCCTGGAAAAGCCAAAGGGCTTGCCCGCGCCTTTCGCCAGAAAAACCTCCCCTGGAAAACCTTGCTCAGCGGAACCATGATCGCCGCCTTCGCCGCGCTTATCCTTTGGATGAAGGGCTTTCAGCTACTTGCCGACAAACCTTCCATCGCAGCCGTTCTCAACCAAACCTCCACTTTCTTCACCTTGGGCTTGGCGGCGCTTTTTCTCCGCGAGCGTCTTACGCTCGGCAAGCTGGTGGGCGCAGCCCTCGCCTTTGGCGGGGTTTGTTGGATCGCGGTGAATTAAATCTTATCCGCCGGCGGAACGCTTCCTAGAGTTTCTTGATCCAGACGTTGCGGAATCGCACTGGGTTCCCGTGATCCTGCAAGGAAATTGGCCCCTCGGTGACCTTTCGGTTATAATTGCCCACTCTCTTGTGGGTGGAGGTTCCAATGTATTCCCGTTTGTCATGGACGGTGACGCCATTGTGAACGACGGTCACCACGGCGGGCTTCTTCAACTTGCCGTCCTTGCCGAAGCGAGCGGAGCGAAAAGTGATGTCATAGGTCTGCCAGGCGCCCGGCTTGCGACATGCGTTCACCTCGGGGGGGTATTGTCCGTACATCGAGGCCGCTTGGCCGTCCGCATAAGTCGGGTTTTCATAGGAATCGAGTACCTGTATTTCGTAGGCCCCCTGAAGGAAGACACCACTGTTGCCACGTCCTTGAGAAGTTCCCTTTACCTCCTTGGGTGAAGCCCACTCGATGTGCAACTTGAAGTCCTTGAATTTCTCCTTTGTATTGATTCCGCCGCTGCGAGTGACCTCGAAATATCCGTTCTCCACTTTCCAATTGGCTTTGCCGCCTTTGCCCGTCCACTGGGATAAATCCTTGCCGTCGAAGAGCACCACGGCGCCTTCCGGGGCAGCAAAGGGAAAGCCTTTTTGTTTTTCGATGGGTCCGGGATCAACCACCTTGGGATAAGGACGGGCCGAATCATGAACCCGCCACTTGCCATCGGGAAGCTTGGGAGTATCGGTGTAACCAGGACGAGCGGCAGTCTTCTTGTCGGCGCCCAAAACGCAAAGTGGGCCTACAAGCAAAGTGGAAACTGCAAAAGAAAGGAGAAGTGTCGTTTTCATGGTGTTTCGAATAGGAGGTCCATTAGGATAAAGTAGTGCTATTGGATTCTTGGGATCGAAAGCAAGTCTTGTTTGGAGAATCCAAGCGATTTGAAGATTGGATGGTCATAGGGAAACTCTACTTCTCTATCAAAAGNAGGGTTCCAACTGGAACGTGATCGAACAATTCCAATGCATCGCGGTTGCCGACTTGCAAACANCCCGCGCTGGAAGGNCTCCCCAATTGGTCCTCGTGGTTCGTCCCATGGANGTAAACCATGCGGGCGTAGGTGTCGCAATCGCCTCCTTGGTTTACCCCCGACTCAAGGCCGCGCAGGCGCAGAATCCTCGTTGTGATGAGATTGGNGCNCTGTTCCTCGGGAGGACATTCCCAGTACCGCAAACCAACGGGAACTCGACCTNTGAAAACCATGCCTTCAGGCTGCCCTTCCCCGATTTTCTCGCAGACTTCATGCAAGCCCCAAGGGGTTCCGTATGAATCCTGAACGCAAGAAGGTGGCCGTTTCGAACTTGACATCGAATAGACCTTTAGGCTTTTGCCGTCCTCCAACAAATGCAGGCTTTGTTCGGAAACTGAAGCCAACAAACAGATTCTAGTTACAGACACAGCCACTTCGCGGCAACTATCCAACAATCGATCGTACGGAGAACTTTTCATTGAAGAAACCCAAGCTAGGCATAGTCGGCGCAACTGGCGCCGTAGGTCAAGAAATCCTCTCTCTTCTAAGTCAGAGAGAATTTCCCTACAAGAAAATCAAGGCACTTGCATCCCATCGTTCGGTGGGCATGGAATTGGCTTTTGGCGATTCCGTCCTGACCGTCGAAGAAGCTCGACCCGAAGCGTTCGACCAGCTCGACCTCGCCATCTTCAGCGCCGGCGGCGATACCTCTCGGGAACTGGCCCCACTGGCCGCCGCCCGTGGTTGCGTGGTGGTGGACAATAGCTCCGCATTCCGCATGGATCGCACCACGCCCCTGGTGGTGCCGGAGATTAATCCGAAAGCCTTGGAAGATCACAACAAGATCATTGCAAACCCGAATTGCTCCACCGCCGTCGCCCTCATGGCATTGGCTCCACTTCATGAGAGGTTTGGACTTCGCCGCTTTTTCTGCAGCACCTATCAGGCGGTTTCAGGGGTGGGCGCATCGGGCCCCATCGAGTTGGAAGAACAAGTAAAGGCATGGTCGGAAGGAGAAATGCCTCAACCGAATGCATTCCCTCATCCCATCGCCTTCAATCTCTTGCCACACGTCGATGCCTTTCGGGACGATGGGTATACCAAGGAGGAATTGAAGATGAGGAACGAAAGCCGCAAAATCCTCGACCTACCCGACCTAAAGGTTTCATGCACCTGCGTACGGGTACCCGTCTTTCGAGCGCATTCCATCTCGATCAACGCGGAATTCGGCTCCCAACCCAACGTCCCCGACGCGCACGCTGCGCTCGAAGGCTTTGAAGGCATTGAATTACGGGACGATCCCACCCAAAACAACTACCCCATGCCTATCGAGTATTCCGGTGTGCAACCATGCGGCGTTGGTCGTGTCAGGGTAGATCACGCCTTGGATAATGGCTTGGCTCTCTGGGTGGTCGGCGATCAACTCTGGAAAGGAGCAGCCTTGAATGCCATACAGATCGCTGAACTGTTGTTGAAGAAGGATTTAGTGTAAATTTTAATTGAAATCTTTCCTCTTGGCGGGGAAGTCGGCGCTGAACCTGCTTAGTTATGGTGTAATACTAATTTAGGCCACCATGAACCCGATTGCAGCAACCGGACTAATATCCTTAGGCAAAACCTTGCTTGAGAACACTTTACTAAAACCAAGCGGCCCTTCGGCTCCTCCGGATGGAGATGCTTTTCTCCAAATGCTGGATAAAGCGGGCAGCTCCAAAACCCAAGGCATTGCCGCCGTTCTTACTCAATACGGCGTTCATTCTCTCGATGATTTGCGTCAACTGCACAGCGACCTACGGCGCCAACTCCTCGATGATCCTGCCTTGGCCACTGCCAGAACCAATGACCCTCAAGCCACGCTACACTTGAGCAGAGGAGCCGATGGCACTTTCCAAGTAAACCTTTCCAACGGTCGAACCATCGACTTGGTCCCAGGATCACAAACTGCTCAAACAGCGGAGGCCCTGCATCACCTATCAACTTTTTTGGGTGAAGACGTGTCGACCGCTCGTCCCGGCGAGATTCTGCTGGCTTCCTAGAGAAGCTCCTGTTCTCTCGGTCACGACTCGAAATGGGACGATCTTGCCGTGGTAGACACGCCTGATAGAAACCCAATTTCAGCGAGTGGAAGAGACTCGCATTCAAGTATCTCCGATTTCGTGGTCATCGACCGCGTGAACCAATGCCCCAAGCTAGCCTCTCTACGGAGCATCAACCAGACCCTGAGCTCCCTTCTGAATTCAGATGATAGCTTCATGGCCCAAATTGCCGAGGTGATCCGCCTCGATCCCACCTTGACTGCACGGGTCCTCGATTTGGTAAATTCGATTTTCTTCGGCAGCAAGGACACCCAACAAGTTTCGAACGTGGAGGAAGCTTCCCTGTTTTTAGGACTGAGCCGAATCAGCGAATTAATCATTGCAACGCCCATAATCGAGGACATTCAGGAATTCGGAAAGCAAGCGGAAGTAATCGATTGGACGGAGTTTTGGAGGCACAGCATCGGCTCCGCCATCATGACTCGCGAACTGCTGGCTGCCGCCGACGTGCAATGGGCAGATGAAGGAGATTATATCTCGGGACTTGTACACAATCTTGGCAAGATCATCATGGCGGTAACCTTCCCCGAACAATTTGGGAAACTTTGCAAAATTACCGGGAAAGAGCCCGCGGACATCTGTGAAGAAGAGCAAAAGCTTCTGGGCTGGGATCATGCCAAGATGGGCGCTTTTTATCTATGGAACCATCACATCGCGCCGGAAATCGTTCAAGCCACTCAATACCACAACACACCGCAGGATGCGCCCGACCACCCACAACTGACGGCCGCCGTCCAGATTGCCGACCACCTAGTGCGTTCAGCAGGTATTCCGGGTATCGAGAAGGTCACTTCGGTCAAGGGCGCCGATTGCGTTGAATTGTCTGGTTGGAACATCCTCTTCAAAGAGGATGAAACAATCGCGAATGAACAACGGTTGGTGGAAATCGAGGAAACGTTGGAAAGAGTGACCAGCTCACTCAAGGGCATTATCTGAGCCTTGCCTGGCCAAACTAGGGCCAAGTGCATTCAACTCATGGTTTGAGCCATTGATCCTCGCGAGCTCCGTGAGCAACCTTGAGCGCGCCTAAAGCAACGAAAGGCTTGCTGTCTCGATCGATGACGTTGACGGAAGGGTTTTCGTATCCTTCTTCTCGCAACAAACGTTCGAGTTCCTGTCCGATATTTCGGATGCGACTGCCACCGCCCGTCAAGATCACGTTGCCAAGCATGGCGAATACTGATTCGGCCGATGCCTTGGCGATTATCTCTTGCGAGGCTTGGAAAATTTCCTCGAGCAAGCGGTTGCAGGATTCACCAATTTGCTTGCCCACCTCCAGTTTGCATGGCTTGCCTGCCACGGGAGCCTTGACGCGAATGCCCGATTCCAATTCCCCGACGTAGGAGAATTCCTCCTTGAAACGACGAACCATGGAAAGCGGTAAATTAGTTTCGGGATAAGCTTGCTTGATGGCTTGAGCTAAATCTTCATCCACTTCGTCCCCACCGAAAGGTATGCTCAACTGATCATCCGGATTCGGAAAATAACCTTGCACGATGCAATAGTCCGTGGTGCCGGCCCCCACGTCTATGATCAACGAGTTGGCCGCGGGATCCAGATAATCCGAATCACCCAATCGGCTTTCGTCACGCCCACCCAATGCCGCCAGAAAAGGCTCAGGGATAAAAAGTACACCATCGAAAGCCCCGATCGCAGCCTGTTTCAGGCTTTCCTTCGCTGCAGCGTCGGCACCTGCCGGCACGCCGATCACCGCATTTACCGAGGCTTTCCCTTCGGGATCGACTTGCTTGCGGACGTCGGTCAGGAAAAGGCGTGCCGCCTCTTGGTCTTGGATCACACCATCGTTAAGCGGACGAACAAGACGCAGATGCAATTCATTGGCCAAGGCATGGTCTCCAAACAAGACGGATGCATTGCCTGGTAAAATGCCTGATAAAATGCCATCTTCGGCGTACCCCACCACGGTGGGAACCAAGGTGGCGCCTGCCTCAGCCGCCGGCTTGGGCAAGCGAGTGATGAAACAAGACATATAGGTCCCGAGATCAAGTCCTACCAATCGCATGGTGGATTTTGTCTTCGAGGAAGGCGTCTTCTTGGCCTTTGGCCAAGCTTTCGCCTTCTTCTTTTTCGGTGAATTGGATTTGGCCGCGGAGGCCTTGCTTGAAGTTACGTCCATCGTCATCTGTGATTTCATAGGATGGCAATTATGGGAACTGTTTGTAAAACACCTCCGCGAGGCAATGAAAAGCGGTTAATTGTGAATAAGTTTTACAGGTTTTGATCTAGCA